>NZ_JBQQBS010000086.1:0-29844 GCF_052245395.1 Streptomyces sp. 4N124
CCCCCCCACCCCCGCCGCGCCCCCTACGGCTCCCTCGCGGCCGGCGCGTTGGACCAGTGCTGGTTGGTGGGCCCTTGCCCTCTGCTCTTGCTTGCGGTCAGGTCGCCAGTGCTGATGTGTGGGCGGCCCTTACGAACCGTTCGTTCTCCGGTGCTGCTCCGCCCGGGTAGGCGAACCGGCGTCGGGTGTAGCCGTAGGCCAGGCCGCTGCGGGGGTCGGCGAAGGCCTGGGAGCCGGGGGCGCCGCTGTGGCCGAAGGCGCCGGCGCCCAGGAAGGGGTACCAGGTGTCGGCGGTGGCCTGGAAGCCGAGGCCGTAGGAGCGGTGGGTTCGGGCGACCAGGTCGTAGCCGATGGAGTGGATCTGGCCTACCTCGGCTGTGGTGTCCGGCTTGAGTAGGGGTGGGCGGTCGTTCATCTCGCTGATGGCCGCCGCGTACATGCCGGCCAGGCCGCGCGCGGATGCCACGCCGCCCGCTGAAGCCTGGCCCTTGGCGCGTACGGTGCGGGAGTTGGCGAAGTCGGTGAATTCGCCGGCGTTCGGGACATGGGCGTTGAACGCGATCGACGTGAGGGTGTGCGGGCCGGTGGGGGCCGCGTCCAGTACGGCCTGTTGCTTCGGGGTCGGCAGCATGGGTTGCGCAGAGCGGAAGCGGGGGTCGAGTGGCTGCGGGAGCCCCAGGTGGAAGTCGAGGGCGTACGGGGCGCGTACGCGTTCCTCGAACAGTTCCTGGAGGGTGTGTCCCGTCGCGCGGCGTGCCACCTCGCCGGTGAGGGCGCCGATGACGAGGGCGTGGTAGCCGAAGGCGGTGCCGGGGCGCCAGAACGGGCGTTGGTCCGCGAGTCGTTCGGCGATCATGCGGTCGTCGGCCAGCTCGTCGAGGGAGAAGCCGGTGTCGAGGCCGATCAAGCCGGCCCGGTGGGTCACCAGGTCGCGCAGGGTGAGGTTGGACTTGCCTTCGGCGCTGAACTCCGGCCAGTAGTAGGTCACTTTGCGGTCGAGTTCCAGCGTGCCGTCCTGCACGAGCAGCGCGACCACGAGGTGGGCGGCGCCCTTGGTGGACGAGTACACGCCGTAGAGGGAAGTGGCGTCGGCGCCGTCGCCGGTCCACAGGTCGACGACTCTGCGGCCGTGGACGTACGCGCACAACTGGCCCTCGTAGTCGTCCCGTTCGCTTGCCACGAACGCGGCGAATTCGTCGCGCACTGCGTCGAAACCGTCCGCCACGGTGCCGTGGATCTCCTTCGTCGTCATCCACCACTCTCCTGACTCGCCTGCGCCACGGTGAACAATGCCCGTGCCACCTGCGCGAATTGCCCCTTCGGATGATCCCGGAAGAGGGGTTCGGTGCCGAACAGCACGGCACCTGGACCGCTGACGACCGAGGCCTGCCCGGCCGCTGCCCCCGGACCGCCACTGCCGTCCTCCAATGGCCTCCAGTGCCCGGAGAGCAGTGGATTACCGGTCGTGTATGACTGCTCCACCCGCACTTCGGGTCCGAGGTCGGTGAACCAGACGGGCGCGTACACGAAGCTGTGGTCCGCAGCTCCGCCGGTGATCCGCCCGCCCCTGTTGACGACTCGCACCACGCCGTTGGCGTCCCCGTTGCCCTCGACCGGCTTGGCGGCCAGCAGCCCGGTCGCGGAGGTGAGGTCCGCGCCGGTGGCGCCTCGGCCGACCAGCCCGCCGTGGTGGGTGAGGAAGGTGTCCAGCGCCTTGCGGGCCGCCGGATTCAGGGCGTCGTAGGACAGTCCGGCCGAGACGAACAGGGCGTCAGTTTTCGACCAGTCGAAGCCCGCGTTCAGTACGGCCGTGGAGACGGGCGTGACCTCGAAGTTCATCTCCCGGAGCGCGAACAGCTCGCCCGCTGTGACGGCGGCGGCCAGGCGGAGTCGGCGCAGTTCCGTGGTGCCGCGCGTGTGCGTTGCCTCGAAGGTCACGTCGTGGGTGCGGGCTGCGGTGACTGCCGCCTTGCGTGCCGAGGGCGGGAGGATTGCGCTGCCGTCCGGGGCCTGACGTATGGAAATGCCCTGCTGGAGGAGGTCGTTGAGGGCCGCGATCTCCTGGGGGGTGTCCAGGCGGAGGCGCAGGGGGCCGTAGGGGGCTACGTGGGCGACGGGCGTGGCCCTATTGATGGTGCGGAGTGCGCCGTACGGCAGGCTGCCGCTCTGGGCGGGCTTCACCGTGGCGCCCCAGAGGCGGCCCAGGCTCCAGCCCGAGATGTCGTACATCACCGATACCTTGTCGCTGATGTCGGTGCCGTCGGCGAGGAGGACGTTCGCGAGGCCGCGCTTGGACTGGTGCATGTCGATGACGTAGGAGCCCGGTGCGTACGTCCTTCCTGCGAGCCGGAAGGGGCGGGTCGCGCGGGTGACGGTGACGTCGTTGGCGAGGAGGTGGTCCACGAGGCGGGCGGCTGCGGTCGCCGAGCGCTGGGACGGTCCTGCGGGGATGACGTATGCGCGGGGGAAGTTCGTGGTGTAGACGTCCTCGGGGCCGATGCCGGGGACTCCTGGGACCGTTTCCTCCGATACCGGGATCTGTGCCTCGCCTGCCGCGCCGCGCCGGAAGACCTCGATCTGGTCGGCGATCAGTGAAGTGCGGTGGGTGCGCGTGAAGTCGAGGGTGGCGCGGATGGCGGCGCCCGCCACGTCGACGTTGATCGCGGACCTGCGGCGCAGTTCCGCCGTCGGGAGGGTGTCGTATTCCTCGTTGTTGACCGCTAGGGGGATCTCCACGGTGTGCGCGGCGACCGTGCCCTGGAAGGCCGCGTACTGCGGGGTGAAGATGGGCGGCCAGTCGTCCCAGCCCTCCTCCTGGTCACGGAAGGGGATTTGGGCCGGCTCCACGCCGTCTTTGGCAGGTGTGTAGCCGAGGCCGTTGACTGCCGACTCCATGCCCAGGGCGTTGGCGTAGGTGTTCTTGAGGAAGAGGTCGTACTCGTAGTTCTCGCCGTGCGGGGGAGTGGTGGGCTCGATGAGCGTGCCGTTGACGTAGCCGTGCAGGTCGAGCATGACGGCGGGTTGCTTGTCGATCTGGATCTGGCGCATCGCGCGCACCTCGGGCTGCGAGGCGGTCACGAAGTCCCGGTTCATGTCGAAGCCGCCTGCGTTGGCGCGGGTTCCGGCGATACGGCCGTCCGGGTTGGCGGTGATGTTGAAGTAGAGGCGGGAGCGGGAGAGCAGGTCCCTGGTCCGCGTGTCGTTCGCCGTCGCCAGCTGTTTGATGAGGCCGAGCGAGGCGTCTGTGCCCTCCCACTCGTTGCCGTGGATGTTGTTGTTCACGAACAGCGGGACCTTGTAACGCGCTTTGATCTCATGGGACTTGGCGGCGACTGCGGGTGCCTTCGCGATCAGCTCGCGCATCCGCTCCTGGGCGCGGGTCTGGTGGGCGGACTCCGGGGCGGTGACCGTGACGAGGTACAGGCGGTGCCCGCCTGCCGAGCGGCCCGTGACCTCGACGCTCACCCGATCGCCCAGGGACTGCAGGGCGTTGAGCTTCGGGGCGATCGCGTGGTACGGGGTGAGGCCGAGCTTGATGGACTTGTCGGCGGGGTTCTCGGGGTCGGGGGTGAGGATCTGCTCGCGGGGATAGCCGCTTGCGGAATCGGTTCTGCCGACGGTGGCGGCGAGGGCCCGTTCGGCCGCGCCCACCGGGGTCAGGGCGGCCTGTCGGTCGAGGGCGGGGCCCTCGCGGGTGACGGGCTCGGTGTCGGCCCCGGCGCTGCCGGGGGTGAGCAGAAGTGACCCCGCCGTGGTGAGGGTGAGGGCAGTGATCAGGACGGGTCTCGCAGGGGCGGTTCTCGTGGTGCGCACGCGTACCTCCTCCGGGCTTCCTGAGATCGGTACGGCGAGATGTACCTGTTCGACTCAACGGCAACAAGAGGGAGTCCGTGTCGCCGATGCCCCGGATGGCGCATCCCGCGCGCGGCGAACGGGGCATGCTGAGAGGGCCCGGCGGTGTGCCCTGGGAGGGTCTGGCGGTTCCGCAGCGCCCCAAAGGGGCGCGAGGCCGTATCGATATGCGGCTCCGCCGAGCGGGCGCGACCAGCCCCGACAGACCCGCAGCCGAGTCACCGCCTACCAGCGGAGCGCTTACGCGAGGAGTGTTCATGGCGACGATCCCTTCGCTCCCCAGCAGGGACGAGATGCTGCGCATGGCGCGCAGCACGACCGACATCACCGGCCAACTCCTGGACACGGCCGGGAACATCACCAGAATCGCCATCAACACCTTCGACCCACGGGACGGTTCGGGCGCGGAGGTGCTGCGCGTCCTGCGCGAGACCACCGCCGAACTCGCCGAGGCCAGCGCCTCCCCGCAGGCCCAGGAGGCCTTCTACCGCATCGTCGACACCCTCACCCGGCTCGGCACCAGCGGCGCCCCGCTCGCCGTGCACCCGGTCAGCGAACCGGCCCAGGCGCTGCTGGCGGCGCTGAGCGACAGCCTGCTGCCGGTGCTGGACGCCGTGGAGCCCGCGGTGGAGGAATTCACCACCGCGCTCGGCGACTTCGTCGAGGCGACGTCCCCGCTGCTGCCCGCGGCGGCGGGCCTGGCCGCGGGCGTGCTGCTCGCTCTCACCCCGCTGATCCGGGCGGCGACCGACGTCCTCAACGAGTCGACGCCCGAACTCCGCCGTGTCGCCGACGCGTTGACGTCCGCGCTGGCCCCGCTGATGCCGCTCCAGGTGGCCCTGGCGGAGCGTGCGGCCGCCGCGGGTGCGGGTGTCGTACGCGCTGCCCTGCCGCCCCTCGCCGACCTCACGGAAGCCGCCGCGGCGACGACGAAGGCGGCGCGGCCGGTGCTCATCGCCGGGGAGGAACTGGTGGTGTCCGCCCTGGAGTCGGTTCAGCCCTTGATGCTGGCCACGGCTTCGCGCGCGGGGCGGGTGGCGCGGGCTGCCGCGGTACGGGTGACGGCGGCGGTGTCCCCGGCGGCGGATCGCGGGGTGGTGGTGGCCGTGTCCGTGGCGGGTTGAGACGCGGGTTGAGGCAGGGAGACGCAGGTCACATTTGGTGATGTCACATCCCGCCGGGGTCGTTCCGTCATAGCTGTGTAGCCAACGAAAACGGCGGAGGAGATCACCATGACTGCCCGACTGGACGCCTTCAAGAGCCCGACCATCATGAAGGTCTTCAAGCAGATCACCGCGGCGAACACGGTGCTCAAGGACTCGACAGTGCCGGCCGCCACGCAGGAGCTCGTGAAGCTCCGTGCCAGCCAGATCAACGGATGCGGCTTCTGCACCGACATGCACTTCAAGGACGCCGTCGCCGCCGGTGAGACCCCCGAGCGTCTCAATCTGGTCGCGGCCTGGCGGGAGGCCACGGTCTTCACCGAGGCCGAGCGGGCCGCGCTGGAGCTGACGGAGCAGGGCACCCGCATCGCGGACGCGGCCGGCGGTGTCACGGACGAGGCCTGGGCGAACGCCGCCAAGCACTACGACGAGGAGGAGCTGGCCGCCCTGGTGTGCGCGATCGCCCTCATCAACACCTTCAACCGGGCGAACGTCATGCTCCAGATGCCCGCCGGCGACTACCAGCCCGGCCAGTTCGGATAGCCGGGAGTGTGCGCCCGCCCCGGTGACCGGTCACCGGGGCGGCACGCCATTGACAGGACAAAAGGGGGGCCCACACAATCGTCGGCATGATCGGGAACCGGTTCGACACGACGACGGGGCCTCTGCGTGTCCCTGATCGGACCGGGTGCGAACGCTCCGGTCGCTAGTCGAGTTGCCGCCGAGCCGTGTGCTCGCCGCGCGCAACGCCCTTCGTTCGCGACGCTCCAAGGCACACGTGTCTCGCGTCGGCCGTCAGCCGAACGAGGAGAGACTCCATGACCGTGACCGTCCCATCCGCCGTACCACCGACGGTGCTGCGCGAAGCGCGCGTGCCCGCGGGCGGGATGTACGAGGGTGCGCGCACGCTGCGGCGGCTGCCCGAAGGGTGGCAGGAACGGCCGTATCAGCACTTCGAGCTTGTGCCTCAGGGGTGCACCATCGGGGCCGAGGTGAGAGGCGCCGACCTCTCGCGTCCGCTCGATGCCGCACTGCGTGAGGAGCTGAACCGCGCCCTGCTGGAGTGGAAGGTCCTCTTCTTCCGTGCCCAGCACCTCACCTCCGCGCAGCAGCGTGACTTCGCCCGAAACTGGGGGGAGTTGGAGACCAACCCGCTGCTCGCCCGCGGATCCAGCGAGGACGTGGTGCGCTTCGACAAGGGCGGCTCGGCCACACCCACCTTCGAGAACGTCTGGCACGCCGACGTCACCTTCCGTGAGCGGCCCGCGCTCGGCGCCGTGCTCCAGCTGCGCGAGGTCCCGCCGTTCGGCGGGGACACCATATGGGCGGACATGGCCGCCGCGTACGACAACCTGCCGCAGGACGTGAAGGACCGCATCGACGGCGCCACCGCCGTGCACGACTTCATCCCCGGGTTCGCCCGCTTCTACGGCCCCGAGCGCCTCGCCCCGTACCAGGACGAGTTCCCGCCCGTGGAGCACCCCGTGGTGCGCACCCACCCTGAGACGGGCCGCCGGCTGCTGTTCGTCAACACCTCCTTCACCACCCGGATCACGGGCATGGAGCGCGAGGAGAGCGACCGGCTGCTGCGCTGTCTCTTCCAGGAGGCGCACGTCCCGGAGTACCAGGTGAGGTTCCGCTGGCAGCCCGGAGATGTCGCCTTCTGGGACAACCGCGCCACACAGCACTACGCGGTGAACGACTACGGCTCGCACCGCCGCGTCGCCGAACGCGTCGCCATCGCCGGCGACCGCCCCTTCTGACCCCCGGCCCACTCCCCACGGCCCACCCCGTCACTGTCAGTGCATGCCGCTAGAGTTTTCTTCATGCGCGATCTTGGGGTGGGCTTCAACTACCTGCTGAAGGGCCAACGCTGGGTGGCCCGGCACGGCAAGCAGTACGGCTTCGGGCTGGTCCCGGGGCTGATAACGCTCGTCCTCTATGCGGCGGCGCTGGTCTCGCTGGCGCTGTGGGGCGAGGACTTCGTGGCGTGGGCGACGCCCTTCGCCGACGACTGGTCCAGCCCTTGGCTCGGCCTGTTCCGCGGCTTCCTCACCGCCGTCCTGTTCGCCCTCGGCCTGCTCCTCGCCGTCCTCACCTTCACCGCGGTCACCCTCCTGATCGGCCAGCCCTTCTACGAGAACCTCTCCGAGAAGGTCGACCGGGACGTCTCCCCGGACGGCACCGCACCGGAGTCCGGCCTGCCGCTCTGGCGCGAGCTGTGGATCTCCGGCCGCGACAGCCTGAGAGTCCTCATGCGGGCCGTGCTCTGGGGCATCCTGCTCTTCGCCTGCGGCTTCATCCCGGTCGTCGGCCAGACGGTCGTCCCGGTGATCGGCTTCTTCGTCACCGGCTTCTTCCTCACGGAGGAACTCACCTCCGTCGCCCTCCAGCGCCGCCGCGTCGTCCTGCGCGACCGCCTCACCCTGCTCCGCTCCCGCAAGACCCTGGTGTGGGGCTTCGGCACGCCCCTCGCGCTGGCCTTCGTGGTCCCGTTCGTCGCGGTGTTCCTGATGCCGGGCGCGGTCGCGGGCGCCACGCTGATGGCCCGCGACCTGGCCGGCGAGGAGACCGTCGAGGACGGCGCCGCAGACCCCGAGGCGGAGCAAGTCACCCAGTGATCGCCCAGTGATCAGTCAGTGATCACCCGTTGACGGCCACCGTCAGGATCGCCCGCACCTGACCGATGATGTCCAGCCGGTTCCGCACGAACTCGGGGTCGGTGACCGCCCCCGTCGCCGGGTCGGTGTTGCCCGTGCCGAACTGCAGCACCGGCGTGTGCACATGCCCGCCCGACAGCGTGTCGTGCAGCCCCAGCCGGTCCCGCAGCAGCGTGGCCCGGTAGGCGATCTCGTTGGACAGGTAGTCGCCGCCGCCCCCGGCACGCGCCGTCGACCCGGGCGTCGGCCCGTCCGGCCGCACGACGGGCTGGGTGCCGCCCGCCGGGATCTCGGTCACGCTCGTGTTGTCGTACACGGGGAACCGCCCGGTGTTCGCGGCCACGATCGCGGCGTACGGCAGGCTGGTCGTCGTCCACTGCGGCTGCGAGGCCGGGTCGGTGACCGGGATGGTCTCGGCCGTACCGGTGTTCTCGTTGTCCAGGAAGCCGCCCCGCCACGCTCCGTTGGTCCGCTCGACGTCGAACCGCCCGACCCGGCCCTGGCTCACGGTCGTGAACAGGTCGACCTTCGGGAGGTAAGGCCGCAGCGTCCGCTCCACCGTCCCCTGCCCGAAGTCCCGCCAGCGCACCGGGAACACGGCTGTCTCGATCCGTGCCGGACCGTCCGCCGTCTCGATCACCGTACCGTCGAGGGCCAGCGCGGTCGCCCCGGACGGGTTGGAGATCCGGATGTCCCGGTCCAGCGTGAACGGGTCGAACCCGGTGACCAGAACCCGTTTCATTCCCTTGCCCTGCGGATACCGGATGGCGGTCTGCCCGCGAGAGTTCCGCTCCAACTCCTCGATCAGCTTGGCGCGTTGGGCCTCGCTCAGCCCGAACTCCGGCTCCCAGGTGCGCACTTCCCGCGTCATCCCCAGCCGCGCCCAGTACAGCGGCCGGTCGTCGTCCCGGCTCAGATCCCCGCCGGCCGGCGCCCGACCCTGCGCCCGAGCGACAGCCAGCCGCCACAGCGCCGCACCCTCTCCTACGACGGTCCGGCGGGCCTGCGCATACGACTCCGCCGCCGCGAGCGCTCGCGCGAACTCCGGCGCCACCGTGTCGAATCCGGACCGCCTGAGGATCTCCTGCGGTTGCGCCTTGTCCAGCCGCAGCTCCTCGGCCGTCGGGGCCGGGGCTGTGTCCGCCGTCGCCGTCGTCGGGGCCGCGAGGCCCGCCAGCAGGGCGAGTCCGAGTACGCCGATCCGAACACGTATGGAATTCAAGGGGTTCAGGTCCTTCCGTCGCCGTGGGGAAGCGTGCTCGGCAGTATGGCGTGACGGGAGGGGGCATGGGTAGATCAGCGAGGGGAGACGGCCAACTCGGCCGCCGCGTCCCGCAGCACCCCGATGAACGCCTCCGCCGCCGGTGACAGCGTCTGCCCCCGCACCGTCGCCGCATACACCGCCCGCGCCGGAGCCCCCTCGTCGAGCACCGGCAGCAGCGCGACGTCCGGGCGCACGGACTCGGCGGCCAGCGCCGGGACCAGGGTCACGCCGAGGCCCGCGGCGACGTAGCCCAGCTTGGCGGTCCACTCGCCGACGACATGGGCGACGCGGGGGCGGAAGCCCTGGCGCAGGGCCGCGTCGAGGAGGGTGCCCTCGGGGCGGGGGCCGCCGGAGATCCAGTCGGCGTCGGCCAGCCGGTCGAGGCGGACGGGGCCCGGATGGTGTGCCAGGGGATGGTCGGCGGGGACGGCGACGTACAGGGACTCGTCGAGGAGGTGGTGGAGTTCGTATGCGTCGAGTGGCGTGCCGCCCGTCGTCGAGACGACCGCCAGATCGAGGTGGCCGGCGGTGAGACGGTCCAGGAGGGCCGGCGTGAAGCCCTCCTCCCGGGTGAGCAGGACGCCGGGGTGGCGGGCGCGGAACGCGGCCAGCGCCCGGGGCACCAGCGCCGCGTCGGCCGTCGCGAACGCCCCGAACCGCAGCCGCCCGCCCGCCACTTCCCGCAGCGCCGTCAGCTCACGCGCGGCACCGTGCAGCGCCGCTACGACCGCCTCCGCGTGCGGCACCAGCACGCGGCCCGCCTCCGTCAGCCGTACACCCCTCGGCAGCCGGTCGAACAGCGGCGCCCCGCCCAGCGCGGCCTCCAGCGAGGAGACCTGCCGGGACACCGCGGACTGCGTCCAGCCGAGTGTCCGGGCGGCCACGGTGAACGAGCCGTACCGGGCGACCTCCAGGAACACGCGCAGCCACATGGTGGACAGATCATGCGAGTTCGGCATGACAGCCATGCTAGACATTCGCTTGTCGCATCACGGGCCCGAACCTAGCGTCGAGGACATGAAGGTCACTCTCGACAACCCGGCGTCAGCGCCGCAGCCCGCCAACGCCTACTACTCCCAGGTCGCCCGCGTCGAACTCCCTGGCGGCGGAGCGCTGTTGTACGTCTCCGGACAGGTCGCCGACGGAGCCGACGTCGCCGCTCAGAGCCGTGGTGTCTTCGAGGCGATCAAGGCACTGCTCAGGGCCCACGGAGCCACGCTCGCCGACGTCATCAACATCCGCACCTACCTGACCGACATCGGCAAGCTGCACGAATACGGCGCGGTCCGCCGCGAGTTCCTCACCGGCACGCCGCCCACCAGCATGACCTTCGAGGCATCCCGGCTCTTCAAACCCGAAGCGCTGGTCGAGGTCGAGGTCGTGGCAGCCGTCAGCGCCCAGGGGCCTGAGGAAGTCCCAGAACGTTGATGGTCGCGGTTTCGAGTCCTTCGCGGGTGCCGAGGAAAGATGGAGACGTCACGGACTCAACGAGGAGGCACCCTGATGGCGGGAACCCGCACCCAGGCCGACGCAGCACGCGAGGCGGTCGTCGAGGCCGCGCTTGCCAGGCTCGACCTCGACGCCAAGACGCGGCTGCTGTCGGGCCAGGACATGTGGACCCTCCCCGAGCTCCCCGAGATCGGGCTGAAGTCCCTGGTCATGTCGGACGGCCCGATCGGTGTCCGCGGTGTGCGCTGGACCGCCGACGACCCCTCCGTCGCCCTGCCGTCCCCGACCGCGCTCGCCGCCACCTGGGACCCGGAACTCGCGCGCAGGGCAGGGGTGTTGCTCGCCCAGGAGGCCCGCCGCAAGGGCGTGCACGTTCTGCTCGCCCCGACCGTCAATCTCCATCGCTCACCGCTCGGCGGCCGGCACTTCGAGGCCTACAGCGAGGACCCGTACCTCACCGGCCTGATCGGCGTGGGCTATGTGAACGGCGTCCAGTCCGGCGGCGTCGGCACCACCGCCAAGCACTTCGTCGCCAACGACGCCGAGACCGACCGCTTCACGGTGAACAACCTGGTCGCCGAACGCGCCCTGCGCGAGCTGTACTTGGCCCCCTTCGAGACGATCGTCGAGAACGCCCATCCCTGGGGCATCATGACCGCGTACAACACGGTCAACGGCACGACGATGACCGAGCACCGCTACCTGGTGAACGAGATCCTGCGCGGCGAATGGGGCTTCGACGGCTTCAACGTCTCCGACTGGATGGCCGCCCGGTCGACCGTCGGTGCCATCGAGGGCGGGCTCGATGTCGCCATGCCGGGTCCGGACACGGTGTACGGCTCGGCGCTCGCGGCGGCTGTGAGGGAGGGCAAGGTCGACGAGGCCACGGTCGACACCGCCGTACGCAATGTCCTGCGCCTCGCCGCCCGCGTCGGCATCCTGGAAGGCGCCGAGCCGGTCGTCACCGAGCTCCCGGAGACCGTCGAGGGCATCGAGCTGGCCCGCGAGATCGCCCGCCGCGCCTTCGTCCTCGTACGCAACCAGAGCGCTCTACCGCTGAAGCCGGGAAGGGTCGCCCTCATCGGCGCCGCCGCCCGCGACGCCCGTGTCCTCGGCGGCGGCTCCGCCACCGTCTTCCCGTCCCGGATCGTCTCCCCGCTCGACGGCCTCACCGCCGCCCTTCCCGAGGGCACCCTGACCTACACCGTCGGCGCCGCCCCGGACACCGAACTCTCCGTCTTCGACACGGGCTTCGAGCTGTGCGCGATCTGCCGCGACGCCGACGGAAACGTCATCGGCTCCGACTCCGCCCCGGGCGGCCAGCTCAAGTGGATGGGCCCGTCGGCCCTGCCCGAGGGCGTCACCTACGAGCAGCTGCACACCGTCGAGCTCACCGGCACCTTCAGGCCGCGCGAGAGCGGGCTCCACACCTTCGGCATCCAGGGCATCGGCACCTTCACGCTCACCATCGGCGGCACGACGTACTTCGACGACGTCCAGAACCCCGCCAAGGACGACCCCTTCATCACCTTCTTCGGCGAGCCCACACCCCACGCCCAGGCCGAACTCACCGCCGGCGAACCGGTCGACGTCTCCCTCACCTACGTCGTCGAACGGCCCGAGGGCCTCCCGATGCGGGCGATCATCTTCGCCCTCGCCCACCAGGACCCGCTGCGCGACCCGGACGAGCTGATCGCCGAGGCCGTGGAAGCGGCACGTGACGCCGACACGGCGGTCGTCGTGGTCGCCACGACCGAGCGCGTCGAGTCCGAGGGCTTCGACCGGGCGGACCTGCGGCTGCCCGGCCGCCAGGACGACCTGGTGCGCGCGGTCGCCGCCGCCAACCCGAACACGGTCGTCGTGGTCAACTCCGGCTCCCCGGTGGAGCTGCCGTGGCGCGACGACGTGGCCGCGGTCCTGCTCAGCTGGTTCCCCGGCCAGGAGGGCGGCGCGGCCCTGGCGGACGTGCTCACCGGCGCCCATGAGCCCGGCGGCCGCCTGCCCACCACCTGGGGTTCCCTCACCGACGCCCCGGTCACCCAGGTCGTCCCGTCCGACGGCGAACTCCCCTACACCGAGGGCGTGTTCATCGGCTACCGCGCCTGGGAGAAGGAGGGCCGCAGCCCCTCGTACGCCTTCGGCCACGGCCTCGGCTACACCGACTGGACGTACGAGTCCGTCGAGGTCACGGGCACGGCGGTACGGGTCCGGGTGCGCAACTCCGGACAGCGCCCGGGCCGCGAGGTCGTCCAGGTCTATCTCGCGCCGAGCGAGCCCGACGCCGAGCGCCCGGCACGCTGGCTGGCCGGCTTCGCGGGCGTCGAGGCCGCGCCCGGTGAGAGCGTCGAGGTCACGGTGGAACTCCCGCGCCGCATGTTCGAGATCTGGGACGAGATGACCATGTCGTGGTCATTTGTGAAGGGTTCGTACGAGATCCAGGTCGGCCGCTCGATCACGGACCGCCGCCTCACCGCGACGATTAACGTCTGAGCCGGGACGGACTTCGGGACGAGTCTCCCCACGAGCAGCCCCGGCCCAGGACCTGACACCTGGGCCGGGGCTCGTGTGTTCCCAGGGGCGAGCGCCCTGATGTTCCCAGGGGTTAGCTCACCGAGAAGCCGTACACCGTTTCCGACCGGAACACCTCACCCGGCCGCAGCACCGTGCTCGGGAAGTCCGGCCGGTTCGGGGAGTCCGGGAAGTGCTGGGTCTCCAGGGCGATGCCGTCGCCGGGGGAGAAGGGCTCGCTCAGGTGGTCGGCGGTGTAGAGCTGGAGGCCGGGCTCGGTGGTCGCGACCGTCAGCGCCCGCCCGGACGCGGGGTCGTACAGCTCGGCCACTCGCTCAGGGGCCGACGTCACTCCCTTGTCGAGCACGAAGTTGTGGTCGTATCCGGCGCCGACCTTGCGCTCCGCACGGAAGTCGAAGCGGGTGCCCTCGACGGGGGCGACTCCGGTCGGGATCAGATCCTCGTCGACCGGTGTGAACCGCGACGCGGCGATCCGCAGCTCATGCCCGGCCGCGTTCCCCGCACCGCTCAGGTTCCAGTACGAGTGGTTCGTCAGGTTCACGATGGTCGGCGCGTCGGTGACCGCCTCGTAGGCGATCCGCAGCGCACCGGCGCCGTCCAGCGTGTACGTCGCCGAGACCTCGAGCCGTCCCGGAAAGCCCTCCTCGCCATGCGGGCTGATACGCGCGAGCCGCACCCCGTGCTCGACCGGCGTCATGTCCCACACCCGCTTGTCGAAGCCGCGCCCGCCGCCGTGCAGCGAGTTGGGCCCGTTGTTCGGCTCCAGCGCATACGTCACGCCGTCCAGCGGGAAGCGGCCGCCCGCGATCCGGTTCGCGTACCGCCCGATGAGCGCGCCGAAATACGGCTCCGGATGCGCCGGATATGCATCGAGGTCCGCGAACCCCAGCACCACGTTCCCCGGCCGCCCCTCCCGGTCCGGCACCTCCACCGACTGCACGATCCCGCCGTACGACAGAATCCGCACGCGCACGTTCGCACGCTCCAGGGTCCAGCGGTGGACAGAGGTGCCGTCGGAAAGTGTGCCGAAGAGTTCGTTCATGTTCGGAACTCTAATTCGGAACCCCGGCTCACGCCTTCGAGCCCTCGGCTCACGCCTTCTTCGCGGTGACCGTGCGATAGGCGATCTCCGCCAGCCGCGCCTGTCCGTTCACACTCGGGTGGAACCAGTCCCAGTGGCTCAACTGCGCCGTGCCGAACCGGAACTCATACACCGCGCCGCCGTCGAAGCGGCAGTACCGGTCCTTCTCACACACCTCCTCCAGCACCTCGTTGTACGCCTCCACCCGGTCCTGCACCGTGTCCCGCCGCAGGGTCGCCGCCGCGTCCAGGGCGTCCGCGTCGTCCAGCATCGACGGGCAGATCCCGAGCTTCCACACTGCTTTGCCCATCGGGTTGCTCCGCCCCTCGGACCACAGCCGCTTCAGGTCCGGCACGCTCGCCACATACACCTGGGCCTTGGGCAGAGCAGTGCGCAGTGTGCTCAGCGCGTCCTCGAACTGGGTGCGGAAGTCGGCCTCCGAGGTCATCGCCGACGTGGTCGCGCGACAGGCGTCGTTCGCCCCCGCCATCACCGCCACCAACTGCGGCTTCCGCGTCACCGCCTGCGCCATCTGCCCGGCCACGTCCGCCATCAGCGCCCCGGTCCGGGCGTAGTTCCAGCTGCGCTCGGCGGCCCGCGTCTTCCCCAGCAGCCGTACGGCGAGACTGTCCACGTCCGCTCTGCTGCCGGTCGCCCAGGAGGCCTCGGGGCAGTCCGACAGCACCGAGCAGGCGTCAAAACCACGGGTGATGGAGTCGCCCACCGCGGCGACCGAACTCGGGCTGCGGTCCCACGTCGGGGTCGGCCTCGGGGACGGCTTCACCTGCTTGGCCTCGGTGCCTCTCGGAGCCGGTGAGTCGCCACCGGTGGCGTCGCACCCCGCGACACCCAGGACGGCCGTCACGAGAACGGCGAGAACGGCCGTCGAACGGCCGTTGCGCTTCCGCATCCCCTGGTGGTCCCCTCGCTCGGCATGCAATGCTCCTCCCCCATAACAACGCGCGGGAGTTCCCGACCGCGCGAGAAGCAACGCCGCACACCCGTACAAGCGTCCTGCCGGGTGAATGGCGGGCGTTTCACGGCACCGGGACCGACGGTACGTCACACTCCTTGCGCCGCCGCACGGTAGCCTCGCCATCAAACGTGGCTGGAACCACTGCCGTTCCGCCAGTTCGCAAAGATGGTCCGCTCTGCCCGGAGGTCCCGGTGACGACACGTGGAGTTCTGTACGTGCACTCCGCGCCGCGCGCGCTGTGCCCGCATGTCGAGTGGGCCGTGGCCGGGGTGCTCGGCACACGCGTCAACCTCGACTGGATCCGGCAGCCCGCCGCCCCCGGCACCTGGCGCTCCGAGTTCTCCTGGCAGGCCGAGGCCGGCACCGCCTCCAAACTGGCGTCCGCCCTGCGCGGCTGGCACCTCCTGCGCTTCGAAGTCACCGCCGAGCCCTGCCCCACCGCCGAGGGCGAGCGCTACAGCTGCACCCCCGACCTCGGCATCTTCCACGCCGTCACCGGCATCCACGGCGACATCCTCATCCCCGAAGACCGCCTCAGAGCAGCCCTCGTCCGCTCCCAGCGGGGAGAAACGGACCTGGAAGCCGAACTGTCCAAGCTCCTCGGAAAGCCGTGGGACGACGAGTTGGAGCCGTTCAGGTACGCGGGTGAGGGAGCGCCGGTGCGCTGGCTGCACCAGGTCGTGTGATTTCTGCTCAGCACGCGCGAAGGGCCCCCACCGGCTGGTGGGGGCCCTTCGCGTCGTACGACTGGAACCGCTGCTTTCTCAGACCGTACGGAACGCCAGCACCACGTTGTGCCCGCCGAAGCCGAACGAGTCGTTCAGCGCGGCGATCCGGCCCTCGACCGGCAGCTTCCGGGCCTCGCCGCGCACGACGTCCGCGTTGGCCTCGGCCTCCGGGTCGAGGTTCTCGACGTTGATGGTCGGCGGAGCCACCCGGTGGTACAGGGCCAGCACCGTCGCGACCGACTCCACGCCGCCCGCGCCGCCCAGCAGATGCCCGGTCATCGACTTGGTCGCGGAGACCGCCATGTGATCCGCGTCGTCGCCGAACACCTTCCGCAGCGCCTTCAGCTCGGCCACGTCACCGGCCGGCGTGGACGTCGCGTGCGCGTTGACGTGCATGACCTCGGCGGGGTTGAGGTCGGTGTTGTCGAGCAGGTTCTGCAGCGCGTGCGAGATGCCGCGCCCCTCCGGCTCGGGCTGCACGATGTCGTGGCTGTCGGCGGAGATGCCCTGCCCGACGGCCTCGGCGTACACCCGCGCACCGCGCTTCGCGGCGTGCTCGGCGGACTCCAGGACGATCACGCCGGCACCCTCGCCGAGGACGAAGCCGTCACGGGCCACGTCGTACGGACGGGACGCGCCCTCGGGATCGTCGTTGTTCTTGGACATCGCCATCATGTTGCCGAACGCGGCGATGGGCAGCGGATGGATCGCCGCCTCCGTACCACCCGCGACGACGACGTCGGCGCGGCCGGAGCGGATCATCTCGATGGCGTAGCCGATGGCCTCGGCGCCGGAGGCGCACGCGGAGACCGGCGTGTGCACGCCCGCGCGGGCGCCCACGGCCAGGCCCACGTTGGCGGAGGGGCCGTTGGGCATCAGCATGGGGACGGTGTGCGGGGAGACGCGGCGGACGCCCTTCTCCTTGAGCACGTCGTACTGGTCGAGCAGCGTCGTCACGCCGCCGATGCCGGAGGCGATGACCGCGCCGAGCCGGTCGGGGTCGACATTGCCGTCCTCACCGGCCTTGGCGGTGAAACCGGCGTCCGCCCAGGCCTCCTGGGCGGCGATCAGCGCGAACTGCGCCGACCGGTCCAGGCGGCGGGCCTGCGGCCGTGGAATGACCTCGGAAGGCTCCACGGCGACCGGGGCCGCGATACGGACGGCCTGCTCGGCCGCCCACTCCTGCTCCAGGGGCTTGACGCCGGACTTGCCGGCGATCAGGCCCTCCCAGGTAGAGGCTGCGTCGCCACCCAGCGGTGTGGTTGCGCCGATACCGGTGACGACCACGGTGCGATTGGTCGGGCTCACGGGAATTCTTTCTCCAACGGATCCGAGGAGGACAACCCCCGCTCATCGCGGGGACAACGGCGCCACCGCCGGGTGGCGGGGCCTTGCGGTCAGGACTACGGGGTGAGTCAGCCCTGGTGCTTGAGGATGTAGCCGGTCGCGTCGCCGACCGTCTTGAGGTTCTTGACGTCCTCGTCCGGGATCTTGACGTCGAAGCGCTCTTCGGCGGCGACGACGACCTCGACCATGGACAGCGAGTCGACGTCCAGGTCGTCGGTGAAGGACTTGTCCAGCTGGACGTCCTCAACCGGGATGCCGGCGATCTCGTTCACGATGTCGGCGAGACCGGCGACGATCTCTTCCTGAGTGGCGGCCATGTCAGGCGCTCCTTCTATGTATCCAGAGGGTGTGGCGTTGGTTCCCGTGCCGGACCGGGTGATCCGGCACGGAGTGCCTAGGGGAGGGTAACGACCGTGGCGGCGTAGACGAGACCCGCCCCGAATCCGATGACGAGCGCGGTGTCGCCGCTCTTCGCCTCGCCGGTCGCCAGAAGCCGCTCCATCGCGAGCGGGATCGAGGCGGCCGAGGTGTTGCCGGTGGTGCGGACATCACGGGCGACCGTGACGTGCGCCGGCAGTTTCAGCGTCTTCACCATCGAGTCGATGATCCGCTCGTTGGCCTGGTGCGGAATGAAGACGTCCAGGTCGTCCGGGGTGATTCCGGCCGCGTCCAGCGCCTGCTGGGCGACCTTCGCCATCTCGAACACGGCCCAGCGGAACACCGCCTGGCCCTCCTGCGTGATCGCAGGGAACTTGTCCGTGGCGCTGTCGTACTCGTTCCACGGCACGGTCTGCTTGATGGTCTCGGACTTGTCGCCCTCGGAACCCCAGACGGTGGGGCCGATCGCGGGCTCCTGCGCGGGACCGACCACGACCGCGCCGGCACCGTCACCGAAGAGGAACGCGGTGGCCCGGTCCTCCAGGTCGGTCAGGTCCGACAGCCGCTCGACGCCGATGACGAGGACGTACTCCGCGGAACCCTCGACGATCATGCCCTTGGCGAGCGTGAGGCCGTAGCCGAAGCCCGCGCAGCCCGCCGAGATGTCGAACGCGGCGGCCTTGTCGGTGCCGAGCTTGTCGGCGATCTCGGTGGCGATGGCCGGGGTCTGGCTGAAGTGCGAGACGGTCGAGACGACCACGGCGCCGATCTGCTCGGCGGAGATCCCGGCATCGGCGATCGCCTTGCCGGACGCCTCGATCGACATCGCGGCGACCGTCTCCTCGTCGGAGGCCCAGTGCCGGGTCTCGATGCCGGAGCGCGAACGGATCCACTCGTCGGACGAGTCGATCTTCTCGAGGATCACCTCGTTCGGCACGACCCGGGTGGGACGGTAACCGCCCACGCCGAGAATGCGCGCGTACGGGGCGCCCTTGCTGGGCTTGATCTTCGACATGTTCGTTACGGCTCCTTAGGCGTCAGGCGTCGGCGTGCTCGGCGATGAGCTCGCGGGCCGCGTCGAGGTCGTCGGGGGTCTTCAGGGCCAGCGTCTTGACGCCGGGGAGCGCGCGCTTGGCGAGGCCGGTGAGCGTACCGCCGGGGCAGACCTCCAGGAGGGCGGTGACGCCCAGTTCCTTGAAGGTCTCCATGCACAGGTCCCAGCGGACGGGGTTGGCGACCTGGCCGACGAGGCGGTCGAGCACCTCGGCGCCGGTCGCGACGGCCTGGCCGTCCTTGTTCGAAACGTAGGTGACCTTGGGGTCGGCGGGCGTCACGTCCGCGGCGGCCTTGGCCAGCACGTCGACCGCCGGAGCCATGTGATGCGTGTGGAAGGCGCCGGCGACCTTCAGCGCGACCACCTTGCGGACGCCCTCGGGCTTGTCCTCGGCGAGCGCGGCGAGCTGCTCCAGCGTGCCCGCGGCGACGATCTGACCGGCGCCGTTGACGTTCGCCGGGGTCAGGCCCAGCTTCTCCAGATGCGCCACCGACACCTCGGGGTCGCCGCCGAGCAGCGCCGACATACCCGTCTCGGTGACCGCGGCGGCGTCGGCCATGGCCAGACCCCGCTTGCGTACGAGGGCCAGCGCGGCGGTGTCGTCGAGGATGCCCGCGAAGGAGGCGGCGGTGAACTCGCCGACGCTGTGACCGGCGACCGCGCCGGGCGAGCCCGCCGCGATGGGGGTACCTCCCGCTCGAGCGAAGCCGAGAGTGGGGGAGGCAAATGGGTTGGCACCCAGTGCCGCGGCGGAGAGGATTCCGGCCGCGACCAGCAGCGGCTGGGCCACGGCGGTGTCGCGGATCGCGTCCGCGTCGGCCTGTGTGCCGTAGTGGGCGAGGTCCAGCCCGATGGCGTCCGACCACGCGGCGACGCGGTCCGCGGCACCGGGCAGTTCGAGCCAGGGGGTCAGGAAGCCGGGCGTCTGGGCGCCTTGGCCGGGAGCGACGAGTACGAGCACTCTCACACTCTCTCTTGGGGACGGCCACGGCCGCCCGTGGGGACAGGGACGAAGAACGCGAAGGGGTTTTGTAGGCCCCCGACAAAAGACTAGGACTGCTGATCTCCATCGGCCAGACGCCCCAGGATCAGCGCGATCCGCAACGTGAACGCCGACCGTACATCTGATGGCGACCAGCCGGTGACGTCAGTCACACGTCGGAGCCGGTAGCGCACGGTGTTGGGATGGACGAACAGCATGCGCGCGGCGCCTTCGAGGCTGCTCGCCTGTTCGAGATAGACGGAGAGCGTCTCCAGGAGCGCGGACCCGGCTTCCTCCAGCGGTCTGTAGATCTCCTCCACCAACTGCTCGCGAGCGCTCGGGTCGCCGGCCATCGCGCGCTCCGGCAGCAGATCGTCGGCCAGCACCGGCCGCGGGGCGTCCTGCCAGGCAGAACACGCCTTCAGCCCGGCCGCGGCAGCCTGCGCGGACCGGGTCGCGGCCAGCAGATCCGGTACGACGGGACCCGCCACCACCGGCCCGGCGGCATACGGCCCGATCAGCGACTTGGCCACCGCGAGGGGGTTGTCGCTGCCGCCCGCGATCACCACGAGGCGGTTCCCGAGCACCCCGGTGAGCACCTGCAGCTTGGCGTGCCGGGCCGCCCGCCGGATCGCCTCCACGGTCAACTCACTGTCACCGTCCGGCGCCGTACCCAACACCACGCACACATGCTCGGGAGCGTTCCAGCCGAGGGCGGCGGCGCGTGATACCGCGCCCTCGTCGGCCTCCCCGCTGAGGACCGCGTTCACGACGAGGGACTCAAGCCGCGCGTCCCAGGCACCGCGTGCCTCGGCGGCCTGGGCGTAGACCTGGGCGGTGGCGAACGCGATCTCGCGGGCGTAGACGAGCAGGGCTTCTCGCAGCACGTTCTCGTCGCCGGGGGCCGCCACCTCGTCGATGGCGGACTCCATGACCTCGATGGTGGTGCGCACCATCTCGACGGTCTGGCGGAGGGTGATGGCCCGGGTCAGCTCGCGCGGCGCGGTTCCGAACACGTCGGTGGAGATCGCCTGCGGGGCGTCGGGGTGCCGGAACCACTCGGTGAACGCGGCGATGCCCGCCTGGGCCACCAGACCGATCCAGGAACGGTTCTCCGGGGGCATGGCCCGGTACCACGGCAGCGTCTCGTCCATGCGCGCGATGGCTTGCGCGGCGAGACTTCCCGACGACTTCTCCAGCCGCTTGAGGGTTGCGGGGTGGGGATGGACGTCGTGGGCTGCGGCGGGGGGCTTGGAGGATTCGGGTTCGGGCACGGGACAAGACTGCCTTATCGGATGGCTCGGTCGTCTACGGGGGCGCTTAATGACCTCTGCGGCTCCCTCGCGGTGACTACGGTGGGGGCGTGATGGACGTACGGCGTGCGACGGACCGCTACCGGGGAGGCGAGGCCGCTGCCGGGATCGAGTCGTGGCATGCCTTCTCCTTCGGGCCCCACTACGACCCCGACAACCTTCGCTTCGGTCCCGTGATCGCGTGCAATGAGGAGCGCCTCGCCCCCGGCGCCGGTTTCGACGAGCATCCGCACAGCCACACCGAGCTGGTGACCTGGGTTGTCGAGGGGGAGCTCACGCACCGTGACTCGCAGGGGCATGAGACGGTGATCCGGCCCGGCGATGTCCAGCGGCTCAGTTCGGCGGCCGGGGTGCGTCATGTCGAGCGGAACGACGGTACCGAGCCGCTCACGTTCGTGCAGATGTGGCTGGCACCGCTGGAGCCGGGCGGTGATCCCGCCTACGAGACCGTGCGCGGCATCGCGGACTCCACGCCGTACGCCGTTCCCGAGGCGGGGGCGATGCTGCATGTGCGGCGGTTGTCGGCGGGGGAGCGTACCGCGGTGCCGGATGCGCCTTTGACGTACGTGCATGTGGTGCGCGGCACCGTCCGGCTCGGTCCGCATGAGCTGGGGCCGGGGGACGCGGTGCGGGCGACGGGCGAGAAGGACCTCGAACTCCTCGCCGTGTCCGCACCGGCCGAAGTGCTGGTGTGGGAACTGCCCGAGAAGTAGGCGGAGTTCAGCGGGCCTCGGTGAGTACCGCGTCCGTGAACGCCGGCCACACCTCGACCGCCCAGGGGCCGAAGGCTCGGTCCGTGAGGGCGACGCAGGCCAGCCGGGCGTCCGGGTCGATCCAGAGGAACGTACCGGACTGGCCGAAGTGGCCGAAGGCGCGCGGTGAGGAGGAAGCGCCGGTCCAGTGGGGGGACTTGGAGTCACGGATCTCGAAGCCGAGTCCCCAGTCGTTGGGGTTGTGGTGTCCGTATCCCGGCAGGACGCCCTTGGTGCCCGGGTACTGGACGGTCATGGCCGCGGCGACCGTGCGGGGGTCGAGGAGGCGGGGGGCCTGGACCTCGGCGGCGAAGCGCGTGAGGTCGTCGACGGTCGAGACGCCGTCCTTCGCCGGGGAGCCCTCCAGCGTCGTCGATGTCATGCCCAGCGGCTCCAGCACCGCCTGGCGCAGATACTCGGCGAAGGAGATGTCCGTGGCCTTCGCGATGTGGTCGCCGAGCTGCTCGAAACCCGCGTTGGAGTACAGCCGCCGCTCGCCGGGTGCGGAGGTGACGCGGTGTTCGTCGAAGGCGAGCCCCGAGGTGTGGGCGAGGAGGTGACGGACGGTCGAGCCGGGCGGGCCGGCCGGTTCGTCGAGTTCGATGGCGCCCTCCTCGTACGCGACGAGGGCGGCGTATGCGGCGAGCGGCTTGGTGACCGAGGCGAGGGGGAACCGGTGCCCGGTCGGGCCGTGGGACCCGAGGACGGTGCCGTCGGCTCGTACGACGGCCGCCGCGGCGGTGGAAACCGGCCAGTTCTCGATCAACGCGAGGCTCTTCAGGGACATGCGTCGAGCCTAAGCCGCTCAGAATGTGAGCCGCATGAAGGGGTCCTTCGTACGCGCGAAGCCCAGCGAGGCGTACAGCGGCTCGGCGTCCTCGGAGGCGGTGAGATCCACCTGCCCGACGCCCCGCTCCCGGAGCCACTCCAGCAGCTCCGCCATGCACGCGCGCGAGTACCCGCGGCGCCGCGCGTCCGGATCCGTGGCGACGCTGAAGACGTACCCGACCCGCCCGTGCGGATTCCCGGGCTTTCCGATGCGGTACTCGACCGTCCCGACCGCCAGGGCCGCCAGCGCCCCCGGCCGCTCCGGATGGTCGACGACGAACGCGACGAAGTCCCCGTCGGCATCCGCGAGCCGGTCCCGGAGGGTGGGGAGCGACTCCGCATGCCAGTCCGTGCCGGCCCCGGCAGAGAACACGGAATCGATCATGACCTGACGCAGACGGAGCACTTCCTCCGCGTCCTCGGCAGTGGCACGGCGTACGAGACTCATGACCGCACGCTAATCACAACAGCCCGCAGAGTCTTGCCGATTTCTCACGGTCGGCTTGCCTGGAGTGCACTCCAAGGCCATAGCGTTGAGGCCATGACGGTGATGGACACCACGAGTACCAGGACCGACACCTGCGCAGGCCCGCCGCATGTCGACCGGCGGCCGGACGGCCAGGACAGCTACACGATCAGCGAGGTCGCCGCGTTCACCGGCCTGACCGCACACACCCTGCGCTGGTACGAGCGCATCGGTCTGATGCCGCACATCGACCGCTCGCACACCGGCCAGCGCCGCTACAGCAACCGCGACCTGGACTGGCTCGACCTCGTCGGCAAGCTCCGGCTCACCGGCATGCCGGTCGCCGACATGGTGCGGTACGCCGAGCTGGTGCGCGAGGGCGACCACACCTACGGCGAACGGTACGAACTCCTGGAGGCGACCCGACGGGACGTACGCGCCCGGATCGCGGAGCTGAACGACACCCTCGCCGTACTCGACCGGAAGATCAACTTCTACGCGGACGCCGGGCGTGCCCTGGCGTCGGAGAGGCCCCGATGACCGACAGCACCAGGATCCCGACGACCCGACTGGGCGAGCACGGCGGCCCCGAGGTCGGCGTCCAGGGCCTCGGCTGCATGGGTATGAGCTTCGCCTACGGTCCGACGGACGAGAAGGAGTCCCGGGCCACCCTGGAGCGGGCGCTGGAACTGGGCGTCACCCTGTACGACACGGCGGACGCGTACGGCGCCGGGGAGAACGAGAAGTTCCTGTCCCCCTTCTTCAAGGCCCACCGCGACGAGATCGTCATCGCCACCAAGTTCGCCCTGTCGATCCCGCCGGACGACCCGACGCGGCGCATCATCCGCAACGATCCGCCGTACATCCGCCAGGCCGTCGAGGCGAGCCTGAAGCGCCTGGACGTCGACGTCATCGACCTCTACTACATGCACCGCCGGGACGTGAACGTCCCCATCGAGGAGACCGTCGGCGTCATGGCCGAACTGGTCCGTGAGGGCAAGGTCAAGCACCTGGGCCTGAGCGAGGTGACGGCCGCCGAGCTGCGCACCGCCCACGCCGTCCACCCCATCACGGCCGTGCAGTCCGAGTGGTCGCTGTTCAGCCGTGACATCGAGGCGCACGTGATTCCCGCGGCCCGCGATCTGGGCGTGGCGCTGGTGCCGTACTCCCCGCTCGGCCGGGGCTTCCTCACGGGCTCCTTCGCCGCAGCCGACAAGGACCTGACGCCCGACGACTTCCGCCGCCAGCAGCCCCGCTACACCGGCGACAACGCGGCCGCCAACGTGGCGCTCCTGGACTCGATCCGCGCAGTCGCCGACTCCCACGGCGCCTCCCTCGGCCAGATCGCCCTCGCCTGGGTCCACCAACAGGCAGCCCTGCAGGGCCTCCCCGCGGTCCCGATCCCGGGCACCCGCAAGCCGAGCCGGGTGGAGGAGAACACGGCGGCGACGAGGATCACGCTGGGCGAGGAGGACCTGGCGTTGCTGGACCCGATCGCCGGGAAGGTGGCAGGCAACCGGTACGCGGACATGACGTTCACATCGGCAGGCAGGGAGTAAGTAACAACGCGGGGGACTGCGCCGACCTAAAGGGGCGCGGGGAACTGCGCGACCAGCCACGGACGGCCCGCAGCCACCCGACAACCGAACCCGGCAGACACTAAAGCTCGGCCAACAACTCGGCCTTCTTGAGCGAGAACTCCTCATCGGTCACCAGCCCCGCCTGATGCAGTTCCCCGAGGTGACGGATCCGCTCGGCAATATCCGCAGGATCCCGGCGCGGCGCAGCCGTCGCCGGGACAGCCGCCACCCCCGCGGAGCGAACCGCCGCCAGGACCGCCGCCGCAAACGGCAACGACTCATGCACGGGCCCGTACCCCAACCCGAACACCACAGCCCCCGGATCCTGATCGGCCTGCGCAGGCGGCGGCACAGCCGCATCGCGCCGCAGCAACCGCAGATACCCCTCGAAGACCTCCGGCGACCGCCACTCCACCCCACTCAGGTCACCGACGGCGAACGTCTGATCCCCGGCCTTCCACTTCGCGGACGACGCCCCGGTCCAGAACCACCGGAACGACACCGAACGCCCATCGAACGACGCCTTCGCGTCGTACGCCTTGAAGGCCCGCGGAGCTTCCGGCGCGGCCACCAGATACCGTTCCGCCGGCCCGCTCTCGGTCAGCGCGGCCCGCAGCTCGTCGGCGTAGTACTCGGCGAGCGTCTCCTTGTCGGCCGGCAACACCAGCCGGTAGGGATCGCTGCCCTCCTTCAGCTGGCCGGCGGCGGCCTCCAGCAGCGGATCCGCGCCCGGCCGCGGCTCGGCCCGCAGGATCACCGTGCCGCGCTTGCCGTGCGTGAGCGTCACCCCTTGCAGAGCCGCGAGCGGCACGCGCCGCTCGCCGAGCACCTGGAACAGCTTGGGTGTTCGAATCCCCCGTTCGTAACGGATGAGCACGGAGTCGGACTCGAACTCCCAGGCGGCATGAAATCCGGCCAGTACGTCACCCATGCGGCTCATCGTATGCGGCACGAGCTCCTTCGTCCCCTCCCCGCGCAAACCGCAGTTTCTTGCGCCTCTACGCGCGTCCGGCCGTGGCGCTGTCGGACAAACCCGCCCGGCAGCCTTCGTCATCGTCGGCGCAGTGCACCGAGCGGTACGCGCCAATGCCGATCTCGGCGAAGTTCAGCAGACTCTCCGTACCGGGCTCGAAATAGCCGCCGTGTCCCTTCGCGTCCCGTGCCCCCAGCACCCGCGCCCCGAACGCACGGGACATCGGGTCGGCACCGTGCCCCAGCCCGCCGAGCTCCAGGTAGGGCACGTCCTCGATCCAGTCGTCGGCGTCCCGCATCGCCCACACATGAGCGGAGGTGCGCAGATGGGACGCCTTGGCGACCCGCATGCCAGGGCTGCCGGCCACCGCTATGTCGGCCACCCGGCCGGGCAGCGTGTGCGCGGCGAGCCCGCACACCACGGAGCCGTAGCTGTGGCAGAACAGCGAGACGGCCGAGCGTCCCGGCAGCGCCCTGACCAGTGAGTTCAGTCGTACGGCTCCCTCGGCGGCGCGTGTCGCGGTGGCCGAGTCGATGCCGAGACCGGCGGGGGCGGTGTAGTCGGCCCAGGCGATCACGGCCGTACGCGTCGAGGGGCTCGCCTCGCGCTCGGCGTTGTAGAGGGATTCGGCCATACCGGCGGCCGCCGTGTACTTGCGGCCCGTCTTCTGGAAGGAGAGCAGGTCCGTGTCGACACCGGGCACGACAACGGAGACGCGCTCGGCCTTGTTCAGGTTGCCGAAGACCTCGGCGACCCGCCCTCCGCCCGCGGGGTCGAAGGCGAGGATCTTGCGCTCTGCCTGCATCAGCGACTCGAGGCGGTGCATACGGCGACCCGCCTCCTGCTGCCCGTCTGGCGTCAGGCGTTCGTCGTGCATGCGTTTTCGCTCGACCTTGCGTGCCTCGTCGATGGCGATCCGGTTGGCGCGGTAGCGCAGCTCGACCGGGGCGCCGTTCATATTGCCGACCGCGAGGGAGTAGCGCTGCGCGAGGTCGATGCGCTGCGCCGCGGTGAGCGTGGCGAAGAAGCGGGTGAGCAGGGCGGGACCGGCGTCCGGGTCGGGGAGTCGGTGACCGTTGATACGGCCGTGCTCCCACGCGGTGACCGAGGCCTGGAGCGGGGTGGACGTCCGCTGGTGGCGCAGGGCGGTCCAGCCCGTGGTCGCCAGCATCACGAACACCACGGCCAGCGCGAGCAGTGCGCGCCAGACGTTCAATTGGGGAGAGGTGTCGAAGGAAGTCACTGGGAGGACACACTAGGAGAACGAGACGGTCTCGCGTTAACCAAGTGACGGGGATCACGTTTGGGGGTTACGTGACGATGACCTCAGTTCGTTCGCCAGTTCCCCATCAGCCCCGGTCCCAGTTGTTCCAGGTAGGTGGCGGTCAGCTCGCGCATCGCTGTCAGGCTGAAGTCGTCCCCTTCGGACCACATCCGCTCCGTGACCCTGATGACCGAGCCGAAGACCGCCACGACGAGACGCGGTCGCGGATCGGCGTCCACGTCGAGCCCCTCGCGCTCGGCGATGATGCGCGCGATCTCCTCCTCCAGCTCCGCCGAGCGCCGGAGATGGGCGGCGAGCAGGGAGGGCGTCGATTCGATCATCCGGTAGATACGCATGTGCAGTTCGAGCGGCACCACTTCCTCGATGGCTTCGCCGATGGTGTCCCAGCTCTCCAGGACGGCCCGGCGCAGCGCCTCCAGCGGAGTCTCGTGGGGCGGGCGGGCTCGTATGGCGTCGACGAAGCGGGACTCGGCGAGGCGTGCGGCGAAGAAGGCGGCCTCCTCCTTGCTCGCGAAGTAGCGGAAGAAGGTGCGCTGCGAGACCTCGACGGCCTCGGTGATGTCGTCGACGGTCGTCTGCTCGTACCCGCGCGTGGTGAACAGTTCGAGCGCGGCGCGTAGCAGCGCGTCCCGGGTGCGCTGTTTCTTGCGTTCGCGCAGTGTTTCCATGTGTGTCAGTTACCGGCTTGTGAATTGGTTTGTCAATTGTCAGTGGCTGTCATTAGCCTCGAACGCATGACTAGTCAGACCACCATCGACAAGACGGGGCCGGGGGACAAAGCACCACAAGCCCCGTCGGACGCGAGCCCGGTCAAGGGGCTGCGCGGCCACCCGTGGTTCACCCTCATAACCGTCGCCGTCGGCGTCATGATGGTGGCCCTCGACGGCACCATCGTGGCCATCGCCAACCCGGCGATCCAGCAGGACCTCGGCGCCACCTTCGCCGAGGTCCAGTGGATCACCAACGGCTACTTCCTCGCCCTCGCGGTCGCCCTGATCACCGCGGGCAAGCTCGGTGACCGCTTCGGCCACCGGCAGACCTTCCTGATCGGCGTCGTCGGCTTCGCCGCCGCGTCCGGCGCCATCGGACTGTCCAGCAGCATCGGGCTCGTCGTCACCTTCCGCGTTCTGCAGGGCCTGTTCGGCGCCCTGCTGATGCCGGCCGCGCTCGGCCTGCTCCGGGCCACCTTCCCCGCCGAGAAGCTCAACATGGCCATCGGCATCTGGGGCATGGTCATCGGCGCCTCCACCGCCGGCGGCCCGATCCTCGGCGGCGTCCTCGTCGAGCACGTCAACTGGCAGTCGGTGTTCTTCATCAACGTGCCCGTCGGCATCCTGGCCGTCGCCCTGGGCGTGTGGATCCTCCTCGACCACCGTGCCGAGAACGCGCCGCGCTCCTTCGACATCCTCGGCATCGGCCTGCTCTCGGGCGCGATGTTCTGCCTGGTCTGGGCGCTGATCAACGCGCCCGAGTGGGGCTGGGGCGCGGGGAAGACCTGGCTGTTCGTGGCGGCGTCGGTGCTGGGCTTCGTGCTGTTCGCGCTGTGGGAGAAGAGGGTCAAGGAACCGCTGATCCCGCTGGCCCTGTTCCGCTCGATCCCGCTGTCCGCGGGCGTGGTCCTGATGGTTCTGATGGCCATCGCCTTCATGGGCGGCCTGTTCTTCGTGACGTTCTACTTGCAGAACGTGCACGGTATGGGCCCGATCGACGCCGGTCTGCACCTGCTCCCGCTCACCGGGATGATGATCATCGGCTCCCCGCTGGCGGGCGCGATGATCACCAAGCTCGGCCCGCGCGTGCCGCTGGCCGGCGGCATGGCGTGCACCGCCATCGCCATGTACGGCATGTCCACGCTGGAGACGGACACGAGCAGCGGCCTGATGTCCCTCTGGTTCGCGCTCCTGGGCCTCGGCCTCGCGCCGGTCATGGTCGGCGCCACCGAGGTCATCGTCGGCAACGCCCCGATGGAGCTCTCCGGCGTCGCGGGCGGCCTCCAGCAGGCCGCGATGCAGATCGGCGGCAGCCTCGGTACGGCCGTGCTGGGCGCCGTGATGGCCTCCAAGGTCGACAGCGACCTCGCGGGCAACTGGGCGGACGCGGGCCTTCCGCAGCTCACCCCGGCACAGGAGGCCCAGGCCTCCGAAGCGGTCCAGGTCGGCATGGCCCCGATCGCCAAGGGCACGCCGGAGGCGATCGCCGCGAAGATCACCGACGTGGCCCACGACACCTTCATCTCCGGCATGAGCCTGGCGTCCTTGGTGGCGGCGGGAGTTGCCGCGGTGGCCGTGCTGGTCGCGTTCCTCACCAAGCGGGGCGAGAACGCGGAGGCGGGAGCGGGGGCGGCCCACATCTAGGCGCTCAACACCGCGGAATCTGCGGCGATTTCGCCCATCAGGGTGACAACGCTAAAGATTCCTCGCACCCGGCACGCGCCGCGGTTCACAGTGGTCACGTCCTTCGTACGGCATGTTCCAGAGGCAAGTTCGTACGACGAGAAGGGCGACCGGGACTGCGGCGCGCTGCCGGAGGGGGGCGGCGCACCGCAGTCCCGCAGGATTAGGAACGGCACCCGGGGTACTCGTCCCGCCGACCGAACCGATCGACGGGCCCCGGGAGTTGACATGGCGGGCTTCGGACACGGAACGCGCAGGTACCCCCGCTCACGTGGCCGGACGTGGTCACGGACCGGGCCGGATCGCGCGACCCTCGGCATCATCGGAGCGATCTGCGCCATCGCCGGCTTCTTCACCCTGGGCATCATCCTTGGCCCCGTGGCCATGGCCTGCGGCTGGCTCTCCATGGGCCGAACCTGGTCAACAGCCCGCCCACTCCCGGCCCTCATCGCCCTCGTCCTCGGCACGATCGACACCCTCCTGGCCATCCTCTGGCTAGCAGGCACAACAACCCCAGGCCAGGGCCTCCTCTAAGCGCAAACCCGCGGGCCGGTGGGGGCTGGTCGCGCAGTTCCCCCCGCCCCTAGGTCGGCACGCTTGCCGCAAACTGCGGGCATGCGTGCCGCGAGGACGGCGCCCACCCCGGCAGGCGGCGACGTAGGTCGCCAAGCTGCGGGCATGCGTGCCGCCTGGGGCGGCACGGGTGGGCGCTGGGGGTCCCCCCTCTGGGGGAGGCACCCCGCAAGCGCCGGGCTGCGCGACTCGCCCTCGCCTCAGCCACCGCGCCGTGC
>NZ_JBQQBS010000087.1:0-29459 GCF_052245395.1 Streptomyces sp. 4N124
GTTGATTTTTGGCACGCTGTTGAGTTCTCAAGGAACGGACGCTTCCTTCGTACTCACCCGAGAGACTCTCTCGCGGCTTTCCTCCGGGCGCTTCCCTTCGGTCTTGCGTTTCCGACTCTATCAGACCCTTTTGGGGCTGATTCCCGGTCGGCGGGGCCTTTCGACATTCACTACGTTAGCCGATTCCCCGGGAAGCTCATAATCGAGTTCCGTGAGTTCTGAATTCAGGCATGCGGACACACCGAATTCGCCCTCACTGGAGGGAGTCGTAAGTAGTGGGTTGGCCGCTCCGGCTGCTGGCATTCGCCGTACCCGGTTCAGCGGCTCGGGATACGTTACGCACCTTCCAAGGGCACGTCAACTTCGGCGACGCCTGGGGACGTGGGCCCGGTACGGGCTCACGGTCGGGTCGTCGGCGATCCAGAAGCGCCAGGGGTGGACGTCTCCGTTTCCGCCGTCGCCGGCCACGCCGGTCCGTGGACCATTGCGTACCTGGTCAGGGGTGACGGCGGTGCCGGCAAGCATTCTCAGGGGTGTCTCGCCCGAGGCGCACGCGTCCGTGCCGTCGAGGGCTCGGTCCACGTCGAGGGCGGTGGCGAGGCGGGCCGGGCCTTTGGCCAGTTCCTTGTCATTTCGGGCCGATAGTCGACGTTTGCGGGCCAGTTCGGCGCCCTCGACGATCTCGCCGGCGCGGAGCAGGACGGCGCTGGCCTCGCCGTCCGGGCCGCACACCAGGTTCATGCAGTGCCACATGCCGTAGGTGAAGTAGACGTACACATGGCCGGGCGGACCGAACATCACGTCGTTGCGGGGTGTGCGGCCGCGATAGGCGTGGGAGCCGGGGTCGTTCAGGCCGTCGTACGCCTCGACCTCTGTGAGGCGGAGGGAGATCGGACCGTCCGGGGTCGTACGCACCAGGATGCGGCCGAGGAGGTCGGGGGCGACTTCCAGTACGGGCCGGTCGAAGAAGTCTCTGGGGAGGGGCGTACGGTCGGGGGTCGCGATCATGCCGTCCGAGCGTAGTGCAGGCCGGTGGGTGCGGCGGGGTGGTCAGGAGGCCTTCCTCTTGCCAGGGTGAAGGCGCGGAACCGGCCACGGCCGTAGTGCGTTTGTAGGGATCAAGGGATCCACGCGAGAGGGAAGAGACATGGCGTTCAAGAAGCTGCTCGCGAGTCTGGGGGCCGGCGGGGCTTCGGTCGAGACGGTGCTGACCGAGGTCAACGTCGTTCCGGGCGGTGTCGTCCAGGGCGAGGTGCGGATCCAGGGTGGATCCGTCGATCAGGAGATCCAGGGGGTGTCGGTCGGGCTGCAGGCCAAGGTCGAGGTCGAGGGGCACGACGACCAGGAGTACAAGCAGAACATCGAGTTCACGAAGCAGCAGCTCGGCGGGGCCTTCCAGCTGCAGGCCAATGCCGTGCACGCGGTTCCGTTCGGGCTGGAGATCCCGTGGGAGACCCCGATCACCATGATCGACGGTCAGGCGCTGCGCGGGATGAACATCGGGGTGACCACGGAGCTGGCGATCGCGCGCGCGGTGGACTCCGGTGACCTGGACCCGATCAACGTGCACCCGCTGCCGGCGCAGAAGGCGCTGCTCGACGCGTTCATCCAGCTGGGCTTCCGCTTCAAGAGCGCCGACATGGAGCGCGGTCACATCCGGGGTACGCGTCAGAAGCTGCCGTTCTACCAGGAGATCGAGTTCCTGCCGCCGCAGCAGTACCGGGGGCTGAACCAGGTCGAGTTGAGCTTCGTCGCGGATGCCAACGCGATGGACGTCATCCTGGAAATGGACAAGAAGCCGGGGCTGTTCAGCGAGGGCAGTGACACCTTCCGGTCCTTCCAGGTGGGGCTGCACGACTTCCAGGGCACCGACTGGGTGGCGTACCTCAACCAGTGGCTGTCCGAGGTCGGCAGCAAGCGCAACTGGTTCTAGGCTCGGGACCACTGAGTAGGAACCGATCAGGAGGTACCGAGGTGACCGAGCTCAAGCGGCGGCCGCTCCCCCATGACTTCCATCCGCCCGTGCCGTCGTTCGCGGTCACGAGCGAGCACGTCGAGGAAGGCGCGACGCTCAAGGACGCTCAGGTCTACGCGGCCGGCAACACGTCGCCGCAGCTGCGGTGGGAGGGCTTCCCGCCCGAGACCAAGAGCTTCGCCGTCACGTGCTATGACCCGGACGCCCCTACGGGCAGTGGGTTCTGGCACTGGGTCGTCTTCGACATCCCGGTCTCGGTGACCGAGCTGCCGGAGGGCGCGGGCAGCGGCAAGTTCGAGGGGCTGCCCGAGGGTGCCGTACAGGCGCGCAACGACTACGGCACGAAGGACTTCGGCGGGGCCGCGCCGCCGCCCGGAGACGGCCCGCACCGTTATGTGTTCACGGTGTACGCCGTGGACCAGGAGAAGCTGGGGCCGGATTCGGACGCCAGCCCGGCCTTCGTGGGCTTCAACCTGCGGTTCCATGCGCTGGCGCGCGCCCAGCTCATCGGTGAGTACGAGGTGCCTGCCGAAGCCTGACGTTCATTGAACGTTTGCCCGTCCCTGGTCTTGGAAGTGATCAGGGGCGGGCATTTTTGTTGCCGGGGGACGCGGGGGTCACCCCCCGTGGGAGCAGCAGATATTGCGTTGTCCATCTCGGCGTGCCCGGCCAGAGTTGATCCCAGCCCGTCACGCGGTGGGCCGGTGCGACACGGGAGGTGGGCTGGTATGCGGGACACGCTGGTACTGAACGCGAGCTTTGAGCCGCTGTCGACGGTGACGTTGAACCGAGCCGTCGTTCTGGTGCTGCAGGACAAGGCTGTTGTCGAGCAGGCCCACCCCGAACTGCGTATGCGCGGAGCCGCTGTCGATATACCTGCGCCCCGGGTGATCAGGTTGTGCAGGTATGTGCGGGTGCCGTTCCGAAGACAAGCTCCGTGGTCGCGGCGAGGTGTTCTGGTGCGGGACCGGCACCGGTGCGCGTACTGCGGTCGTCGGGCGACGACCGTGGATCATGTGGTGCCTCGGTCGCAGGGTGGGCAGGACACGTGGCTGAACACGGTCGCGTCGTGTGCGGAGGACAATCACCGGAAGGCGAATCGGACGCCCGCGGAGGCGGGGATGCCGCTGCTTCGGGAGCCGTTTGAGCCGACGCCGGCGGATGCGATGCTGTTGGCTCTTGGCCAGGATGACTTTGCTGCGCTGCCGGATTGGCTCGCCCAGCCGGCTGCCTGATTGCCGGTAGTTCGGCGACTGCGAGTCGTGTGTGGTTGCTCGTGCAGTTCCCCGCGCCCCTTCAGGGCGCGGGGGTTCCGCCAGTTGTCAGTCGAGCGTCGGCTTCTCTCGGCGTTCCGTGCCCTGGCCCCCTGTGGCGCCTCCGTTGCCTGAACCTCCGCCCATCGGGCCGAAGTTGCCCATGGCGCCGCTCAGGCCCTTGAGGGCGTCGCCGATCTCGCTGGGGACGATCCAGAGCTTGTTGGCGTCGCCCTCGGCGATCTTGGGGAGCATCTGGAGGTACTGGTAGGCGAGGAGCTTCTGGTCCGCGTCGCCGGCGTGGATGGATTCGAAGACGGTGCGGATCGCCTGGGCCTCGCCCTCGGCGCGCAGGGCGGCGGCCTTGGCCTCACCTTCGGCGCGCAGGATCTGGGACTGCTTCTCACCTTCGGCGCGGAGGATCTCGGACTGGCGGACACCTTCGGCCTGGAGGATCGCGGCGCGCTTGTCACGGTCGGCGCGCATCTGCTTCTCCATCGAGTCCTGGATGGAGGTCGGGGGCTCGATGGCCTTGAGTTCCACGCGGTTGACGCGGATGCCCCACTTGCCCGTGGCCTCGTCGAGGACGCCGCGCAGGGCCGCGTTGATCTCCTCGCGGGAGGTCAGGGTCCGTTCGAGGTCCATGCCGCCGATGATGTTGCGGAGCGTGGTGACGGTGAGCTGCTCGATCGCCTGGATGTAGCTGGCGACTTCGTAGGTGGCGGCCCGGGCGTCGGTCACCTGGTAATAGATGACGGTGTCGATGTTGACGACCAGGTTGTCCTGGGTGATCACCGGCTGCGGCGGGAACGGTACGACCTGTTCGCGCAGGTCGATGCGGTTACGGATGGTGTCGATGAACGGGACGACGATGTTGAGGCCCGCGTTCAGGGTCCGCGTGTAGCGGCCGAAGCGCTCGACGATGGCGGCGCTGGCCTGTGGGATGACTTGGATCGTCTTGATCAGGGCGATGAAGACCAACACCACCAGAATGATCAGGACGATGATGACCGGTTCCATCGTCGCTTCCCCGTACCCTTCTCCGCCTAGGCGCCTTCGGAAGATCTTATGCCTGTTGAAGATCTTGTTGTTGAAGATCTTGCTGGTCGAGTGTGACAGACCGTCGCGTAACTCGTGGCTTCTTCGGTTCAGTTGCGGGATACGCCGATTGACGAGGTCACATGACGATCGCCGTGGCACCCTCGATGTCCACGACATCGACTTCCTGGCCCACTTCATAGGCGCGGCCGGTGTCGAGGGAGCGTGCCGACCAGACCTCCCCGGCGAGCTTGATCCGGCCGCCTGAACCGTCGACGCGCTCCAGTACGACGGCCTGTTTGCCCTTCAACGCCTCTACGCCTGTGGCGAGTTGGGGTCGCTGCGCTCGATGTCGGGCCGCGATGGGCCGTACGACGGCGATGAGCGCGGTCGATACGACGGCGAAGACCACGACTTGGATGACGGCGTCACCGCCGAAGGCACCTGCGGCCACCGCCGCAGCGATCGCACCCACCGCGAGCATGCCGAGTTCGGGCATCGTGGTGATCACCAGCCCGACACCGAGCACTGCCGCGCCGATCAGCCACCACACCCACGGGTCGATTTCCACAAGGTCATGGTAGGACCGGGGATCGCGCGCGGACAGGGCGCAGATCAGGTCGGCACACGCTTCTTACCTTGTGGGTCCGGGAGTTCAGGACAGCGGGAGGCCCTGTGCGGTCCAGCGCTCGCCGACCTGTTCGACGACGAGGGGCAGTCCGAAGCAGAGGGAGAGGTTGCGGGAGGTGAGTTCGAGTTCCAGGGGGCCGGCGGCGAGGACCTTGCCCTGGCGGATCATCAGGACGTGGGTGAAGCCGGGGGCGATCTCCTCGACATGGTGGGTGACCATGAGCATCGAGGGGGCGATCGGGTCGCGGGCAAGGCGGCCGAGGCGGCGTACGAGGTCCTCGCGGCCGCCGAGGTCGAGGCCGGCGGCGGGCTCGTCGAGGAGGAGCAGTTCGGGGTCGGTCATCAGGGCGCGGGCGATGAGGGTGCGCTTGCGCTCGCCCTCGGAGAGCGTGCCGAACTTGCGCTCCAGGAAGTCGCTCATGCCGAGGCGGTCGAGGAAGGCGCGGGCGCGCTGTTCGTCGATGTCCTCGTAGTCCTCGTGCCAGCCGGCGGTCATGCCGTAGGCGGCGGTCAGCACGGTCTGCAGGACGGTCTGGCGCTTGGGGAGCTTGTCGGCCATGGCGATGCCGGCCATGCCGATGCGCGGGCGCAGCTCGAAGACGTCGACCTTCCCGAGGGTGTCGCCGAGGATGGTGGCGGTGCCGCTGCTGGGGAAGAGGTAGCTGGACGCGACATTGAGGAGGGTGGTCTTGCCGGCGCCGTTGGGGCCGAGGATGACCCAGCGCTCGCCCTCCTTCACCGACCAGGACACCTGGTCCACGAGAGCCCGGCCCTCCCGGACCACGGATACGTCCTGAAGCTCCAGAACATCGCTCATGAGCGCGTTGTCTCCCCTTGCAGTGTGACCGGTCTCGGCGTCTCGGCTTCTCGCGTGCGCCGTTAGGCGCAGCCCTCAACGAAATCTACGCCACCGGCCGCCTGCTCCATTCCATCGGTCCGGTCCTTAGGGTGGACGCATGCTTTCGGAACCGCGTTCAGGACGCCTAGCCGCTTGGGGAAATGCCCTTTTGGCCGGACTTGTGTCTCCGGATGACGCCGTTCTCGCCATCGTCGGCGAGGACGCGGTGCACCGGGTGGAGGGGCTGCCGGGCGAGGCCGCGCCGGTCGGGCTCACGCTCGCACTGGGGAGGCTGCGGGCGCTCGGGGTGAGCGGACTGCGGGTCGCGCTCCCCCAGCCCGGGCATCCGCTGGGGCTGAGCGGACCGCCGGAGTTCAATGCGCGGGCGCTGGAGGCCGAGGAGGCGGTGATCTGTTACGGCGCCGCCTTCGGGTTGGTGCCCGAGGTGTACGAGGCGGGGCCGGACGGCGATGTGCATGTCGAGGTCGTATGGCACTGCCTGCCGGTACGGGAGGCGCCGCCCGCGGATGTGCCGTCGCTGGGTGAGGCCGAGCGCGAGCTGGCGGAGGCGTTGCGGGACGCGACGGAGGTGCTCTCGCGGCTGGATGTCGCCGGGTCCGGGCCGGTGGCCGAGGCGGCGATCGATGCGTATCGGGCGCGGGCCGAGCGGGGGCGGGAAGTGCTGGCGCCGGGGTATCCGCCGCGGGCGGTGCGGGTGCTGGAGCTGGCGCAGCGCGTGGGGGTGCTGATCTCGGTGGCGTACGAGAACGGGCATGGGGGTGCGGTGAGCGCGGGCGAGATGGCGGCTCGGGGGGCTGCGCTGCGGCCGGTGGAGCGGACGGCCCGGCGGGCGCAGGTCGCGGCGTACAACGCGGTGGTGGAGGAGAAGGAGCGGGGGGCGCGCTAAGGGACGGCGCTGCGGCGGGCGAGACGCTGACCGGCCTCCCGGGGGTGGGTGCCCGGGAGGCCGGAGGTCACTGCTGCTCCGCGAGGGAGGTCAGCGGTTGATGCCCGTGTTACCGAAGGCGGGGTTCAGCACACCGACGACGTTCACGCTGTTGCCGACCGCGTTCACGGGGATGTGCACCGGGGCCTGGACGACATTGCCCGAGACGATGCCCGGCGAACCCACGGCCTTGCCGTTGGCCGTAGCGCCGTCGGTGGCGGAGGCCATACCGGCACCCGCGGCGACCAGCCCGCCGGCCACCATCGTCACGGCCGCTACCTTCTTCAGGTTCTTCACTTCTAAGCCCTCCTTGCGATCGCCGCGGCAGTCGCCGCAGCACGCACTGGAGAACGGCGGAGATCCACGGAGGATGCGCCATCTGGGGGACATTCCCACGACGGTATGAATCTCAGCCCGGAGTGGAACCCTCCGTATTGCCGCTCGGAATGGCCCTTATCCGGCTACACCATGGCGTACCGCCCACAGCGCGGCCTGGGTGCGGTCCGCCAGGTCGAGCTTCATCAGGATGTTCGACACGTGGGTCTTCACCGTCTTCTCGGAGAGGACCAGGGCGCGGGCGATCTCCCGGTTGGATCGGCCGTCGGCTATCAGGCTCAGCACTTCGCGCTCCCGCTCCGTGAGCGAACCGGCTCTGCCCTGGCCCGAGTTGGCCTCCTCCTGGGACAGCAGGGCGCCCGCGACCTCGGGCTGGAGCAGGATGTGGCCGGCGTGCACGGAGCGGATGGCGCCGGCGAGGGCGTCCGGGTCGACGTCCTTGTAGACATAGCCGGCGGCGCCGGCGCGCAGGGCCGGGACCACCGTGCGCTGTTCGGTGAAGCTGGTGACGATGAGCACGCGCGCGGGGTTGTTCAGTTCGCGGAGTCTGCGCAGCGCGTCGACGCCGTCCATGCCCGGCATCTTGACGTCCATGAGGACGACGTCGGGCTTCAACTCCTCGGTGCGCGCGACTCCTTCGGCGCCGTCCGCGGCCTCGCCCACGACCTCGATGTCGTCCTGCACTTCGAGGAAGGTGCGCAGGCCACGGCGGACCACCTGGTGGTCGTCGACGAGCAGCACCCTGATTGCGTCAGCCACCGGGGACCTCCATCTCGATCGTGGTGCCCTTGCCGGGCGCCGATTCCACCGTCAGGCTGCCGCCGACCCCGCTCGCCCGGTCCCGCATGGAGACCAGGCCGAGATGGCGGCCCGCGCGGCGTATCGACTGCGGGTCGAAGCCGTTGCCGTCGTCGGTGACGCGCAGGACGGCTCCGCTGCCGCGCCGGTCCAGGGTCACGTCGACGTGCTGGGCGCCCGAGTGCCGCAGTGCGTTGTGCAGGGCCTCCTGGGCGACGCGGAGCACGGCCTCCTCCTGGGCGGCGGGCAGGGCCCGTGCCCCGTGCCCGGCGAAGGTCACGCGCGCGGCGTGGGCGCGGTCGAGGACCTGGACCTGGGTACGCAGGGTGTTGACGAGCCCGTCCTCGTCGAGGGCGGCCGGGCGCAACTCGACGACGGCGGCGCGCAGTTCGTCGGCCGCCTCGGCGGCGAGCAGGGCCACCTGGTGCAGCTCGCCCTTGGCACGGGACGGGTCGCGGTCGACGAGGGCGGCGGCGGCCTGGGCCGTCAGGCGCAGCGAGAAGAGCTTCTGGCTGACCGCGTCGTGCAGTTCGTGGGCCAGGCGGGACCGCTCCTCGGCGATGGTCAGCTCACGGCTGCGCTCGTAGAGGCGGGCGTTGGTCAGGGCGATGGCCGCGTGCTGGGCGAGGATGGCCAGCAGCTCCTCGTCGTCCTCGGTGAAGCCACAACTGCCGTCCGGCTTGGGGCAGTTCTTATTGGCCAGGAACAGCGCCCCGATCACCTCGTCGCCGTCACGGATCGGCAGTCCCAGGAAGTCGGCCAGATCGGGATGGGCGGACGGCCAGCCCTCGAACCTGGGGTCCTTGCGCACGTCCGCGAGGCGTTCCACCTTCGCCTCGCGCAGCATCGAGGCGAGGATTCCGTGCTGGCGCGGCAGCGGGCCGATGGCCTTCCACTGCTGGTCGCTGACGCCGTCGACCACGAACTGAGCGAAGCCTCCGTGGTCGTCCGGGACGCCCAGCGCGGCGTACTGCGCGTCGAGCAGCTCGCGGGCCGAGGCGACGATCGTCTTGAGGACGTCGCGCACCTCGAGATGTCTGCTCATGGCCAGCAGCGCGGAACTCACCGCGGCGAGGCCGGACCGGGGGCCTTGACTCATGTCCTCACGGTACCGGCGGGGTCCGACAACACGGATCGGACCGTCGGCGGCCACCGCCTAGGGCTGTGGGCCTAGGCCGCAGGTCCCAAGAGGCACGGCTTAGGGCGAAAGGACCCACTGCTTTGCGGCCCGCGTCCGAGGCGGCGACCGCGGGCGCGTTCCTAGGTTGAGGGCGAGCCGATCACAAGGAGACGTGTGTCATGCCGGTAGCGATCATCACAGGGGCGTCGAAGGGGCTGGGGCGGGCGCTCGCCGAAGCACTGGCCGCGCGGGGCTGGGATCTGGTGCTGGACGCCAGAACGGCGAAGGTGCTGGAAGAGACGTCGGCGGCCGTGTCCGCGTACGGCACGCGCGTGACGGCGCTGCCGGGCGACGTCACGGACGCCGCGCACCGGGCCCAGCTGGTCGCGGCGGCCTGGAAGCTCGGCGGGGTCGATCTGGTGGTGAGCAACGCGAGCGCGCTGGGCGTGGAGCCGCTCGTACGGCTGGACGCGCTGCCCCTGGAGGGGCTGCGGCGGGCGCTGGAGGTGAACGTGGTGGCCGCGCTGGGGCTCGTCCAGGAGGCGCTGCCGCTTCTGCGGGCGTCGCGGGCGGGCGCGGTGATCACGGTCAGCTCGGACGCCGCCGCCGAGGCGTACGAGACCTGGGGCGGCTATGGCTCCTCGAAGGCGGCCCTGGACCACCTCGCGGCGGTGCTCGGCGCGGAGGAGCCCGGGCTGCGCGTGTGGGCGGTGGATCCCGGCGACATGGCCACGGACCTGTACGCGGCTGCCGTACCGGACGACGACGATCCGCGGCCGGCGCCGGTGAGTGTGGTGCCCGCCTTCCTGCGGCTGCTGGACGAGCGTCCGGTCAGTGGCCGGTACAGCGCGCCCTCCCTGGTGGAGGGCCGATGACGCTGGCGGTGCAGGTTCCGGAGGAGTTGTCCGCGCGCGTGCCGGTCGAGCAGCGGGGGCCGGGGCTCGACCGGGATTCCGTACGGCTGCTGGTGTCGCGTGGCAGTGCTATGTCACATCACACCTTCACGGAGCTGCCGCGGCTGCTGCGGGCGGGAGACCTGCTCATCGTCAATACGTCACCGACGCTCGCCGCCGCCGTGGACGGGCGGATCGGGCACGCGCGCGTGGTCGTGCACTTCTCCACCCTCGGGGACGACGGACGGTGGGCGGTCGAGCTGCGGGAGCCGGACGGGAAGGGGACCACACGCGCGCGTGCGGGTGGGCCTGAGGAGACCGAGGTGCGGTTGCCGGGGGGCGTGCGGCTGGTCCTGGAGGAGGCGCTGAGCGAGCGGCTGTGGTGGGCGCGGGCGGCCGGAGCGGACGTGCTCGGCATGCTCCGGGAGCACGGGCGGCCGATTCGCTACTCGTACACGGAGCGGGACCAGCCCTTGTCCGTGTACCAGACGGTCTTCGCCCTCCCCACCGCCGACGGCTCGGGCAGCGCCGAGATGCCCAGCGCCGCCCGGCCCTTCACGGCCCGGCTCGTGGCGGAGCTGGTGAGCCGGGGCGTGCAGTTCGCTCCGGTGACGCTGCACACCGGGGTGGCCTCGGCCGAGGTGCACGAGCCGCCGTATCCGGAGCGGTTCGCGGTGCCGGAGGCCTCGGCTCGGCTGATCAATGCGGTGGCGGCCGGGGACGGGCGGGTGATCGCGGTGGGTACGACGGCCGTGCGGGCGGTGGAGTCGGCGGCCGGGCCCGACGGGGTCGTACGCGCGCGTGCGGGATGGACGGATCTCGTCGTCACCCCGGAGCGCGGGGTACGGGTGGTGGACGGGCTGCTGACCGGGCTGCATGAGCCGCAGGCCTCGCATCTGCTGATGCTGGAGGCGATCGCGGGGCGCGCGGCGGTCGACCAGGGGTATGAGGAGGCCCTGCGCGAGCGCTACCTGTGGCACGAGTTCGGGGACGCGCATCTCGTCCTGCCGGCGGAGAACTCTCACACAGAGCATTGCTCCAGCAACAGTTGGTGAGACTGAGACGCGGCCGATGTGAGGCCGCACATAGGGCGCAGATCACGTACGAAGGACAATAGGAGATAAAGGCGCCCGGCATGAGCGGGACAGACGCTCCGGTCTGTCCCGTTTTGCCCTTCCCTGATCCACTATCGGGGATCGTACGTCACACCTTTGCATGGCATTTTTGCGGCCGCTAACAATGGCTGCGTCGCTCAGCGCCGCGGGTATCGCCCCGCGGCGTTTGTGCCGGAAGCACCCGTGTCCCCTGCCGGACAGCGAGCGACCACCGCGCTATTCGAAGAGGTCCATCTGCCATGCCCAAGATCACCAAGAAGCCTGGTCACAGTCGCGCCCTTACGCGCACGCACAAGATCGCCATCGCCGGTGTCGCCACGCTCGGCGCCGCCGCGGTCGCGATCTCCGCAGTGCCGAGCAACGCGCAGTCGACCACGGCCGAGACCCCCGCGGGCAAGGTGGCGTACAGCTCCGAGCAGATCAAGGATGTCAAGGCCAGCGTCACCGACCAGCTCGCCGGCGCCAACCTGAAGGCCGAGCAGATCGCCGCGAAGAAGAAGGCGGCCGCCGAAGCCGCCGCCAAGAAGAAGGCCTCCGTGGCCCACGCCAAGCACAAGGCCGCCGTGGCCCACGCCAAGCACGAGGCCGCCGTTGCCGCCGCGAAGAAGAGGGCCCAGGCCGCGCGCGAGGCGAAGGAGGCCGCGAGCCGGTCCGCCAAGCGCGCCGCGGTGAAGCCCGTCGCCGCGAAGAAGTACTCGAACAACCTCAACGGCTGGATCAACAACGCCCTCGACATCATGGACGACAAGGGCATCCCGGGTACCTACAACGGTCTGTACCGCAACATCATGCGGGAGTCCTCGGGCAACCCGAACGCCATCAACAACTGGGACATCAACGCCATCAACGGTGTCCCCTCGATCGGTCTGCTGCAGGTCATCAAGCCGACCTTCGACGCCTACCACGTGCCCGGCACGGCCAAGAGCCAGTACGACCCGGTCGCCAACATCGTCGCCGCCGCCAACTACGCGGCCGACAAGTACGGCTCGATCGACAACGTCAACAGCGCGTACTGAGGTCAGCGCGGACCTCAGCCTCGCGTAACGCCGAAGCGCGGCGCCCCGGACGGGGTGCCGCGCTTCGGCGTCGTACGAGGGCGGTTACTTCCGCATGACCTCCGGCTCGTGTCGGCGCAGGAAGCGGGCCACGAAGAAGCCGCAGATCACGCCGATGACGATCAGCGCGGCCATGTCCATGCCCCAGACGGCGACCGTGTTCTCCCACAGCGGGTCGTTGCTCTCGCCCTTGGCGGGCGGGCTGATCCGGTTGAAGTCGAGCGTGGCGCCCGCGGCGGCGACCGCCCAGCGGGACGGCATCAGGTATGAGAGCTCGTTGACGCCGACCGAGCCGGCCAGGGGGAACAGACAGCCGGTGAAGACGACCTGGACAATCGCGAACATGACCAGCAGCGGCATGGTCTTCTCGGCGGTCTTCACCAGGGCCGAGATGATCAGGCCGAACATCATCGCGGTGAAGCCCAGCGCCATGATCGGAATGCACAGCTCCAGGAGCGTCTGGCTGCCGAAGATCAGGCCCTCGTCGGGGATGGTGCGGCTGGAGAAGCCGATGACACCGACCATCAGGCCCTGCAACACCGTGATGCAGCCGAGCACGAACACCTTGGACATCAGGTACGCGGACCGGGACAGGCCGGTCGCGCGCTCCCGCTCGTAGATGACCCGTTCCTTGATCAGTTCACGGACGGAGTTGGCGGCCCCGGCGAAGCAGGCCCCGACCGCGAGGATCAGCAGGACGGTCAGGGCCGTGCCGTTCGCCACGGGCTGGCCGGTGTTCGGGTTGATCTCCGTGTTGACCAGGAGGTCCTTGCCCTGGTCGATGAGCAGGCTCACCGAGCCGAGGACGAGCGGCAGGATCACCGTCAGAGCCAGGAAGCCCTTGTCCGAGGCGATGACGGAGACATAGCGGCGCACCAGCGTGGTGAACTGGGACATCCAGCCCTGCGGCTTCGGCGGCCGCATCGCCTGCATCGGCGGCATCTGTACGGACTGCGCAGCAATCGCGTCGATGTCCGCGGCGTACATCTGGTAGTGCTGCGAGCCCTTCCAGCGTCCGGCCCAGTCGTAGTCGCGGTAGTTCTCGAAGGCGGAGAAGACGTCGGCCCAGGTGTCGTAGCCGAAGAAGTTCAGCGCCTCCTCGGGCGGGCCGAAGTAGGCGACCGCGCCGCCGGGCGCCATCACCAGGAGCTTGTCGCAGATCGCCAGCTCGGCCACGGAGTGGGTGACGACGAGGACCGTACGGCCGTCGTCGGCGAGGCCGCGCAGCAGCTGCATGACGTCGCGGTCCATGCCCGGGTCGAGACCGGAGGTGGGCTCGTCGAGGAAGATCAGCGACGGCTTGGTGAGTAGTTCCAGGGCCACCGAGACACGCTTGCGCTGGCCGCCGGAGAGGGAGGTGACCTTCTTCTCCTTGTGGACGTCCAGCTTCAGCTCGCGCAGCACCTCGTCGATGCGCTGATCGCGCTCGCGCGCGGTGGTGTCGGCCGGGAAGCGGAGCTTGGCCGCGTACTTGAGGGCCTTCCTGACGGTCAGCTCCTTGTGCAGGATGTCGTCCTGCGGGACCAGACCGATGCGCTGACGCAGCTCGGCGAACTGCTTGTACAGGTTCCGGTTGTCGTAGAGGACGTCGCCCTCGTTGGCGGGCCGGTAGCCGGTGAGCGCCTTGAGCAGCGTCGACTTGCCGGAGCCGGACGGTCCGATGACCGCGATGAGCGACTTCTCCGGGACGCCGAAGGAGACGTCCTTCAGGATCTGCTTGCCGCCGTCGACGGTGACCGTCAAGTGGCGTGCGGAGAAGGAGACTTCACCGGTGTCGACGAACTCCTCAAGGCGGTCGCCGACGATCCGGAACGTGGAGTGGCCGACGCCCACGATGTCGGCGGGGCCCAACATCTGCGAGCCGCCCTTGGCGATCGGCTGGCCGTTGACGTACGTGCCGTTGTGCGAGCCCAGGTCGCGGATCTCCATGCGGCCGTCGGGCATCGAGTGGAACTCGGCGTGGTTGCGCGAGACCTGCAGGTCGGAGACGACCAGGTCGTTCTCCAGGGCACGGCCGATGCGCATGACGCGGCCGATCGAGAACTGGTGGAACGTGGTCGGGCTGCGGTCGCCGTAGACCGGCGGCGCCCCCGCGCCACCACCGGGGCCCTGCTGCTGCGGGATATGCGCCGCAGCTTGCTGCGGCGCGGCCTGCTGCGGCTGCTGCCAGCCCTGCTGTTGCGGAACCTGCTGCGGCGGTGCCTGCTGTGCCCAGCCGGGGCTCGCGCTCTGCGCGGCGTACGGCTGCTGGGGCTGGGCGACAGCGGCCGCGGCACCGGACGCGTTCAGGCACGGGCCGTCGGTCGCGTTGCCCAGGTGCACGGCCGAGCCGGGGCCGATCTCCATCTGGTGGATCCGCTGGCCCTGCACGAACGTGCCGTTGGTGCTGCCGTGGTCCTCGATGACCCAACTGCGGCCGCCCCAGCTGATCGTGGCGTGACGCCAGGACACCCTGGCGTCGTCGAGCACGATGTCCCCCTGCGGATCACGTCCGAGGGTGTATGGCCTGGACGGGTCGAGCGTCCAGGTCCGTCCATTCAATTCCAGTACGAGTTCCGGCACTCCATGCCCCACTGAGTAGTCCCCCGAGTTACCCCCATCACAGGGAGTCTAGGGATGTCGAACATCGTCGGGAACTATTTCAGGCTCCGCCCCCTGACTGAAAGCCGGGCCTTGTGAGGACCACGCACACACGCTTCGACTGGTTCCGTTGACGGGGTTGAAACCGGCCCGGAGAGTGGTAATCCCACGCGAGGGGGACACACGCGGCGGCAGCGCCGCGCTGCGGATCGGGGGGTCTGCCATGAGCTCTGGCACCAGCGTCGAGACCGTTCACCGAGTCAGGAGCGTGCCCTGGGGCGACGTCCTGCTGTCCGCGATCGCCGCCGTCAGCTGGGCGTTGATAGGTATGGCGGGCACGGCCGCGCTCGGCCTGCATCTGCTGGAGGCGGACTCGACGGCCTCGCTCGGACCGATGACCGCGGCGGTGGTGGCACTCGGTGCGGGTGGTTCGGTCACACCGGCGGGCGATGTGTCCGCATTCGGACTGACCGGCGCGGAGGCGAACACCGCCATCGAGATCACGCCATTGGGAGTGAGCCTGGTCGGCGCGCTGCTGCTGTCGTGGTTCTTCCTACGGTCCTTGCGCACGGCCGGAGTTGTGATCTCCCGTTCCGAACTCCTCGCGCGCGCGGGCGCGGTGATCACCCTCTTCGTGGCGACGCTGGGCGGACTGGCCTGGGCGGGGCACGACGTCATCACGATCGACGGAAGCGCACTGGGCCTCGACGATCTGCCCGGCGGTGGCGGAGGCGGCGGCGTCGAGATTCCCGGGTTGGGTGACATCGGGGACATCGGCGGGCTGCTGCCCGATCAGGTCGGCGACCTCATCGACGCCAAGGCGGCGGTCGGCTTCACCGTCGACACGGTGCCGACCCTGCTCGGCGGTCTGTTCTGGTCGGCGGGGGTCCTGCTGATCGCCCTGCTGGCCTCCCGCCGCACTCCCCTGCCGCACGGCTGGGAGATCGTCCACCGAGTGGTACGGCCTGCCGTGTCCGCTCTCGTCACGGTGCTGCTGGTGGCGGTCGCGGCGGGGTTCGCGGCAGCCGCGTACGCGGCGATCGGCGACGACAACCCCAAGCGGATCGCCGGCGCGGCCCTGCTCGGCGCCCCGAACGGCGTCTGGCTGGGCATTCCCATCGGTCTGTTCGTGCCGTGGGACGGCCGCGCGTCCGGTCCCCTGGCCGCCCTTCTGCCGGCTCCCATGGACGATCTGCTGAGCTCCGAGGTGGACCAGTCCGTCTCCCTGAGCCGGCTGGCCGAGCTGGACGGGCGGGTGTGGCTGCTCGGAGTCGCCGCCGCGATGATGATGCTGCTGGCGGGGGTGCTGCATGCGGTGCGGACGCCTGTGGTGGGGGGTGCGGGAGGCGTACGGGATCCAGGGGTCGTACGAGATCCAGTTGTTGTACGAGGTCCAGGCGCCCTCGGTTTCGCGGGGCGGTGTGCGCTGCGGCTCGGGATCGTCACCGCGCTGGCGCTGCCGCTGCTCGCGTGGCTCACGGAGGTGTCGGTGGATGCCTCGCTGTCGGTCCTGGGTGTGGACGCGTTCGGGGCCGGGATCGAGTTGCACGGGCATCTCGGCATGGCGTTGCTCCTGGGTGCCGCCTGGGGTGCGGGGGCGGGGGCCGCCGGGGCGCTGCTGGCGCGGGCGACCGGAGCGGCGGGGCGGGCGGCGTCGCCGCTGGCACGCGGTGACGTGGGGGCGGGAGCCGCGGGGCTGACGGCCGAGGGCGGGACGTTTCCGCAGCATGCGGGGCAGTCAGGGCCGTATGTGCCCGGTGCGTCGTATCGGCCGCCGAACCCGGCCACCAATCCGTATCTGCGGATGCCGGACGAGTTGCGGGAGCCGGAGGATGCGCGGCCGGAACCGGGAGGGGCGCGGGCGCCCGGGCCGGGACAGGGAGCAGCGAGGCCGCCCGGGCAGGAATGGTCGGACGCGCCGCCCTCCCCCGACGCCCGGCCGGCGAGCGGGGCGCCGCCCGGCGGCGACATGTACGGCGCGCCGACGGTGGCCCGGCCGATGGGGCCGCCGCCGCGGTGGCCTCGACGGTCCGCCAAGTCGCGCCGCGAAGGCGGGGAACAAGCCCCGCCGGACCAGCGGCGGCAGCCGCCGCCACCTCCACCGCCCCCGCCGCCACCTCCGAGGGCGCCGAAGGGGCACTGAAGGGACACTGAACCGACGGGCCGGTGGCCGTGCCGTGTCCGTCGGTGGCGGCCATCCCTCTGTGAGCTGCCTGTCAGTCGGCTGTCACCCGAGCGACATCCAGAGTTCCGCGTCCGCTGGGCGGACCTGCGGGGCGAGGGGCACGGGGTGCCGGATACGGTGGGAGCACCATGAGCGCTTCGCAGACCTCAGAGTTCCCCACCCTTCTCGTCAAGATCTTCGGGAAGGACAGGCCGGGCATCACGGCCGGCCTCTTCGACACCCTCGCCGCCTACTCGGTCGACGTGGTCGACATCGAGCAGGTCGTCACGCGTGGCCGGATGGTGCTGTGCGTGCTGGTGACCGAGCCGCCGCGAGGGCTCGAAGGGGACCTGCGGGCCACCGTCCACAGCTGGGCGGAGTCGATGAAGATGCAGGCGGAGATCATCTCCGGCAGGGGCGACAACCGGCCCCGCGGCCTCGGCCGTTCGCTGGTGACCGTGCTCGGGCATCCGCTCACCGCGGAGGCTACCGCCGCGGTCGCGGCCCGTATCACGCGCACCGGCGGCAACATCGACCGAATCTTCCGGCTCGCCAAGTACCCGGTGACGGCCGTCGAGTTCGCGGTGTCCGGCGTGGAGACCGAGCCGCTGCGCACCGCCCTGGTGACCGACGCGGCGGCACTGGGTGTCGATGTGGCGGTCGTGGCCGCGGGACTGCACCGGCGCGCACAGCGTCTGGTCGTCATGGACGTGGACTCGACGCTCATCCAGGACGAGGTGATCGAGCTCTTCGCCGCGCACGCCGGCTGCGAGGCGGAGGTCGCCGAGGTGACGGCGGCCGCGATGCGCGGGGAGCTCGACTTCGAGCAGTCGCTGCACGCGCGCGTGGCGTTGCTGAAGGGGCTCGACGTCTCGGTGGTGGACAAGGTGCGCAGCGAGGTGCGGCTGACGCCGGGCGCGCGCACGCTGATCCGTACGCTGAAGCGGCTCGGCTACCAAGTGGGCGTCGTGTCGGGCGGGTTCACTCAGGTCACGGATGATCTGAAGGAACGTCTCGGCCTGGACTTCGCGCAGGCCAACACGCTGGAGATCGTCGACGGGAAGCTGACCGGGAGGGTCACCGGCGAGATCGTGGACCGGGCGGGGAAGGCGCGGCTGCTGCGCCGGTTCGCCGCCGAGGCGGGTGTGCCGCTGGCGCAGACCGTGGCGATCGGTGACGGTGCCAACGATCTCGACATGCTGAACGCGGCCGGGCTGGGAGTGGCCTTCAACGCCAAGCCGGTCGTCCGCGAGGCCGCGCACACCGCGGTGAACTTCCCGTTCCTCGACACGGTGCTTTATCTGCTGGGCGTCACCCGCGAAGAGGTCGAGGCGGCGGACACCCACGACGAGGACTGAGCGGACGGGGCCCTGTCCGGACGGGCATGAGCAGGCGAGGCCATGAGATGTACGAGGGGCCCGCACCGGTGCGGTGCCGGGCCCCTTGCCGGTCGCGTGGGGTTATTCGGAGGGTGCCCAGTAGTCGCGCAGGGTGGCCGTGCCCGGTTCCAGGGACTTCCAGGAGCCATCGAAGGACAGGACCGCGAAGGCGGCGGCGGGGAAGCCGCGGCGGCTCAGCCGCTCCAGGGCGTCACCCTCGGCCGAGCCCGCGAGGATTTCGGCGAGGCCCTGGATGCCCGGGTTGTGGCCGATCATCAGGACGTTCTGCGCGTCGTCGGGGGTTTCGTTCAGCACGGCGATCAGTTCGCCGGGCGAGGCCTCGTAGACCCGCTCCTCATAGACGGTTTTCGGCCGGTGGGGGAATTCCTGGACGGCGAGCTTCCAGGTTTCCCGGGTCCGGGCCGAAGTGGAGCACAGGGCCAGATCGAAGGGGATGTGGGTGTCGGCGAGCTTGCGTCCGGCGACTGCTGCGTCCATGCGGCCCCGCTCAGCGAGCGGCCGCTCGTGGTCGGTCACCTGTGGCCAGTCGGCTTTCGCATGCCGGAAGAGGACGATCCTGCGGGGTTCTGCGACGCTCATGCGTCCCAGCTTCGCATGAAACACGCCAACGGGCGCAGGGAGTTGACGGGCGGCTCAGCAGGTGTTCAGCGCGATATCAGCTGCAGAATGTGCTCGAAGAGCCGGGTGATCGCCGGGTCCGCGGTCGCCGCGTGCGCGTCGGACGGGTTGAGTATCAACAGGAGCAGGGTGACGAACGCGAGCGCGGGGAGAGCCAGGGCCCACCAGGGCAGCCTGGTGTCCGGGCGGCCCGAGCGCGCCGGGTGGAGCCGGGTCTGCGTTGGGGCCGACATGACGCCTCCGTGAGTCTTCGAGTGATCCGTGCCCGCCACTCGCGGTCACATCTCGAAGTTACGGACTCCCGGGCCCTCAACCCATCCGGTGATCCACCCAGTTGACCCTGACACTCGCCCCCTAGGGGATGGTGGGGCTAGCACCACCATCGGGCCCGCGGGCGGTCACGGTGAGGTGATCGTCACGGCGAAGCGATCGTCGCGATGATGGCGATGATCACGAAGATGGCGAAGAACGAGCCGAAGACGAGGAGCATCTTCTTCTGGCCGTTCTGCGGGTTCGGGTCGAGCACTGGCGACATGCGCCCAGTGTCGCACCCGCCGAGCAGGCCCGGCCTGCGGGGGTGCGGCTCAGCGGGCCGCCTCGTCCTCCACCGTGCGGTCGCGGCCCGCCAGGACGCCCACGATCATCTGGGGGATCATCAAGCCGGTCATGAGCGCGATCGGCAGGCCCCAGCCGCCGCTGTGCTGGTAGAGGACGCCCACCAGGAGCGGTCCTGGGATGGAGATCAGATACCCCGTGCTCTGCGCGAACGCCGACAGCTGGGCGACGCCCGCGCCGGTCCTGGCCCGCATCCCGACCATGGTGAGGGCCAGCGGGAACGCGCAGTTGGAGACGCCGAGCAGCAGCGCCCAGGCCCAGGCGCCGCCGGCCGGAGCGGCGTACAGGCCGGCGTATCCGGCGAGACCGCAGACACCGAGCACGATCACGATCGGGCCCTGATGGGGCAGGCGGGTGGCCACGCGCGGGATGACGAAGGCGAGCGGCACGCCCATCACCATCGTGACGGCCAGCAGCAGCCCGGCCGTGCCGGCGGGCACGCCCGCGTCGCGGAAGATCTGCGCCATCCAGCCCATCGTGATGTAGGCGGCGGTGGCCTGGAGCCCGAAGAAGACGGCGAGCGCCCACGCGGTACGGCTGCGGGTGATGCGCAGAGCGGGCTCCACGCGCGCGTGCGCTTCGGTGCCGGGCTCCACACGCGGGTGCACCTCGGTGGGCGGCTGCGCTCCCCGCGGCCGTGCGAGCGGGATCCACGGCAGTACGGCCACCGCCGCGAGCCCCGCCCACACCGCGAGCCCGGACTGCCAACTGCCGCCCAGCGCGTCGGTCATGGGCACGGTCACCGCCGCCGCTGCGGCGGTGCCGAGGGCGAGGGCCATCGAGTACAGGCCGGTCATGGAGCCGACCCGGTCCGGGAACCAGCGCTTGACGATGACCGGCATGAGGACGTTGCTGACCGCGATGCCCATCAGCGCGAGGGCGCTGGCGGCCAGGAATCCGGGCACGCTCCCGGCATACGGCCGGATCAACAGGCCCGCGGTGATGGCGGCCATCCCGGCGCAGACGACCGCGCCCGGCCCGAAGCGGCGGGCGAGCCGCGGGGCCATGACGCCGAACACGGCGAAGCAGAGCGGAGGCACCGAGGTGAGCAGGCCGGCCACGCTGCCGCTCATGCCGAGCCCGTCGCGGACCTCTTCCAGGAGGGCACCGAGGCTGGTGATGGCGGGGCGGAGGTTGACGGCGGCGAGCACGATACCGAGGACGACCAGTCGGGTCGTCCACGCGCGCGTGGAGGTCGGGGATTCGCCTGTCACGGGTGCCGAGCTGCGTATCGTCGGGGGCTTTGTCGTCCGGGTTTCCTCGCTTGCCATGAGGCCCATCATAGAATCATGGGATGATTGGTTGTCCACCCTCCGGCCGCCCCCGGCCTGCCGTCCCGTGCGAAGGTGAGCCATGCCCCTGAGTCACCCCCGCAGATCGGCGCTGTCCGAGCAGGTCATCGCCGCGCTGCGGAACCAGATCACCTCGGGCGAGTGGCCGGTCGGCTCGCGCATCCCGACCGAGCCCGAGCTGGTCGAGCAGCTCGGCGTCGCCCGCAACACGGTGCGTGAGGCCGTCCGCGCACTCGCGCACAACGGCCTGCTGGACATCCGCCAGGGCTCCGGCACCTACGTGGTCGCGACCAGTGAGCTGGCGGGCGTGATGCACCGCCGCTTCGCCGACGCCGACCCGCGGCACATCGCCGAACTGCGCTCCACACTGGAGTCCGGCGCGGCGAGACTGGCCGCCGAGCGGCGTACCGAGAAGGACCTCAAGCAGCTCGACGCGCTGCTGGTGCGGCGCGAGGAGGCGTGGGCGTCGGGCGACGCGGAGGCTTTTGTGGCGGCGGACACGACCTTCCACCTGGCGGTGGTGGCCGCCTCCCACAACGACGCGATGACGGCCATGTACGCGGACCTGAGCGAGGTGCTGCGGGACTGGCTACGCGAGGACGTCGGCCAGGAGCTGACCCCGGAGACGTACATGGACCACACTCGGCTCGTCGACGCGATCCGGGCGGGGGACACGGCAGCAGCGGCCGCGGAGGCCGCGAGCTATCCGTTCCTGTGCCGTCCCGGTCGGTTCACAGCGCCCGCTTCCGGTGACTGACCCAGACCGAGCGGACCTCTTTCCAGCAGCGGCCGGTCAGCCGCACGGTCTGCGCGGGCCCCGCGTCGACCGCGGCACCGTCACTGTCGACGTCCCACCAGCGGTCGCACTCGATGTGCAGACGGACGCTGTCCGTTCGCGGATACGGGTTGTGGCAGAACGCGATCACGTAGGAGCCGATGACCCTGCTACGGCACGCGGCGCCGAACGGCTCCGGCGCGGCGGCTGGCCGTACCTTCACGCGCGCGTGGGGCATCGCCTCGTACGACAGGGAGAGCACGAGAGCGAGAGCGACGGTCACTGAGGCCAGGCTGCGGGACATGCGCACAACGGGACCTCCTCGGCCGTGCTGGGGAGGGAAGCGTGTGGTGAACGCGTAATCCAGGGTGTGCGGTGGTCGCCCTTCCGCGCCCGGCGGGTGGGCCGAACGGGTGACGCGCCAAGGGCCCGCGCCCCTGAGCGGAACGCGAGCCCTCTGGCAGATCGGTCGTGCGTCACGCACCGATGGCGTGCAGACCTCCGTCGACGTGGATGATCTCGCCGGTGGTCTTGGGGAACCAGTCGCTGAGCAGGGCGACGATGCCGCGGCCGGCCGGGTCGGGGTCCTTGAGGTCCCACTCCAGCGGGGCGCGCGTGTCCCACACCGAGGCGAGCTCCGAGAAGCCCGGGATGGACTTGGCCGCCATGGAGCCGATGGGGCCCGCGGAGATCAGGTTGCAGCGGATGTTCTGCTTGCCCAGGTCACGCGCCATGTAGCGGCTGGTGGCCTCCAGGGCGGCCTTGGCCGGGCCCATCCAGTCGTACTGCGGCCACGCGTACTGCGCGTCGAAGGTGAGTCCGACGACCGAGCCGCCGTTCTGCATCAGCGGCAGGCAGGCCATGGTCAGCGACTTCAGGGAGTACGCCGAGACGTGCATGGCCGTGGCGACCGACTCGAACGGCGTGTTGAGGAAGTTGCCGCCGAGCGCGTCCTGCGGCGCGAAGCCGATGGAGTGCACGACGCCGTCGAGGCCGCCGAGCTCCTCGCCGACGATGTCGGCCAGGCGGCCGAGGTGCTCGTCGTTGGTGACGTCGAGCTCGATGACCTTGGTGGGCTTGGGGAGCTTCTTGGCGATGCGCTCGGTCAGCGTGGGCCGCGGGAACGCGGTCAGGATGATCTCGGCGCCCTGCTCCTGGGCCAGCTTGGCGGCGTGGAAGGCGATGGAGGACTCCATCAGCACACCGGTGATCAGGACGCGCTTGCCCTCGAGAATTCCGCTCATGGTGATCAGTGACCCATTCCCAGTCCGCCGTCAACGGGAATGACGGCTCCAGTGATGTACGAGGCGTCGTCCGAGGCGAGGAACCGCACCGCGGCGGCGACCTCGTCCGGCTGCGCGTACCGGCCGAGCGGCACCTGCGACACGATGGCGGCCCGCTGCTCGTCGGTGAGCACCTTCGTCATGTCGGTGTCGACGAAGCCTGGCGCGACGACGTTGAAGGTGATGTTGCGTGAGCCCAGCTCACGGGCGAGGGAACGTGCGAAGCCGACCAGGGCGGCCTTGGAGGCGGCGTAGTTCGACTGACCGGGACCGCCGTACAGCCCGACCACCGAGGAGATGAGGACGACACGGCCCTTCTTGGCGCGCAGCATGCCGCGATTGGCGCGCTTGACGACGCGGAAGGTGCCGGTGAGGTTGGTGTCGATGACCGAGGTGAAGTCCTCTTCGGTCATGCGCATCAGGAGCTGGTCCTTGGTGACACCGGCGTTGGCGATCAGCACCTCGACCGGGCCGTGCTCGGCCTCGATCTCCTTGTAGGCCTGCTCCACCTGCTCGGTGTCGGTGATGTCGCACTTGACGGCGAGGAAGCCGGACGGTGGCTCACCCGAGCGGTATGTGATCGCGACCTTGTCGCCGGCGTCGGCGAAAGCGCGGGCGATGGCGAGGCCGATGCCCCGGTTGCCTCCGGTGACGAGAACCGAGCGGCTCAACGGATCACCCTTTCACTAGCGGTTGGTTCCCCCGAAACACCTGGATGACAGGCGGCTTCACTCCAAAAACCTATCGGTCCCCGCCCTTCTGCGGACAATCGGGCACCGACAGCGGCGAACGGCACTCACTGTGGGGTCCCTACAGAAAGAGGCGCACGTCAGCCGGAAACCTGTGGTCCGTCGCCGGGATGGGCGACATGATCGGAGCCGACAGGCCACGACAGCAGGGAGACCTCCGTGCCTCATACGATCGACGAAGCCTTCACGGCACTTCCGCTACGCGCCCTGGCCGACGCCGCGCTGGCACGCGCGCGTGCGCTGGGGGCAGCGCACGCGGACTTCCGGTTCGAGCGGGTGCGCAGCGCGTCCTGGCGCCTGCGGGACGGCAAGCCCGCCGGGTCTTCGGACACCACCGACCTCGGGTACGCGGTGCGGGTCGTGCACGGCGGAACGTGGGGATTCGCGTCCGGCGTGGATCTGACGCTCGACGCCGCCGCCAAGGTCGCCTCGCAGGCGGTGGCGATGGCCAAGCTGTCCGCGCAGGTGATCCGGGCGGCCGGGTCGGACGAACGTGTCGAGCTCGCCGACGAGCCCGTGCACTCCGAGAAGACGTGGATCTCGTCGTACGCGATCGATCCGTTCACCGTGCCCGACGAGGAGAAGACCGCGCTGCTGGCGGACTGGAGCGGCCGGCTGCTGGCGGCGGACGGGGTCGATCACGTCGACGCGTCGCTGCTCACCGTCCACGAGAACAAGTTCTACGCCGACACCGCGGGAACCGTGACCACGCAGCAGCGGGTGCGGCTGCATCCGCAGCTGACGGCGGTGTCGGTGGACGAGTCGAGCGGCGAGTTCGACTCGATGCGTACCATCGCGCCGCCCGTCGGACGTGGCTGGGAGTATGCGACGGGCACCGGTTGGGACTGGGACGACGAACTCGCCCGGATCCCCGAGCTGCTCGCCGAGAAGATGCGCGCCCCCAGTGTCGAGCCGGGGCCGTACGACCTCGTCGTCGACCCCTCCAACCTGTGGCTGACCATCCACGAGTCCATCGGCCACGCCACCGAGCTGGACCGCGCCCTCGGCTACGAGGCCGCCTACGCCGGCACCTCCTTCGCCACCTTCGACCAGCTCGGCAAGCTCAAGTACGGCTCCGAGCTGATGAACGTCACCGGTGACCGCACGGCCGAGCACGGACTTGCGACCATCGGATACGACGACGAAGGCGTCGAGGGACAGTCCTGGGACCTGGTCAAGGACGGCACGCTCGTCGGCTACCAGCTGGACCGGCGGATCGCGAAGCTGACCGGGTTCGAGCGGTCCAACGGGTGCGCGTACGCCGACTCCCCCGGCCATGTGCCCGTGCAGCGCATGGCCAACGTGTCCCTGCGGCCCGACCCCGCCGGGCTGTCCACGGAGGATCTGATCGGGGGCGTGGACCGCGGCATCTATGTGGTCGGCGACCGGTCCTGGTCGATCGACATGCAGCGGTACAACTTCCAGTTCACCGGCCAGCGGTTCTTCAAGATCGAGAACGGGCGGCTGGCCGGTCAGCTGCGGGACGTGGCCTACCAGGCGACGACCACCGACTTCTGGGGCTCCATGACGGCCGTCGGCGGTCCGCAGACCTATGTCCTGGGCGGCGCCTTCAACTGCGGCAAGGCCCAGCCGGGTCAGGTCGCGGCCGTGTCGCACGGCTGCCCGTCCGCCCTCTTCAAGAGCGTCAACATTCTGAACACCACGCAGGAGGCCGGTCGATGAGCGCGCGTACGAGCAAGCCGCACGAGATTGTCGAGCGGGCGCTGGAGCTGTCCCGGGCCGACGGCTGCATGGTGATCGCCGACGAGCAGTCGACCGCCAATCTGCGCTGGGCGGGCAACGCGCTCACCACGAACGGTGTCACGCGCGGGCGCACGCTCACGGTCATCGCCACCGTCGACGGCAAGGAGGGCACCGCTTCCGGCGTCGTCTCACGCTCCGCGGTGACCCTCGACGAGCTGGAGCCGCTGGTGCGCGCCGCCGAGGCCGCCGCACGCGGCGCCGGCCCCGCCGAGGACGCGCAGCCCCTGGTCACGGACGTACCGGCGTCCGAGGACTTCACCGACGCCCCGGCCGAGACGTCGTCCACCGTGTTCGCCGACTTCGCCCCGGCGCTCGGTGAGGCGTTCGCACGCGCGCGTGCGGGTGGCCGCGAGCTGTACGGCTTCGCCAACCACGAGCTGGTGTCGACGTACATGGGGACGTCCACCGGTCTGCGGCTCCGTCATGACCAGCCCAACGGGACGCTGGAGCTGAACGCCAAGTCGCCCGACCGTACGCGCTCGGCGTGGGCGGGGCGGTCGACCCGGGACTTCAAGGACGTCGACCCGGCGGCGCTGGACGCCGAGCTGGCCGTACGGCTCGGCTGGGCACAGCGGCGGATCGAGCTGCCCGCGGGCCGATACGAGACGCTGCTGCCGCCGACCGCCGTCGCCGACCTGCTGATCTACCAGATGTGGTCGGCGTCGGGCCGGGACGCCACCGAGGGCCGCACGGTGTTCTCCAAGCCCGGCGGCGGCACCCGCGTCGGGGACAAGCTCACCGAGCTGCCGCTGACCCTGCGCAGCGACCCGAACGAGCCGGGCCTGGAGTCCGCGCCCTTCGTGATCGCGCACTCCTCCGGCGGGGACCAGTCGGTCTTCGACAACGGGCTGCCGCTGAAGCCGACCGAGTGGGTGCGCGCCGGTGAGCTCGGGCACCTCATGACCAGTCGGCACAGCGCGGGACTGACCGGGCTGCCGGTGGCGCCCGCGATCGACAACATCATCCTGGACGGCGGCACGGACCGGTCCCTGGAGGACATGGTCGCGAGCACGGACCATCGTGGGCCCTGCCTGCTGCTGACCTGCCTCTGGTACATCCGCGAGGTCGACCCGGCCACGCTGCTGCTCACCGGCCTGACCCGGGACGGCGTCTACCTCGTCGAGAACGGCGAGGTGACCGGCGAGGTCAACAACTTCCGGTTCAACGAGTCGCCGGTGGATCTGCTGGGGCGGGCGGCCGAGGCGGGGCGCACGGAAAAGACGCTGCCGCGGGAATGGAGCGACTGGTTCACCAGGGCCGCCATGCCCGCGCTGAGGGTGCCGGACTTCAATATGAGCTCTGTCAGTCAGGGCGTATAACCTCGTAGTCGGCTGTCACTCGACCGCCGACAAGATCGCTTCAGGGAGATACGAGAACCGTGACGGACATCGTCGACGAGCTGAAGTGGCGGGGGCTGTTCGCCCTCTCCACTGACGAGGACGCTTTGCGCAAGGCGCTCGCGGACGGTCCCGTCACGTTCTATTGCGGTTTCGACCCGACGGCGGCCAGCCTCCACGTCGGCCACCTGGTCCAGGTCCTCACCATGCGCCGGCTCCAGCAGGCGGGGCTGCGCCCGCTCGCCCTCGTGGGCGGCGCGACCGGTCAGATCGGCGACCCGCGCCCGACCGCGGAGCGCACGCTGAACGACCCGGAGACGGTCGCCGCCTGGGTCAACCGGCTGCGCTCGCAGATCGAGCCGTTCCTCACCTTCGAAGGTGAGAACGCCGCGGTCATGGTGAACAACCTGGACTGGACGGCAGGCATGTCCGCCATCGAGTTCCTCCGCGACATCGGCAAGCACTTCCGCGTCAACAAGATGCTGACCAAGGACTCGGTCGCCCGGCGACTGCAGTCCGAGGAAGGCATCAGCTACACGGAGTTCAGCTACCAGCTGCTCCAGGGCATGGACTTCCTGGAGCTGTACCGGCGGTACGGCTGCACGCTCCAGCAGGGCGGCAGCGACCAGTGGGGCAACCTCACGGCCGGGCTCGACCTGATCCACAAGCTGGAGCCGCACGCCAACGTGCACGCGATCGCCACTCCGCTGATGACCAAGGCGGACGGCACCAAGTTCGGCAAGACCGAGGGCGGTGCGATCTGGCTCGACCCGGAGATGACGACGCCGTACGCGTTCTACCAGTTCTGGCTGAACGTGGACGACCGGGACGTCTCGACGTACCTGCGCATCCTGTCCTTCAAGTCCCGTGCGGAACTGGAGGAGTTGGAGGAGCAGACGGAGGAGCGGCCGCAGGCCCGGGCCGCGCAGCGTGCGCTCGCCGAGGAGCTGACGACGCTGGTGCACGGTGCGGAGCAGACGGCCGCGGTGATCGCCGCGTCCCGCGCGCTCTTCGGCCAGGGCGAGCTGGCGGAGCTGGACGACCGGACGTTGGCTGCGGCGCTTTCCGAGGTGCCGCATGTGCGGGTCGCCGAGCTTGGGCCGGTCGTCGATCTGTTCGCCGAGGTCGGGCTGGTGGCGAGCAAGTCGGCTGCGCGGCGCACGGTGAAGGAGGGCGGGGCGTACGTGAACAACGTGAAGGTCGCCGCGGAGGACTTCGTCCCGGTGGAGGCGGATCTGCTGCACGGGCGTTGGCTGGTGCTGCGGCGTGGCAAGAAGAGTCTTGCGGCGGTGGAGGTCGTGGGCGAGTAGCGCCGTAGGGGTGCGGGGATCTCCTGGCCGCAGGTTCGTTGTGGCTTGTCGCGCAGTTCCCCGCGCCCCTATCGGGGCGCCTTCTGCTTGCCCAGCGTTGCCATGTACAACATGTCGCCCACGCCCACGATGACCAGCGCTGCGACCAGCTGGAAGGCGTGGCGGCTCCAGTCGATGCCGGCGGTTTCGTCGACGCCTACTCCTCGGGCGATGGAGTTGCCGACGATGGCGCCGAGCATGCCGAAGATGGTGGTCAGCCAGAGGGGGCTGTGCTGCTTGCCGGGCAGGATCGCCTTGGCGATCAGCCCCAGCACGAATCCCACGATGATCGCCCACAACCAGCCCATGGCTGCCTCCTCGTACGGCTCGACGTGAGCATTACGCCCAGTGTCGGCCCGTTCGCGCTACGGCGCATGTCGGGTACGGCGCTACACGCTCCGGCGCAGGCCACTCGCCCTGGTCGGAGGTGCCCCGGTCTCGTAGACGACGCAGGTGCGGCGTAACGTGGAGGCTGTCCGGGCTCGGCTCCTCCGCCTGGGCGGAGCGGGTACGGGCCGGGGAGAGTCCGATGCGGGCGGATGGTGGAATGTGATGCGGAAGCAGCATGGTGGCGGCAGCGCCCAGGTATTCCGGATCACTGGGGCCCGGGCGGGCCTTCAGGAGGATGTGCGCGGACGGCAGCGGCGCTACGTCATCTCGATGTCGGTCCGTACGGTGTCCGTGATCCTCGCGGCCACGCTCTGGAACGTCGAACGGCACGTCGCGATCGTGGCGTTGGTGCTCGGGGCGGTGCTCCCCTATATCTCGGTGGTCATCGCCAACGCCGGGCGGGAGAACGCGCCGTCGCTTCCGTCGACGTTCGTGACCGCGCCGACGCCGCCGATGATCGCTCCGCCGCGGGACGACGACGGCTTCGCGGAACCGGCGGCGGAAGACGCCGCGGCCGAACCGGAGCCCGGCGCGAGAAGCGAGCGAAGCGACCGGATGTGAGCTTTGCGGACGCTTTCCGGCCGGAGGTCGGCTCCGCGCCAAGCTCAGTAAAAGCTCAGATCAATCATGTTGTTCCAGTGCCGAGCGGGTACTGACTCGTGACATACTTTCTAAGCGCTCCGCATCCCCCGTCGGAGCGACAGACCGACGCCGGGCAGCTCCCCCCGTGGCTGCTCGGCGTCGCCTTTTGTGGGGTTAGGGTCGGGGCGTGAATCTGAACGTCCCCGGCAACGATCCGGCCTCTCCCATCTGCTCCGCCAAGGGCTGCCGTGCCGCCGCGGTGTGGGTGCTGGCCTGGAACAATCCGAAGCTGCACACGCCGCAGCGGCGCAAGACCTGGCTGGCCTGCGAGGAGCACCGGGAGCATCTTTCGCAGTTCCTCGGGGTGCGGGGGTTTTTGAAGGACGTGGTCCCGCTGGAGGAGTGGGAGTCCCCCGAAGAGGCCTAGCCTGCCTAGCCCCCGATGGCCGACATCGGCCTGTCCGGCTGCACGAATGTGGGGTCGTCCAGGCCGGCGCCGGCCTTCTTGCCCCACATGGCCAGGCGCCAGATGCGGGCGATCTCCTCGTCGGGGGCGTCGGAGCG
>NZ_JBQQBS010000088.1:0-27911 GCF_052245395.1 Streptomyces sp. 4N124
GCGCCCGCCCGCGGCAGCAACGAGGCCGGCTCCGGCACGTAGCGCCGCCCGTCGGTCGGTGGTGGTCACCCGCACCATTTAAGAGGCGCTATGTCCGAAAACGCGCGATTGATCCGGTTGGCGGTGAGGTCAAGGCGCGGTCAAGGTCAGGTAAACGGCGTGGTCATCTGTCGGCGACCCGCATCTCGAACCACGTGGTCTTCCCGCGCGGCAGCAGATCCACGCCCCACCGGTCGGAGAGCTTGTCGACGAGGAACAGTCCCCGTCCGCTCACATCCATCTCCTGGACCGGCATGAGGCAGGGCAGCCCCCTGGAGGGGTCGCGGACCTCGACGCGGATCCAGCCCCGGCGGCGGCGCAGGCGCAGTCCGAAGACGCGGGCGCCGGTGTGCCGTACGGCATTGCCGACGAGTTCCGACACGAGTAAGACCGCGTCCTCCGTCATCTTGGGGGTGAGTCCCCACTGACGCAGGACGACGACCTGGGTCAGTCTGCGTGCGGTGGCGGCGGACTCGGGGCGGGACGGCAGCGGCACCTCCGACTCCGTCGGGTTGCCGAACAACTCCAGTACCTTGAGCGCGTGTTCGTCCTCGGCCGCCGGCGACCAGCGCGCCGCGGTCGCACGGCCGTGTCCCCGCGGCTGTTCGATACCCTCCAGCCCCGCCATGCCCCCATCATGGCCGCCCCGAACGCCCTCCGGGGGCGTCTCTGCGGAATACGCCCCCCGGAATCCACCATTCCGTACCGGCGAATCGGCATATGCCAGGGGCAGTTCGGGGTCGGTTGCAGCCCCGCTGAACTGCGACGAAGGCTCGGTTGGGGGCAATCGACGGACTCCCTCGACGAGACAGGCTTAAGGTTGCCTTAAGGCTCCCATAAACCGCCCCATCGAGGGACCCGGATCAGACACCGCGTCAATTGCAAGGCCCTGCGGGGACTTTGGGGGAGAGATTTACAAGAACTTCGCCTTCCCCGGACCCTCCTCGACGAAGCTGCGCATGCCGCGCTCGCGGTCCTCGGTGGCGAACAGGCCCGCGAACCAGTTCCGTTCCACCGCCAGGCCGGTCTCGATGTCCGTCTCCAGGCCCGTGTCGATGGACTCCTTCGCCGCGCGCAGGGCGATCGCCGGGCCCTGCGCCAGCTTCGCGGCCCAGGTGTGCGCCGCCTCGTACACCTCGGCGGCGGGGACGACCCGGTCCACCAGGCCCAGCCCCAGCGCCTCGTCCGCCTTGACCTGGCGGCCCGTGAAGATCAGGTCCTTCGCCTTGGACGGGCCGATCAGCCGGGCCAGGCGCTGGGTGCCGCCGGCGCCGGGGATGAGACCGAGCAGGATCTCCGGCTGGCCCAGTTTGGCGTTCTCCCCGGCGATGCGGAAGTCCGCGCAGAGCGCCAACTCGCAACCTCCGCCAAGGGCATAGCCGGTGACGGCGGCTACGACCGGCTTGGGGATGCGGGCCACGGCGGTGAAGGAGTCCTGCAGGGCGCGGGCCCGCAGGATCATCGCGGTGTGGTCCATGGCCTGCATCTCTTTGATGTCCGCGCCGGCTGCGAACACCTTCTCGCCGCCGTAGATCACCACAGCGCGCACATCCTCGCGCCGGGTGGCCTCTTCGGCGAGTTCCTTGAGGCGGTCCTGGGTGGCGACGTCCAGCGCGTTCATCGGAGGACGGTCGAGACGGAGTGTGCCGACGCCTTCGGCGACTTCGAGATTCACGGTCATGCTCCGCAGGTTAACGGTGGCTAATGCCGTCGTCACAGTGCGGGTTCGTCGTGGCTGGTCGCGCAGTTCCCCGCGCCCCTTGCGGGGCGCGTCACCTCGCGTCGGTCAAGAGATCCACTTCTCCCACGACATGTTCCAGCCGTTCAACCCGTTGTCCGGGTCCACGATCCTGTCGTTGGAGTTCTTCACCACCACCACGTCGCCGATCATCGAGTTGTTGAAGAACCAGGCGGCCGGGACGCCGCTGTCGTAGCCGCCGCGGACGTCGCGCAGGCCGATGCAGCCGTGGCTGGCGTTGTAGTTGCCGAAGGCGCCGCCGCCCCAGTAGTTGCCGTGGATGAAGGTGCCGGAGGTGGTGAGGCGCTGGGCGTGCGGGACGTCCTTGATGTCGTACTCGCCGCCGTAGCCGACCGTTTCGCCGTTCATACGAGTCACCGTGAGCTGCTCGGTGATGACCATCTGGCCGTTCCAGGTGTCGTAGCCGGGCTTGCCGGTGGTGACGGGGATCGTCCTGATGACCTTGCCGTCCCGCTTGACCTGCATGGTGCGCTTCTTGACGTCGACGACCGAGATCTGGCTGCGGCCGATGGTGAAGGAGACGGTCTTGGCCTGCTCGCCGTAGACGCCGTCGCGGCCCTCCACGCCGTCGAGGTTGAGGTCGACGGTGACCTTCGTGCCCGGCTTCCAGTATTTCTCGGGGCGGAAGTCGAGGCGGTCGTTGCCGAACCAGTGGCCCTCGACGTCGACGGCGGGCTCGGTCTTGATCTTGATGGCCTTCTCGACGTCCTCGGGCGCGGTGATGCCCCGGGTGAAGCGGATCGAGAACGGCATTCCCACGCCGACCTTGGAGCCGTCCTCGGGGGTGAACTCACCGATGAACGTGTTCTGCGGCGTCAGGGTGGTGAAGCTGGCGTCCTCGGCGGCCTCGCGGCCCTTGGAGTCCTCGGCGACCGCATGGACCTTGTACGTGGTGGACGCGGCGAGATGGGTGGACGGCGTCCAGCTCGCCCCGCCGGCGGTGATCTTCCCGGGTATCTCGGTGCCCTTGGCGTCCTTGACCTGGACCTCGGTCAACTGGCCCTTGGCGGCGCTGACCTTGAGGGCGCCGTTGGTGTCGACCGACTTGGCGCCGTCCTTCGGGGCTATCGTCACGACGGCCTGCGACTGCTTGCTCTCGGCCTGGGTGGAGTCCTCGCCCTTGCCGGGTCCGGACGTCGAGTCCGAGCCTCCCCCGCCGCACGCGGTGACGGCGAGAAGCAGCCCACATATCAGGGCCGCCGCCTTCTTGCCTCGCCCCCGCGCGTCAACCGACGCCCCCGATATCGGTCGCACGTTCAAGTTCTTTCTCCCCTCGCCGGGCCCGTCCACCGGACCCTTGCCGGGCCTGGTCGGGCCCGCTCCCCGGCGCGTCCCACGCGCTCGGCGCATATTAACCACAAGGCCAGCGGCATGGTCGCCTCATGATTGTCACTGTTCCGTACCGAACTTCAACAGAATGTCGGCCAACCCACCCCCTGCTCCCGCTACTTCACCGCACTGCCCGCCTTCCACGCCTTCCAGCCCATATTCCACCCTCCGAGGCCGTTGTCGGGAGCGACCTTTTTGTCATTGCTGTGGATGACCTCGACGACGTCCCCGACGAGGCTGCGGTCGAAGAACCAGCCGGCCGGGGTGTCCGAGCCGCCGCCCTTCACATCGCGCAGGCCGACACAGCCGTGGCTGACGTTGGTCCGGCCGAAGACGGTGTCCGGGGCCCAGTAGTTGCCGTGCAGGAAGGTGCCGGAGTCGGTGAGGCGCATGGCGTGCGGGACGTCCGGGATGTCGTACTCGCCCTTGCCGTTGGCCTTCTTGAAGCCGACCGTGGCGCCGTTCATCCGGGTCAGGTCGAGCATCTCGGTGACCACCATCTTGCCGTTGTACGTCGTGTGCTTGGGGGCGCCGGCGGTGATCGGCACGGTCGCGAGCAGCTCGCCGTCCCGGCGTACGTCCATGGTGTGCGCGCGGGCGTCGACCAAGGAGACCTGGCTGCGGCCGACGGTGAAGGAGAACGTCTTGTACTGGAGGCCGTAGACACCGGGTGCGCCTTCGATGTCGCGGAAGCGCAGGGCGACGGTGACCTGGGTGCCGGGTTTCCAGTAGTGCTCGGGGCGGAAGTCGAGGCGGCCGTTGCCGAACCAGTGCGGGCGGATGTCGACGGCGGGCTTCGCGCTGACGTGGACGGCGCGTTCGACGGCGGCGCGGTCGGCGATCTCCCGGTTGAACTCGATGGAGACGATGATTCCGGTGCCGACGGTGGAGCGGTTCTCCGGGGCGACGTACCCGATGAACCGCTCCTCGGGGACGTACGTGGTGAAGGTCGTGTGCCGTGCCGAGCGCCGTCCCCGGCCGTCCAGTGCCACCGCGTCGACGGTGTACTCGGCGGCCAGCGCGAGCTTCTCGTCGTCGGGCTCCCAGCGCAGGCCGTCCTCGGAGATGTGCCCGGAGACGGGGGTCTGCTGTGCGTCCTGGGACTTGACGACCCGCACCGATTCCAGGCGCCCGCTGGGCACCCGTACCCGCAGTCTCGTCTCGGGTTTCACGCCCCTGCTGCCGTCGTCCGGCGAGACGCGGATGACGTCCTCCGGTGCCCGGGCCTTGCCGAACACCGCGTCGACGCCGGCCCCGCCCGAGCCGTCGTCCGACGTGCATCCGGCGGCCCCGGCCAGCAGTCCTGCCCATGTCAGTACGGCGGCCAGCGCGGCCCCCGCGCGCCGCGCGCGCCCATGTACGTGCCTCACAACGACCCCAACGACAGGGCCCGCTCCCGGGAAACGTGAGTGCGACCCAAGCTCTGGGCAGAAGAGTGGGGAGGACGACACGACGGGGAGCCCCAGCAGCGACAGGGAGCCGAGAAAGATTGTCGCTGCACGCTCTTCTCGCTGGTCGTTCCGCGAGCCGTGGGAGGCTGTCACGTGTCCAGCGCAGCCGAGCAGGAGGCGGTGGCCGAGGGGCGCGCTGCCGAACAGGAAGCCGTGACCGAGCGTGCCGTCGTGAACGGTGCGCGGCGGGCGGTGCCGCCGGGTGCGCCGGTGTGGCCGGGTGCGCCGATGCCGCTGGGGGCCCGGTTCCGGACCGGTCCTGACGGGGTGGCCGGCACCAACTTCGCGCTGTGGGCGGGCGGGGCCGAGGCGGTCGAGCTGTGCCTGTTCGGGCCGGAGGGCAAGGAGACCCGGGTCCGGCTGACCGAGCTGACGCACGAGATCTGGCACGGCTTCGTACCCGGCGTGCTGCCCGGTCAGCGCTACGGCTATCGCGTGCACGGCCGCTGGGACCCGTGGACCGGCGGCCGCTGGAACCCCGCCAAGCTGCTCCTCGACCCGTACGCCCGCGCGGTGGACGGCGACTTCAGTCTGCCGCCCGAGGTGTACGGCCATGTGCGTGACTGGCCGCAGCAGCAGGTGGCGGACACCGTGCGCGACGACCGGGACTCGGCGCCGTACGTCCCGAAGGGCGTCGTCGTCCAGGACGACGACGACTGGGCGGACGACCGGCGGCCGAAGACGCCCTGGGCGGACTCGGTCATCTATGAGCTGCATGTACGGGGATTCACCAAGCTGCACCCGGGGATCCCCGAGGAACTGCGGGGCACGTACGCCGGTCTGGCGCACCCGGCCGCCGTCGAGCACCTGGTCAAGCTCGGCGTCACGGCCGTCGAGCTGCTGCCGGTGCACCAGTTCGCGCACGAGGACCATCTGCTGCGCCGCGGCCTGAAGAACTACTGGGGCTACAACTCCATCGGCTACTTCGCCCCGCACGCGGCGTACGCGGCGACGGGCACGGCCGGTCAGCAGGTCGGCGAGTTCAAGCGGATGGTGCGGGCGCTGCACTCGGCCGGGATCGAGGTCATCCTCGACGTGGTCTACAACCACACGGCGGAGGCGGGCGAACTGGGCCCGATGCTGTCGTTGAAGGGCATCGACAACCGGGGCTACTACCGGCTGCAGGACGACGCGCGCCGGTACGCGGACTACACGGGCTGCGGCAACACCCTGCACGTGGTCCAGCCGCACGTGCTGCGCCTGATCACCGACTCCCTGCGGTACTGGGTGACCGAGATGGGCGTCGACGGCTTCCGCTTCGACCTGGCGGCGGCGCTGGCCCGCTCCATGCACGACGTCGACATGCTCTCCCCGTTCCTTGCCGTCATCGCCCAGGACCCGGTGCTGCGGCGGGTGAAGCTGATCGCCGAGCCGTGGGACGTCGGATCGGGCGGCTACCAGGTGGGCGCCTTTCCGCCCCTGTGGACGGAGTGGAACGACCGGTACCGCAACGCCGTTCGGGACTTCTGGCGGGGCGCGCTGCCGGACGTACGGGATCTGGGGTACCGGCTGTCGGGGTCCAGCGACCTGTACGCGTGGGGCGGGCGGCGCCCCTACGCCTCGGTCAACTTCATCACCGCGCACGACGGTTTCACCCTGCGCGACCTGGTGTCGTACGAGCGCAAGCACAACGAGGCCAACGGCGAGGGCAACCGGGACGGCACGGACGACAACCGCGCGTGGAACTGCGGCACCGAGGGAGAGACGGACGAGGAGCGCGTACGGGCGCTCAGGCGGCGCCAGTTGCGGAACCTGCTGACGACGCTGTTGCTGTCCACGGGGGTGCCGATGCTGGTCGCGGGCGACGAGCTGGGGCGGACGCAGCGGGGCAACAACAACGCGTACTGCCAGGACAACGAGATCAGCTGGCTCGACTGGGGGCTGCTTGAGGAGCCGGGGTGGCGGGCACTGTTCGACCTCACCGCCCGCCTGATCGACCTGCGGCACCGGCATCCGGTGCTCCGGCGGCGGGCCTTCTTCTCCGGGCGGGCGCACTCGGCGGACGGGCTGCGCGACCTGGCCTGGTTCACCGCCCGCGGCACGGAGATGACGGAACGGGACTGGTACGCGCCCGCCGCGTCGCTGGGCATGTACCTCTCCGGGCGGGACATCCCAGGCCGGGACGAGCGGGGTGCGCCGATCGTCGACGACAGCTTCCTCGCCGTGCTCCACGCCGGTGACCGCCCGGTGAGCTTCGTCCTGCCGGGGCCGCCGTGGGCGGAGCGGTACGAGGTGGTCGTCGACACGTCGCGGGAGGAGCAGGGGGAGGCGCCGGGCGTGGAGCATCGGGCTGGGGCGGCGATCACGGTGCCGGCGCGGGCGGTGCTGTTGCTGCGGGTGGTCGGCTGAGGCAACGTTTCAAGCCCATGAAATCAGCGCCGGATTCCTGGCCATGGGAGCGCGCCCGCTGATCAACTCGATCGCATGCCTGAGATATCCCGTCGCGCCTTCGGTGGTCTCGTCGGCGGCGGTGCCGTGACCGCCGTCGCCGGAACGGCCGGCGCAGCCGAGGCCGCCTCCGCCGAACGCCCGTTCAAGGCCCGATCCGCCGCCTCCACCGGCCAGCGCCCCAACATCCTGGTCATCCTCGGCGACGACCTCGGCTGGGCCGATCTGTCGTCGTACGGGGCGCCGCACATCAAGACGCCCAACCTGGACCGGCTGGCCCGGCAGGGAGTGCGATTCACCGACGCCTACTCCGGGTCCGCGACCTGCTCCCCGACGCGGTTCAGCCTGTACACCGGTCGCTACCCGGGCCGTACGCCGGGAGGCCTCGCCGAGCCCATCGCGGACAAGGCCCAGGGGCTGGAGCCGGACCATCCCACCCTGGCCTCCCTGCTGAAGAAGGCGGGCTACGCCACCGCCCTGATCGGCAAGTGGCACTGCGGCTGGCTGCCGGACCACAGCCCCACCAAGTCGGGCTGGGACGAGTTCTTCGGCAACTTCGGCGGTGTGCTGGAGTACTTCTCGAAGCTCGGCCAGCTCGGTACGTACGACCTCTACGAGGGCGACGCCGAGTACAAGGACCTGCGCTATTACACGGAGGTCCTGACCGAGCAGGCCGTGGAGTACGTCGGCCGCGACCACGACACCCCGTGGCTGCTGAACCTCAACTTCACCACCCCGCACTGGCCGTGGCTCGCGGAGGATGACGCGGAGACGGGTGCGGAGATCGCGGCGAAGATCCGGGCGGCGAAGACCCAGGCCGAGGTCAGCAGGGCGCTCAACCACTACGACGGCGGCTCGGTGGAGAAGTACACGCAGATGGTGGAGAGCCTGGACGCCGCCGTCGGCGAGGTCCTCACAGCCTTGCGCCGCTCCGGGCAGGAGGAGAACACGCTGGTGCTGTTCGCCAGCGACAACGGCGGCGAGCGCTATTCCTACAACTGGCCGCTCAGCGGTGAGAAGTTCGTGCTCCTGGAGGGCGGCATCCGGGTGCCGGCGATCCTGCGCTGGCCCGCCCGGATCGACGGCAACCAGGTCAGCCACGAGCCGAACTTCTCCCCCGACTGGACGGCGACCCTGCTGGAGCTGGGCGGCGCCCGGCCCGACCCGGCGTATCCGCTGGACGGCAAGAGCCTCGCCGGGTATCTGCTGCGGGGCGAGGAGCTGCCGGAGCGGGAGCTGTTCTGGCGGGTGCGGGCCAACCGGGCGCTCAGGCGCGGGGACTGGAAGTACTACCAGGACGACGCCAAGGCCGACCACCTCTACAACCTGGCCGCCGACGCCCGCGAACAGGCCGATCTCGCCCCGGACCGGCCGGAGTTGCTGGCCGAGCTCAAGGCCGCCTGGGAGAAGATCGCGGACAGTCTGCTGCCGTACCCCGCCTCCTGATCAACCCAGGATTCCCCGGTCGTACGCCACCGCCACCGCCGCCGCCCGGTCCTTGACCCCCAACTTGGCGTAGAGGTGGGTGAGGTGGGTCTTGACGGTGGCCTCGCTGATGAAGAGGACGCGGGCGATCTCTCGGTTGGAGGTGCCCTTGGCGACGAGGGCCAGGACCTCGCGCTCGCGGGCGGAGAGGGGTTCGTTGCCGGGAGCCCCAGGAGTACGGACCGCGGAGACCAGGCGGGAAGCCACGGCCGGGGAGAGGACCGTACGGCCTTCCGCCGCCGCGCGGACCGCGGTGAACAGCTCGTCGCGGGGCGCGTCCTTCAGGAGGTAGCCGGTGGCGCCCGCCTCGATCGCGGGGAGGGTGTCGGAGTCGGTGTCGTACGTGGTGAGGACGAGCACCTTCGCGCGGGCGGACCGGCGGGTCAGCTCGCGGATGGCGTCGACTCCCGCGCCGCCCGGCATCCGCAGGTCCATCAGGATCACGTCCGGGTCCAGGGCGGCGGCCTTCTCGACGGCCTCGACGCCGCCCGAGGCCTCGCCGAGGACCGTGAAGCCGGGGGCCGACTCGAACATGCCGCGCAGACCGTCGCGTACGACGGGATGGTCGTCGACGATCAGCACCGAGATGTCACTGGTCATGGCGTACCAACGGTACGCGAGCGGACAGCGCCGTGCCGTGCCCTGGCTCGGACTCGACGGTGAGCGCCCCGGCGATGCGTTCGGCGCGGGCGCGCATGCCGTCGAGGCCGAAGCCGCCGGTGCGGGTGCGTGCGCGGGCGGCGAGGGGGTCGAAGCCGCGGCCGTCGTCGCGGATGTCGAGGACCACCTCGTCGCCCATGAAGCTCAGGGTCACGCCGAGACGGGTGGCGTGCGCGTGGCGGGAGGCGTTGGACAGGGCCTCCTGGGCGATCCTCAGCAGGGTCGCCGAGACCTCGTCGTGGAGGTGTTCCGCGGTGCCGGTGACGGTGAACTCGGCCCGGATTCCGGTCCGTTCGCCCCATTCGGCGACCGTGGTCTTCAGGGCCTGCGGCAGGCCGTCGTTCTCCAGCGCGACGGGGGCGAGGTTGTGCACGGAGCGGCGGGCCTCGCCGAGGCTGTGGCGGGCCAGGTCCGAGGCGCGCTGGAGATGGGTGCGGGCGGTCTCCAGGTCGCCGGCGTTCGCGACGACCTGGAGCTGGGCGATGATGCCGGTCAGGCCCTGGGCGAGGGTGTCGTGGATCTCGGCGGCGAGACGCCTGCGTTCATCGGCGACGCCCGCTTCCCGTGCCTGGACGAGGAGTTGGGCGTGGAGGGCGGCGTTCTCGTCGAGGGCCTGCTGCAACGCGGCGTTGGTGCGTTCGAGTTCGGCGATGGTCTCGGCGCGGGCGCGGGAGCGTTCCTCCGATTGGGTCGTGAGATGGCCGACCACCGTCAGGATCACGTTGTTGACCACCAGGAGCCCGGCGAACACGGCCCACTGCACCGGGTCGTGGAACGGCATCCCGCCGGCCTGCGAGCCCGAGACGGCGATCGAGCAGGCGAACGGCCCGATCCACCGGAGGTAGCGCCCGGGCATCAGCTCGTCGGCGTCGAAGTAGCCGGTGACCGCGTAGAACGCGAAGAACGGATTCAGCCAGGTGAGCGCGAAGCTGATCGCCCAGCGCACGACGTAGTACACGATGCCGGCGTTGGACGGGCCCGGGCGGGTGCGGCTCGCCCGGCCCCACCACAGCTGGAGTGCGAAACCCGCGGCGACCAGCACCGCGACCGCGTTCCGCTCCGCCGTGCTCGGCATCAGTTCGGCGGTGGCGACCGACAGCAGCGTGCCGACCGCGAGCAGCGCGTACGGCCCCTTGGTGCGAACCAGCTGCCAGCGCCGCTCGAGGTCCGTGTCCGCCGCGGTCATGCCTCCAGTCTGCACGGCGGGCCGCCTACTCCCACCGGAACCAGCGCGCCGCCGACAACGACAGCACCACCGTCCACGCCGCCATCACGCCCAGGTGGGTCCAGCCGGGCCAGTCGCCCACCATGGCCTCGCCCAGAGCCTGCGCGGCGGCGCCGAACGGCGTGAACCCGACGACGTCCGCCATGACGTCGGGCATGGCCTGCACCGGCAGCCACACCCCCGCACAGAACAGCATCGGGAAGAACACCACCGTCCCGACAGCGCCCGCGATCTTCACCGTCCGGGACACGGCCGAGATCACCGACCCGAGGGCTAGCGAGACGAGGACGGCGAGCACAAGCGCGAGCAGATAGCCGTACGGCTGCTCGGGCAGTCGTACGTCATAGGCGAACCGGCCGATGGCCAGCGCGAGCAGCGCCGAGAGCACGGCCGCCAGGGCGTGTACCAGCATCTGCGCCGACAGCAGCGCCGACGGTTTGACCGGCGTGGTGGACATCCGGCGCAGGATGCCCTGCTCCCGGTAGCCGGTGAGGCCGACCGGCATCGACTGCACGCCGGCCACGATCATGCCGGCCAGCACGGCCACGGGGACGTAGGTGTCGACGATGCGCAGGCCGCCGAGCTCGTCCTGGGTCTCGCGGAACGCCGGGACGGCGCCCAGGATGGCCACCAGCAGGGGCGGGAAGATCGCGATCCAGAAGAGGCTGCCGGGTTCGCGTGAGAGCAGCCGGGCCTCGGTGCGCAGTACGGCGGTGTTCATGGTGTGGCCTCCGTCGTGGTCTCCGTCGTGGACTTCGTCGTGGTCTTTGTGAGGTCCAGGAAGGCGTCGTCCAGCGTGGCGTCGCTGACGCGCAGTTGGTGGGCGGTGATGCGGTGGCGGGCGAGCAGCGTGATCACGGCGTTGACCGTCTCGTCGCTGCCGGATAGGGTGATCCGGCCCTCCTTGTGCTCGACGGAGGCGAGCGCGGGCAGGGCGCTCAACTCCTGTTCGTCCAGCGGCGCGGACGGCGTGAAGGTGATCACCGTGGCGCCGGCGGAGCGGCGGATCAGCCCGGCCGGGGTGTCCAGCGCGGCGATCCGCCCCTGGTCGATCACGGCGATCCGGTCACACAGCCGCTGCGCCTCCTCCATGAAGTGGGTGACGAGCAGGACGGTGACCCCGCTGTCCCGGACCTCCTCGATGAGCTGCCAGGTGTCCCGGCGGGCACGCGGGTCGAGGCCGGTGGTCAGCTCGTCGAGGACGACGATGCGGGGGGTGCCGATCAGGGCCAGCGCGATGAACAGGCGCTGTTTCTGGCCGCCGCTGAGGCGGGCGAACCGGGTGGTCAACTTGTCGGTGAGGCCGAGGCGTTCGGCGAGCGGGCGCCAGTCGGCCGGGTTCGGATAGAAGGCGGCGTACAGCTCCAGTGCCTCGCGCACGGTGAGCTTCGCCTGGAGTTCGCTCTCCTGGAGCTGGGCGCCCAGGACGCGGGTGACCTTGTCGTGGTCGGCGACCGGATCGAGCCCGGCGACCCGGACGCGGCCCGCGTCGGGGACCCGCAGGCCCTCGACACACTCGACAGTGGTGGTCTTGCCGGCGCCGTTCGGGCCGAGAATCCCGAAGATCTCGCCCTCCCCGACGGTGAAGGAGACACCGTCGACGACGGCCCGGCCGCCGTAGGACTTTCGCAGTCCGCTGACTTCGATGACAGATGTGGCTGGCATGCATCGAGGGTCCCGGCGGGGCGGGGTCCGCCACATCGGCCGTCGCGCTCGAAGCCGCATCGGCCGATCGGTTGATGCGGGGGTACGACCATCCGGGCCCCGTCGGTTCGGCGTGCCGAACGCGCAGGTCGTAGGACCAGCGGCCGATCCCGGTCCGGCCAAAACTCGGTGGGCGTTGTCAGTGCCGGTCCGTAGGCTCGCTGTTGATGTCCACGACACGTGCCACCACCAAGGAACGCTCCGCCGTCAAAACCCTGTTGCGGTTGTGGCCCTATGTGCGGCCCGTCCGGGTGCGGCTGTTCACCGCCGCGTTCGTCGCCGTCCTCGCCTCGTGCGTGGGCCTGGTGATTCCGCTCGTCCTGAAATGGATGGTGGACGGGCCCGTCGCCGAGCGGGATCCGGCGGGCGTCTGGCTCGGGGCGCTCTATCTGCTGCTGCTCGGGTTCGCGGAGGCGCTGCTGTTCGGGCTGCGGCGGTGGCTGGTGGCACGGCCGCTGTCGCATGTCGAGGCGGAGATGCGGGCGGATCTGTACCGGCATCTACAGCGGCTGCCGGTCGCCTTCCACGACCGCTGGGCGTCCGGCCAGCTCCTCTCCCGGGGCACCACAGACCTGATGCTGCTGCGCATGTTCCTGGCCTTTCCGCTGACGTTCCTGCTGGTCAACGGGGTGACGATCCTGGTCGGCGTGGCCATCATGCTGGTCCAGGACTGGACGCTGGGGCTGGTCATACTCGGTCCCGCCGTGCCCGTACTGATCACCTGCGTGATCTTCGAGCGGCGCTACGCCGAGGTAGCGCGGCGGGCGCAGGACCAGGTCGGCGACCTGACGACCGTCGTCGAGGAGAGCGTCCTCGGCATCCGGATCATCAAGGGCTTCGGGCGGCATCGGAGCCAGGCCCGAGCATTCCGTGAACTGTCACGCACCCTCCGGGGGACCGAGCTGCGGAAGGCTCGTCTGCTGGCGGCCATCTGGGCCATCATCGTGACGCTCCCGGAGGTGGCGATCGGAGCGGCGCTCGTGCTGGGGGCCGTACAGGTGGCCGACGGGGCGCTGTCCGCGGGGACGTTGGTGGCGTTTCTGTCGACGGCGCTTGCGATCCGGTGGCCGGTGGAGTCGATCGGGTTCCTGCTGGCGATGAGCCAGGAGGCGGCGACGGCGACGGAACGATACTTCGAGGTGATGGACGAGGTGCCGGAGTCGGGGCTGACCGTGGGTGGGTCGCGCGGCCCGGCGCTGACGGGGCGCCGCCTGCGCCCACCCGTGCCGCCCCAGGCGGCACGCATGCCCGCAGCTTGGCGGGACGGCGGCATCCACTTCCACGCCGTCACCTTCCGCTACCCGGACGCCCCCGCCGACTCCCCACCCACCCTCGACCGCATAGACCTCCACATACGCCCCGGCGAGTCCATGGCCCTGGTCGGAGCGACCGGAAGCGGCAAGACGACCCTCACCGCCCTCGTCCCCCGCCTCCACGAGATCACCTCCGGCCGCATCACACTCGACGGCACCGACATCACCGAGATACCCCGAGACTCGCTGCGCGCCCTCGTCGCCGTCGCCTTCGAGGAGCCCACCCTCTTCTCCGCGAGCGTCGGGGACAACGTCCTCATGGGCGCCGAGGACGAGGCCGGCGCCGAGGACCTGCACCGCGCACTCTCCGTCGCGCAGGCCGAGTTCGCGCACGCCCTCCCCCAGGGCACGGGCACTCAGGTCGGCGAGCAGGGCCTCAGCCTCTCCGGAGGACAACGGCAGCGCCTCGCGCTCGCGCGGGCCGTCGTCGGCAGCCCCAGGTTCCTCGTCCTGGACGACCCGTTGTCGGCCCTGGACGTGCATACGGAGGCCGCCGTCGAGGCAGCCCTGCGGGAGGTGCTCGCCGACACGACCGCGCTCATCGTGGCGCACCGCCCGTCCACCGTGCTGCTGGCCGACCGCGTCGCCCTGCTCTCCGGCGGCCGTATCACCGCCGTGGGCACGCACTACGAACTGCTGCGGACGAACGCGGAGTACGCCCATCTGATGTCCGGAGAAGCGTCCGGAGAAGCATTCGGAGAGGAGGAGGACAACCGGTGACCGCGCCCTCGACCTCCGTCCCCACGGCCGACGACGATCAGCAGGACCTCCCTCGGAAGCCGGGCCCCGGCGACCCCTTCGACCGCGACGTCCTGCCCACTCCCCCGGGCGCGACGTCCGCACTGCTGCGTTCTCTCCTCGCCCCGATGAAGGCCAGGGTCGCCCTCACGACGTTCCTGCTGCTGCTCCAGCAGGCGGCCGTGCAAGCGGGCCCGCTGCTGGTGGCGTACGCCATCGACAGCGCCGTACCGGCGATCCGCACCGACGACTACGGGCCGCTGATCGCCGTGGGCGCCGGATATCTGCTGTGCTCGCTGGCGTCCGGCGGGCTGCAGTACTGGTTCATCATCGCCTCCGCCCGCGTCAACCAGGACGTGCTGCTCGACCTGCGCGGCCGGATCTTCCGGCATGCGCAGGCGCTGAGCATCGACTTCCACGAGCGGTACACCTCGGGCCGGCTCATCTCCCGTTCCACGACGGACGTCGAGTCGCTGCGCGAGCTCCTCAACGAGGGGCTTCAGGAGCTGGTGACCGTCGTGCTGTCCTTCGTCTACATCTCGGTGATGCTGCTCTGGCTGGATCTGGGCCTGGGCGCGGTCGCCGTGGCGTCGTTCGTGCCGCTGTATCTGCTCGTACGGATCTATCGGCGACGCGCGGGACGGGTGTACCGGATCCGATCCACCGCCATCGCGGCCGTCATCGTGAAGTTCGTGGAGACGATGAACGGCATCCGCCCGGTGCGCGCCTTCCGCCGCGAGGCCGTCAACGACCGTGACTTCCGCGTCCTGAACGCGCGGCACGAGCGCATCAACGGCGACGCGCTGCTGGAGATGGCCCGCTATGTCGTCGGATCCCGGCTGGTCGCGAACGCTGCCGTCGCGGGCATCGTGCTGTGGGGCGCCTACCGGGTGGCGGGCGGCACGCTGGCCCTCGGCGTGCTCGCCGCCGCCGTGCTCTATCTGCGGCGGCTGTACGACCCGATCGACCGGCTCGGCATGTTCCTCAACTCCTACCAGTCGGCCGCCGCCTCGCTGGAGAAGATCGCCGGGCTGCTCGCCCAGACGCCGTCCGTGCCCGAGCCGTCGACTCCCCGGCAGCTTCCGGCACTCGAGACCGAGCACCCCGGTCGCGAGGTCGTCTTCGACGCGGTCAGCTTCGGTTACCGCACCGGCGGCGAGGTCCTCCCCCGCTTCGACCTCACCATCCCCGCCGGGCAGACGGTCGCCGTGGTCGGCTCGACCGGCGCGGGCAAGTCGACGCTGGCGAAGCTGCTCGCCCGGTTCTACGACCCTTCCGCCGGGCGGATCCTGCTCGACGGCGTCGATCTGCGCGACCTCGACGTGCCCGAACTGCGGCGCGGGGTGGTCATGGTGACGCAGGAGGCGTTCCTGTTCTCCGGCACGGTCGCCGAGAACATCGCGATCGGCCGCCCCGACGCCACCCACGAGGAGATCGAACGGGCCGCGAAGGCGATCGGCGCGCACGAGTTCATCGCCGCGCTGCCCGACGGCTACGACACCGACGTACGCAAACGCGGCGGCCGTATCTCCGCCGGACAGCGCCAACTGGTCGCCTTCGCCCGCGCGTTGCTCGCCGACCCGGCGGTACTGATCCTCGACGAGGCGACCAGCTCGCTGGACGTACCGGGCGAACGGGCCGTGCAGCGCGCCATGTCGACGGTCCTGCACGGCCGTACGGCGGTCGTCATCGCCCACCGGCTGTCCACCGTCGAGATCGCCGACCGGGTCCTGGTCATGGAGCACGGCCGGATCGTCGAGGACGGCAGCCCCGGCGAACTCATCGCGGGGACGGGCCGGTTCGCGGATCTGCACCAGGCCTGGCGGGACAGCCTGGCGTGACGTCCACCAGCTGAGGTCTTCGGGGGCCATGTGATCGACGCGTACGAGGATCCGGGGCAGCCCGACTGCCGTGGCGGCGGGCGCTACCTGTGGTGGCTGGTGACCCGGCAGCCGGGCCGTTCGCTCGCCGGGGCGCTGCTGGGCAGCACGTGGATGGTGCTGCTGGCAGCGGCGCCGTATCTGCTGTCCCGGGCGATCGACGAGGGTCTGGAGCCGGGCGACTTCCCGGCGCTGGCACGCTGGACGGCCGCCCTGTTCGCCGTGGGGGCGTTCAACGCCTGGCTGAGCATCATGCGGCACCGCACGATGACCCGCGTGCGGATGGACGCCAACTTCCGTACGGTCAAGGTCGTCGTCGGACAGGCGATCCGGCTGGGAGCCGCGCTGTCACGCCGGGCGGGCGCCGGGGAGGTCGTGACGATCGGCGTCGGCGACGTGCTCACGATCAGCCAGTCCCTGACCGTGGTCGGTCCCGGCGTCGGTGCCGTCGTGTCCTATCTCGTCGTCGCCGCCCTGCTCTTGTCGGTGTCGGTGCCCATCGCGGTGGTGGTGCTGCTCGGCATGCCGTTGCTCGGCGTCCTCGTCGGCCCGCTGCTCGCGCGGCTGCAGGGCGCCGAGACCGACTACCGCGAGCGGCAGGGCGTCCTGACGGCCCGGATCGGCGACCTCGCGGGCGGACTGCGCGTTCTCAACGGCCTCGGCGGAAAAGGCCTGTTCGCCGACGCCTTCCACCGCGACTCACAGCGGCTCCTGGCGCAGGGCTACCGGGTCGGCGCGGTCACCAGCTGGGTACAGGCCCTCGGCATGGGCCTGCCGACGGTGTTCCTCGGCGTGGTGACCTGGCTCGCGGCCCGCCTCGCCGCCCAAGGGGACATCACCGTGGGCGAGTTGGTGTCGGTGTACGGCTATGTCGCCGTCCTGGTGGGCCCGGTGGCCTTCCTCGTCGAGTGCGGCTATCAGCTCAGCCGGGGCGTGGTGGCGGCGAGGCGGGTCGTACGATTCCTGCGCCTGGAGCCGATGGAGGACACCGGGACCCGACCTGCCCCCGTGGAACCCGCCGCACTGCACGACCCCGAGTCCGGGGTGCGGATACAACCGGGCCACCTGACCGCCCTGGCCGCCGCCAGCCCAGCAGACGCCGCCGCCGTGATCGACCGTCTCGGCCGATACGCCCCCTCGACGGCGACCTGGGGCGACATCCCCCTGTCCGACATCCCCCTGCGCCAGATACGGCAACGCATCCTGGTCGCCGAACACGAGGCCGACCTGTTCGCGGGCCCCCTGCGCGACTTGATCAGCGGCCGAGGCACTCCCGCCGACGACGACATCACCCGCGCGATCCACACCGCCGTGGCCGAAGACATCGTCCAGTCCCTCCCCGACGGCCTCAACTCAACGATCGACGCCCAGGGCCGCAACCTCTCCGGCGGCCAACGACAACGCATCCGCCTCCTCCGCGCACTGCTGGCCGACCCCGAGATCCTCCTGGCCATAGAACCAACGTCCGCCCTGGACGCCCACACCGAGGCCAGGGTGGCGGAACGACTGCACGAAGCGCGGGACGGCCGTACGACAGTGGTGACCTCGACGTCCCCACTGGTCCTCGACCGCGCGGACACGGTGTACTACCTGGTCGACGGCAAGGTGGCAGCGACGGGCACCCACCAGGAACTACTGGCCGAAGCCCCTGGATACCGAGCTCTGGTGGCCCGGGACACAGACGCCGAGGAGCTCCTGAAGTGACGGCACACAAACCCACCCAGGGGCGCGGGGAACTGCGCGACAAGCCACAAGGCACCCGCACCCGGCAGACAACCCCAGGCCCCTCCCCAGTAGCCGCACACCTCCCCATAGCCAACCCCACAGCCGTACGCCGCGCGTTCATCCGCCTCATCCGAGCCGACCGCCGAGCCTTCGCCGCCGTACTCACCCTGAACTCACTCGCAGCCGCGGCCGGTCTCGCCGGCCCGTGGCTGCTCGGCCGAATCATCGACGAAGTCCAAACCGGCACCGGCGTGTCAACCGTGGACCGACTCGCACTCGCCATCCTCCTCTGCGCCCTGGCCCAACTCGCGCTGGCGCGATACGCCCGGTTCAGGACATACCACTGCGTCCGCATAGCGAACAACCATTCCCGGACAACGGATGGTTTCCAGTCAATCTCTTGACGCGCTCCTGACACGACCTCCGTTCACCTGCCACTCTTCCCACCACCACGTCACAGCAACCTCACAACTGTGGCGACCGGCTCCCGCACGTGGTTCCGCGCACTGCCCCCACCCCTGCCAGAAGGAGTCCGTGTTGAGACGCAATTCCTCAGACAGACGCACCCCCCACAGACCCACTCCCCGCACCGCCGCCGTCGTGTTCGTCGGCGTCGCCGCCCTGATCGCCGCGGCCGTCCAGTCGGGCGCCGCGACCGCCGCCCCGGAGAAGGCACCGTCGGCTGCGGGCAAGGTCATACCGGGCGCCGAGTCCGTCAAGCTCACCCCCGCCCAGCGTGCGCAGTTGATCCGCGAGGCCGATGCCGGCAAGGCGGAGGCCGCCGAGGACCTGGGCCTCGGCGCCAAGGAGAAGCTGGTCGTCCGCGATGTCCTCAAGGACGGCAACGGCACGGTCCACACCCGCTATGAGCGGACGTACGACGGCCTGCCCGTCCTCGGCGGCGACCTCGTCGTCGAGACCGCGAAGTCCGGCGCGACCGAGGCCGTCGTCAAGGCCACCCGCGCCGCCATCAAGCCCGCGACCACGACGGCCGCCGTGCCCGCCACCAAGGCCGAGCAGCAGGCGCTGGCCGCCGCGAAGGCCGAGGACGCCAAGAGCCCCGAGGTCAACCGGGCGCCCCGCAAGGTGATCTGGGCCGCGAACGGCACGCCGACGGTGGCGTACGAGACGGTCGTGGGCGGCTTCCAGCACGACGGCACCCCGCAGGAGCTGCACGTCGTCACGGACGCGCGAACCGGCGAGAAGCTGTACGAGTGGGAGGCGATCGAGACCGGCACCGGCAACACGGTGTACTCCGGCACGGTCGACCTCACCACCACGCAGTCGGGTTCGACGTACAACCTCACCGACAGCGCGCGCGGCAGCCACAAGACGTACAACCTCAACCGCGGCACCTCCGGCACCGGCACCCTCTTCTCCGGCCCCGACGACATCTGGGGCAACGGCACCCCGTCCAACCTGGAGTCCGCGGGCGCCGACGCGCACTACGGTGCCGCGCTGACCTGGGACTACTACAAGAACGTGCACGGGCGTTCCGGTATCCGCGGTGACGGCGTGGGCGCGTACTCCCGCGTCCACTACGGCAACAACTACGTCAACGCCTTCTGGTCGGACAGCTGCTTCTGCATGACGTACGGCGACGGCTCCGGCAACGCCAACCCGCTGACGTCGATCGACGTGGCCGCGCACGAGATGACCCACGGGCTCACCTCCAACACCGCGGGCCTGGTCTACAGCGGTGAGTCCGGCGGTCTGAACGAGGCGACCTCCGACATCTTCGGCTCGACCGTCGAGTTCTACGCCAACAACGCCTCCGACGTCGGTGACTACCTCATCGGCGAGGAGATCAACATCAACGGCGACGGCACGCCGCTGCGGTACATGGACAAGCCCAGCAAGGACGGCGACTCCAAGGACAGCTGGTACTCGGGGATCGGCTCGATCGACGTGCACTACTCGTCGGGTCCCGCGAACCACTTCTTCTACCTGCTGAGCGAGGGCAGCGGCACCAAGACCGTCAACGGTGTCACCTACGACTCGCCCACCGCGGACGGCCTTCCGGTCACCGGCATCGGCCGCGACAAGGCGGAGAAGATCTGGTTCCGGGCGCTGACCACCAAGTTCACGTCCACCACCAACTACTCGGGCGCCCGCACCGGCACCCTCGCCGCGACCGGTGAGCTGTACGGCGCCACGAGCGCCGAGTACAAGGCGGTGCAGGACGCGTGGGCCGGCGTCGCGGTCGGCGCGCGCTCCGACGGTGGTGGCGGGGGCGGCGGTACGTCCTTCGAGAACGCGGCGGACGTAGCGATTCCGGACAACGGGGCCGCGGTGACGTCGTCGATCACCGTGTCCGGGCGGACGGGCAACGCCCCGTCGAACCTCGCGGTCGCGGTGGACATCGTGCACACCTACATCGGTGACCTTCAGGTGCAGTTGGTCGCCCCCGACGGCACGGCGTACACGCTGAAGGCGTACGGCACCGGCGGGAGCGCGGACGACCTCAACACCACGTACACGGTGAACGCCTCCTCCGAAGTCGCCGACGGGACCTGGCAGTTGCGGGTCCAGGACAACGCGGCGATCGACACGGGTTACATCAACAGCTGGCAGCTCACCTTCCCGTAAGGCGCAGGTCCTGCAGTCAGGGTGCCGTCCCGGTGGTTCAACTCCCCGGGGCGGCACCCGCGTTCATCTTCCCGAAACGTTTACCGGACAGTCGGCTTTCGGCCAACATCACTTCAGGGTCCTGACATGTACGCGCCTCTGGTGTCACTCTTCCCCCAACCGCCGCACAACTTCCCAAGCAACCCCCCACATAAGGAGCTTGTGTGCCCCGCCAGACCCCCCACTACGCGCGTCACAGGCGCACCACTCTGGCCATCGCCACCGCGGTCGCGGCCGGAGCCCTCCTCACCACCGGTCTGACCACCGGTGCCTCCGCCGAGCCCGAGTCGTCCGGCACCGACAAGGTCGCCGCCGTCCCGATGGCCCTCACCCCGGCCGCCCGGACCGCCCTGATCAAGCAGGCGGACGCGGCCACGACGGAGACGGCCGACGAGATAGGCCTCGGCGCCAAGGAGAAGCTGGTCGTCCGAGACGTCATCAAGGACGCCGACGGCACCGTCCACACCCGCTACGAGCGCACCTACGCCGGCCTGCCCGTCCTCGGCGGCGACCTCGTCGTCCACGAGACCGCGTCGGGCAGGACCGAGGGCGTCACCAAGGCGACGAAGGCGGCCATCAAGGTCGCCGACCTGTCGCCGGAGGTCACCAGGACGGCCGCCGAGAAGCAGGCCGTGAAGCTCGCCAAGGCCGCGGGCTCCACCAAGTCGGAGGCGAAGAACGCGCCCCGCAAGGTCGTCTGGGCGGCGGACGGCAAGCCGACCCTCGCCTACGAGACGGTCGTCGGCGGCCTCCAGGAGGACGGCACCCCGAACGAGCTGCACGTCATCACCGACGCGGCCACCGGCAAGAAGCTGTACGAGTACCAGGGCATCGAGACCGGCACCGGCAAGAGCGGCTACTCGGGCACGGTCACCCTCGGCACGGCCCTGTCGGGTTCGACGTACCAGCTGAACGACGCCTCGCGCGGCAGCCACAAGACGTACAACCTGGCCCGGCGCACCTCGGGCACCGGCACGCTGTTCACCGACGCCGACGACACCTGGGGCACGGGCACCTTCGGCAGCTCCTCCAGTGACCAGACGGCCGCCGTGGACGCCGCCTACGGCGCGCAGGAGACCTGGGACTTCTACAAGAGCACCTTCGGCCGCAGCGGCATCAAGAACGACGGCAAGGCCGCCTACTCGCGCGTCCACTACGGCAACGCGTACGTCAACGCCTTCTGGGACGACAGCTGCTTCTGCATGACGTACGGCGACGGCGAGGGCAACGTCAAGCCGCTCACCTCGCTGGACGTGGCCGGCCACGAGATGACCCACGGCGTCACCTCCAACACCGCCGGCCTGAACTACAGCGGCGAGTCCGGCGGCCTGAACGAGGCCACGTCCGACATCTTCGGCACGGCGGTGGAGTTCTACGCCGACAACGCCTCCGACGTCGGCGACTACCTCATCGGCGAGAAGATCGACATCAACGGCGACGGCTCCCCGCTGCGCCACATGGACAAGCCGAGCAAGGACGGCAACTCGGCCGACAACTGGTCGTCCTCGCTGGGCGGCCTGGACGTCCACTACTCGTCGGGCCCCGCGAACCACTTCTTCTACCTGCTGAGCGAGGGCAGCGGCGCGAAGACGATCAACGGGGTGAGCTACGACTCCCCGACCTCCAACGGCTCCACGGTCACCGGCATCGGCCGGGACAAGGCCGTCCAGATCTGGTACAAGGCGCTGACCGAGTACATGACCTCGACGACCAAGTACGCGGGCGCCCGCACGGCGACCCTGAGCGCGGCTTCCGACCTGTACGGATCCGACAGCACCGAGCACAAGGCGGTGGCCGCCGCCTGGAGCGCGGTGAATGTCGGCTAGCTGACACGAAGTTGACGGGCGGCACCCGGAACGAAGGCATTCCCGGGTGCCGCCCTACGCTTGTCTCCCATGTCCTTCACGTACGACCACGTCGGCGCGACCCGCGAGCGCGGCTTCTGCCCGCCCGGCTTCCACCCCATGAACGTCCGCACCCGCATCGGCGAGGGCGAGCCGGTCTTCCGCCGGGCGTCCGAAGCGGTCCTGACCTGGGAGATGCACCGCGCGATGGGCGTCGGCATCGACGCGAGCGCGGAGCGCGCGGAACCCGGCGTGGACGTCACCGTCACCCTCGCCGGCCTCATCAAGGCCCCCTGCCGCGTGGTCTGGACGGTGGAGGAACACCGCAGGGCCGGCTGGGCGTACGGCACCCTCACCGGCCACCCCGAGTGCGGCGAGGAGGCCTTCCTCGTCGAACGCACCGGCGACGGCACCGTCTGGCTGACGGTGTCCGCCTTCAGCCGGGGCGCGAAGTGGTACGCACGGGCGGGGGGTCCGGCGACGCGGGGACTGCAGCATGCGTACGCCCGCCGGCTCGGCGCGACCCTGCGCAGACTGTGCGCACCGCACGAGGAGTTCTGAGGGTCACCTCATCAGCACCCCCGCCCCCTCCACGACGTCCTCCGAAGGCACCGCCAGCAGTCCCAGCTCCGCGCTCGACGCCAGCAACCGATGCGCGGGCAGAATCCGCACCGTGTATCCGTACGGCCCGGTCCGGTCGAGGGAGAGCGGACCCTCGTACACCCACCGCCCGTCCAGATCCGGCCCTCCGACCGGCTTCAGCGGCACCGTCGCCGCATCGGTGATCCGGTCCTCGGGGTCGACACGCCCCGACACCGCCTGCACTTCCACGTCGTCGGGCGCGAGATCGCCGAGACCGACCCGGACCCGCAGGATGAGGGTCGTGCCGAGTTCCGCGGTGGCCGAGGCGGCGGACGTCTCCACATGGTCGACGGTCACCGCATGCCAGGCCGACCGCACCCGGCCCTTCCACAGCGCGAGTTCCCGGGCGGAGTCCCGCGTCATCGCGCGGTGCGCGTGCGCGGCCGGGGTGTAGAGCCGCTCGACGTACTCCCGCACCATGCGCCCGGCCAGCACCTTGGGCCCGAGCAGGGTGAGGGTCTGGCGGACCATCTCGATCCAGCGGTCGGGCAGCCCGCCCGGTCCGCGCTCGTAGAAGCGCGGCGTCACCCGCTGTTCCAGCAGGTCGTACAGCGCCGCGGCCTCTATGTCGTCGCGCCGGTCCGGGTCCGTGCCCGTACCGTCCGCCGTCGGGATGGCCCAGCCGAAGTCCGGCTGGAACCATTCGTCCCACCAGCCGTCCAGCACGGACAGGTTGAGGCAGCCGTTGAGCGCCGCCTTCATGCCGCTGGTGCCGCAGGCCTCCAGCGGCCTCAGCGGGTTGTTCAGCCAGATGTCACAGCCGGGGTAGAGCTTCTGCGCCATCGCCATGCCGTAGTCGGGCAGGAAGACGATGCGGTGGCGCACCCGCGGGTCGTCCGCGAACCGGACCAGCTCCTGCACCAGCCGCTTTCCGCCGTCGTCCGCCGGATGCGCCTTTCCGGCGACCACGATCTGGATGGGCCGCTCGGGGTGCAGCAGCAGGTCCATCAGCCGGTCACGGTCGCGCAGCATCAGCGTCAGCCGCTTGTACGACGGGACGCGCCGCGCGAACCCGATCGTCAGCACGTCCGGATCCAGTACGCCGTCGATCCACCCCAGTTCGGCGCTCCCGGCCCCGCGTTGCCGCCAGGAGGCCCGCAGCCGCTGCCGTACCTCCACGACCAGCTGCTCCCGCAGGACCCGCCGCAGCTCGAAGATGTCCTGGTCCGGGATCTCCCCGACCGCGTCCCAGCGGTCCGAACCGCCGACGGTCAGCGCGTCCTCGGTGCGCTGGGCGCCGATCTGCCGGGCGCCCAGCCGAAAGACCTCGGGGGCCACCCAGGTCGGTGCGTGCACGCCGTTCGTCACCGAGGTGATCGGCACCTCGTCGGGGTCGAATCCCGGCCACAGCCCGGAGAACATCTCGCGGCTGACATGACCGTGCAGCAGGGAGACGCCGTTGGCGCGCTGGCCGAGACGCAGGCCCATCACGGCCATGTTGAAGAGGTTCGGTTCGCCGCCCGGGTAGGTCTCCATGCCGAGGTGGAGGATGCGTTCGACGTCGATGCGCGGGAGTTCGGCACCGGGGCCGAAGTGGTTGGCGACCAGTTCGCGGTCGAAGCGGTCGATGCCGGCCGGGACGGGGGTGTGGGTCGTGAAGACGGTGCCCGCGCGGACCGCCTCCAGGGCCGCGTCGAAGTCCAGCCCGTCGTCGACGAGTTCCGCGATGCGCTCCAGGCCGAGGAAGCCCGCGTGACCCTCGTTGGTGTGGAAGACCTCGGGTGCCGGGTGGCCGGTCAGCCGGCAGTACGTGCGTACCGCCCGGACACCTCCTATGCCCAGCAGCATCTCCTGGAGCAGCCGGTGCTCGCTGCCGCCGCCGTAGAGCCGGTCGGTCACACCGCGTTCGCCGTGGTCGTTGTCCTCGACGTCCGAGTCGAGCATCAGCAGGGGGACCCGGCCCACCTGGGCCAGCCAGATGCGGGCGTGCAGCGAGCGGCCGCCGGGCAGGGCGATCGAGAGCTGGGCGGGGGTGCCGTCGGGCTCCTTGAGGAGGGCGACCGGCAGCTCGTTGGGGTCGAGGACGGGGTAGTGCTCCTGCTGCCAGCCGTCCCGGGAGAGGGTCTGGCGGAAGTAGCCGTGGCGGTAGAGGAGGCCCACGCCGATCAGCGGGACGCCCAGGTCGCTGGCCGCCTTGAGATGGTCGCCGGCGAGGATGCCGAGACCGCCGGAGTACTGGGGCAGGGCGGCCGTGATGCCGAACTCCGGGGAGAAGTAGGCGACGGCGGTGGGCAGTTCGGCGGACTGGGTCTGGTACCAGCGGTCGCCGGTCACATAGTCGTTCAGGTCGTCGGCGACCGCGGTGAGGCGGCGCAGAAAGGGGCGGTCCTCGGCGAGTTCGGCGAGCCGCTCGGTCGGCACACTGCCGAGGAGACGTACCGGGTCACCGTCCGAGGCGGCCCAGCGCTCCGGGTCGACGGACTGGAAGAGGTCGCGCGTCTCCGTGTGCCAGGACCAGCGGAGATTCCGCGCGAGATCGCTGAGCGGCTGGAGGGATTCGGGGAGAACGGGTCGGACGGTGAATCGACGGATCGCCTTCACATTCCACCTCAACGCTTCGCTGGATGACGCACGGCGGTGTGCGTCAGCGTCCCCGACGACGGTACCGGTGATGGTGTCGCCCTCGCTGGGGGCAATCGCCGGACGGGCCGGATCATCTCACCCCGAACTTCACAGATACCCCATGACCGATCTGGCCGATTCCGCCCCCGCAGGCCACCTTGTGGTGCTTCACACCGCACGAGAGGCTGCCCAGTGGAGTTGAGGAGGGGGACCCGAACATGACACGGACGCGAACTCGGCGTCTGCGCTGGGTGGGGGGCCTGACCGCGGTGACCTGTGCCGCGGCGATTTCGGCCACGACCCTGCCCGCGCACGCCGCACCAGAGGGGCACATACTCGGCGCCGGTGCACCCGGCTCCGTGGGGGGAAGTTATCTGGTCACGCTCAAGGGGGGAACAACGGCTCCGTCGGCGGCCGGACAGAGCCTCGCCGAAAAATACGGGGCGAAAATAAGCCACACCTACGGCACGGTACTCAACGGCTACGCCGTGCGGGCCGACGAGAGACAGGCGAAGCGGCTCGCGGCGGACTCCCGCGTCGCGTCGGTCGTCCAGGACACCCGGGTGACCCTGGACCACACGCAGAAGAACCCGCCGTCCTGGGGGCTCGACCGCATCGACCAGAAGAACCTGCCGCTGAACAAGTCGTACACCTGGCCGGATTCCGCGGGCAGCGGTGTGACCGTGTACGTCATCGACACCGGCATCCGGATCGGCCACAAGGACTTCGGCGGACGGGCGAGCTACGGCTGGGACTTCGTCGGCAAGGACAAGTCCGCCGGGGACGGCAACGGCCACGGCACGCATGTCGCCGGCATCGCCGCGGGCAAGACCTACGGCGTCGCCAAGAAGGCCAAGGTCGTCGCCGTACGCGTCCTCGACAACGCGGGCGCGGGCACGACGGCCCAGGTCATCGCGGGCATCGACTGGGTGACGAAGCACGCGAGGAAGCCCGCGGTCGCCAACCTCAGCCTGGGCGGCTCCTACAACGCCCAGCTGGACGCGGCCGTACGCAACTCCATCAGGTCCGGCGTGACGTACACCGTCGCGGCCGGCAACGACGGGCTGCCGGCCTCCCTCTACTCCCCCGCGGGTGTACGGGAGGCGATCACGGTCGGCGCGAGCGACAAGAAGGACGCACGGGCGGGCTTCTCGAACTTCGGCTCGGCCCTCGACCTGTTCGCCCCGGGCATGTCGATCACCTCGGCGTCCATTACGAGCAACACCGGCAGGGCCACCTACTCCGGTACGTCGATGGCGTCGCCGCACGCCGCGGGCGTGGCCGCGCTGTATCTCGCGGACCACCGGAAGGCGCCGCCTTCGCAGGTCGCCAAAGCGCTGGTGTCCGGGGCGGTGTCCGGCAAGGTCTCCGGACGGGGCCTCGGTTCGCCGAACAAGCTCCTGCAAGTACCGCGCTGATTGCGACAGATTGCCCAGACCGGCTCCGTTCCTCTCGAACGGGGCCGGACTTGTGTGTAGACATACGCGTGAGTAGTTAACAAAGTGCCGGATTGCCCACCCGAATAGGGTGGGAAGGCTCCTGCGGTACACGTCACAGTCACACCACCGTCACGCCACAGCAGCACCCTGGAAGACGTCCGCAGGACCCACCTCCCCACCCCCATCCGCCCGCACCCTCGTTGACGCGGACAGGAGCGGTCATGCCCGCCACGCACCACTCGTCACCACCCCCGACATCCAGCACCGAACCACCTCCCGTGCGCCCCGACGGCGCCGCCGCACCGGCCCCGGAGCCACCCTCCGCGGGCGGCACGGCCGGCGTCGGGCGCATACCCGTCCTCGACGTCCGCCCGATCGTCCAGCTCGGGCGCCGGCCCGCGAAGGCCGTCACCGGTGAGCCGTTCGAGGTCTCGGCCACCGTGTTCCGTGAGGGACATGACGCGGTCGCCGCCAATGTCGTACTGAAGGATCCGGACGGCCGGCCCGGACCGTGGACCCCGATGCGGGAGCTCGCGCCTGGCACCGACCGCTGGGGAGCCGAGGTCGTCGCCGACCGGACCGGCCTGTGGTCGTTCACCGTGGAGGCCTGGGGTGATCCCGTCACCACCTGGCGGCACCACGCCCACATCAAGATCCCGGCCGGGATCGACACCGACCTGGTCCTGGAGGAGGGGGCCCGGCTGTACGAACGTGCGGCCGCCGGTGTGCCCAGGAATGGCGGCCAGCGGGACGTCCTCCTCGCCGCCGTCGACGCCCTCAGGGACGAGACCCGTCCGGCCTCCTCCCGGCTGGCGGCGGCCCTGACACCCGAGGTGGATGCGGTGCTGTCGCGGTATCCGCTGCGGGAGTTGGTGACGGCGTCGGAGGCGTTGCCGTTGCTGGTGGAGCGGGAGCGGGCGCTGTTCGGGTCGTGGTACGAGTTCTTCCCACGCTCGGAGGGCACGGCGGAGCGGCCGCACGGGACGTTCCGGACGGCCGCGCGCCGCCTGCCGGTGATCGCGTCGATGGGTTTCGACGTGGTGTATCTGCCGCCGGTCCATCCGATCGGCGCCACGTTCCGCAAGGGCCGCAACAACACG
>NZ_JBQQBS010000089.1:0-27524 GCF_052245395.1 Streptomyces sp. 4N124
GACAGCACGGTCTCCGCGTGGTGTACGGCACCCTGGCCGCCGGAAGAGCCTTGCGCACCCGGCATGCCCGGGGCGCCCGGAGGCTGAGGCGCGCCCGGAGACCCCGGCCCCATCCGGCCGGGATCGGACAGCACCGTGGCGGCATGGTGAACGCCGCCCGGAGGTGTACCGCCGGGCGCACCCGGCGTCTGCGGGCCACCACCCGTACCGCCCGGTCCCTCGGAACCGTCGGGGCCGAGCGCCGACACAAGCTGGGTCGGCACATAGCCGCCCGCCGGCGTACCCGGCGCACCGGGCCCGGGCGGCGGCGGAGGCGGCGGGCCACCCGCCCGCGCACCCGGCGCTCCCGGAGCACCCGGCGGAGGAGGCGGCGGCACTGCCCCGCCCCGCGCCGCCCGCGGCGGCCCCGCCTTGCTCGTCGCCGCGTCGGCGATGTCCTCGGCGTTCGGTGCGAGCGGCCGCCCCGGCGCACCCGGAGACGACGTACCGGCATCAGCACCACCCGGGCCCTGGGGATACCCGTACGACGGCGCACCAGGCGCACCCGCTCCACCCGGGCCTTGCGGATAGCCGTACGACGGCGCGGGCGGCGGCATGCTCCCACCCGGTGCACCCGGCGCATCGATCGCCGGCTCCTGCGCCGTCGGCGGAAGCTGGCTGCCCCCCGACATCAACGCCGTCTTGGCGTCCGGCGCCGCAGGCGGCGACGTCTCGTCGTCGGCCCCGCTCAGCGGCGGCGCGAACACGGTCTCGGGCAGCGGCACCGAACGGTCGTCCCCCGCATCCGCGTTGGTGTCCGTCCCGGCCCACGGGGTCGCCCCGGCAGGCACCCCGGGACCACTGGGAGCCCCCGCACGCACCCCCGCACCCCCACCGGTCTCCGACGCACCGACTCCGGCACCAGCACCATCCGAGGCGCCACCAGCCGCAGCCGCAGCCGGTGCCTGATCCGCACCCGCGCTCGAACCCGAACCCGACGCCCCAGCAGTGGCACCCCGCCGATCCGCAATCCCCAGCTGATCCGCCGCCTCCTGCAACCACTCCGGCGGCGTCAGCAAGAACGACGTCTGATTCAGGTCCACCCGCGCCGGAGCGGCCGGCGCCGGTGCGGGCTCGGCGGCGCCGTCCGGGCCGCCGTACTCCTCCTCGTACCGGCGAATCACCTCACCGACCGGCAGCGACGGCCACAGCGTGGCCTCACCGCTGTCCCGGGCGATCACCAGCCGCTGCGTGCCGCCGTCCGAACGCGGCCCGTCGGCGCGGTCCTCCGGCCACACCACGAACCCGAGCTCGAACTCCCGCACCCGCACCTCACGATGCTGGTACGACGGCACATCACCGTTGATCCACTCTTCCGCGCGCTCCTGCGCCTGCGCGAACGTCACCATCGGTCAGCTCACTCCCCGGACACCGGAACGGACCGCGCGAACCCGCCGTCCACCATCAGATTCGCCACGGTCTCCAGTTCCGGCGGCGACCCCGCCAGCCGGGACAGGAACGCGTCGAAGTCCTCCCCGCACGGCAACAGCAACCGCTCCACCCGCTCCGCGGGCGCCCACGAGGGATCGACGTCGCGCGCGTCGTCGTACGAGCAGAACCACACCGAACCGATCCGCTCGCCCTTCACCTTCACGGCCAGCAAACCGCCCTGCACAAACCCGACGGCCAGGTAATCCTTGGTCAGGTGGTCGCGCAGGCACTTGTTGACGTAGACCAGGTCGTTGACGGCCGCCTCGTCCCGCACCGTGAAGAACGGCTGGTCGATCAGCAGGCCCAACTCCGCGTCCAGCGCGGTCCCCACCGGCGCACTCCCGCCGGCCGCCTTCAGAAACGACCGGTACGCACCCGGCAGCCGGTACCCGAGGTCCTCCTCGACGCCCAGCACCTGCGTCTCCGTCACCGCCAACGCCGACTTCGGCAGACCGAAATGCGCCGGACGCGTCTCCTGCAACGGCCGCGTGCCCCGCTTGTGCTGGTCCACCGCCGCCGTCGCCACACCACCGTGATGCCGCAGCAACGCCTTCACCTCGACCGGAACGAGCTCCAGCCGCCGCGAGCCGACCACGTGATGCCACGTCCACCCGTGCGGCGTCGCCACCGCGGGAATCGTGTCCCACAACTCGTGCCCCGACGCCGCCAACGCCGCGTTCGCCGACACATAGTCCGTCAGCCGCAACTCATCGACGCCGAAGCCCTCCGGCGGATCGGCGATCTCCGCAGCCGCACGCGCATAGGGCGAGAAGTCGGGGTAGCCGCGCTCGTCCACCCGTACCCCTCTGGGGTGACGGGCCGCCCGGACCGGGTCCGGGAAATGCACGACCTGCCCGGCATAGGCCGCGTTCGGCGGCGCGGCTTGCTGCCCGAGCCGACCTGTCGTCATGGCGGTTGCCCCCTGCGGCACTCTGTACGACCCCGCGACGGACACCATCGATCCGCCACGGTCCGTATTCGACTGTCTCCAACGCGTTGACCGCGCGCATCGCGGTGCCGACAGCCTATGCGGTACGACCAACCCGGTCACCGGCACCAGGTCATCACCGCTCCGCTTCCGTGACCAGCCGTCACCCCGTCGTGACAGCGTGCCCAATCCCGGGCGTGTCGCACCGCCCCAGCTTCCGCACCAGCCACGCCATTTGGCACTCTGTGTGATCCGGGGGGATGCACGGGAGGGGATGACGATCATGAACGCGACGCAAACGGGACCACACCCGGGACCTCACACGGGCGCGAGCGGCGACCCCAGAATCGGCTGGAGCAGCGCCGAGAGCCGCCACGTCCCCGCCCTCCACCACCGCCGCGACGGCATACTCCCCACCGTCGCCGCCGCCCTCTCCGTCCGCGGCGCCACCCTCACCGGCACGGCCGCCCGCGGCGACCAGGCCCCCGCGCTGCACCCACTCGTCCAGGACTTCCTGGACACCCTCACCAGCGCCCAACGCGACCGTTTCACCGGCCGCTGCGCCGAGACCATCCTCATCTCCAGACACATCGCCACCGCCGACGCCGCACGCAGCAAACGCGCCGCCCGCAAACCCATGACCAACGGCGAAGCCCGCAAAGCCCTCAAACAGGCCAAACTCACCGCCCGCCGCATCCGCGAGGACGGCGACCCCCTGCACGGCAGCTTCGCCGCACCCTGCCGCGCCTGCACCGCCCTCAGCGCTCACTTCGGCGTCCGCATCGTCGACCCCACGGCGACCGACGACTGACTCCCGTCCCCAACACCCGCAAGATTGAGGGCAGATGCACGCCGACCGCTCCTCCACCACCCGCTTCCCCGTGCCCGTCGACGCCGCCCTGCGCGCGGCCGGCTGGCAGCCCGGACGCTGGGACATCAAGCAGGCCGAGTACTGGGCCGACGCACTCCGCGAACACACCTCACCCGCGGGCCACCGCCACGCCGTCTTCCCCGCCGCCGTAGAAGCCTGGGCCGAGTTCGGCGGACTCCACATCACCCCCGGTGCCCCCGGCCGCCAGATCGCCCCCGCGACCCTCCACGTCGACCCGCTGCACGGCCTCCACATGGCCCGCACCCTCGGCGACCTCGGCCGCGCCCTCGACACCGACGTCAGCCCCCTCGGCGCCGAAACCGACACCCAGTCCATCCTCGCCATCGACACCGAAGGCCGCGTCTACGCCCTCGACCACACCGGCGACTGGTACCTCGGCCCCGACATCGACCAGGCCCTCGCCGCCCTCGTCGCAGGCATAACCCCCGTACGACTCACCGCAGGCTGACGCGACCGGGCAGCACCGCGACCGGCCACCGCCGCCGACCGGGCACCACCGCGCCCCGACACCACCGCGACCGGCCACCGCCGCCGACCGGGCACCGCCGCGCCCGACACCACCGCGACCGGCCACCGACACGAACGGGCATCACCGCGACCAGCGACCGCTACGACGCCGCAATCACCACCGCGCCCCGGCTCCGCCCCGACCCGGCACCACCGCACCCGGCCATCACTCCGCCCAGGCGACCGCTACGACGCCGGAATCACCGCCGAGACCCGGAAACCCCCCGCGTCCGTCGGCCCCGACACAAACACCCCGCCCAGCGCGGAGACCCGCTCCTTCATGCCCACCAGACCGTTCCCCCCGGACGGCAACCGCGCCGACGACGCGGCCTCCGGTGGCGGCTCGTTCTCCACCTGCATCGCGATCTCCGACATCCGGTGCGCCAGCCGCACATGCGTCTTCGCCCCGGCCGCATGCTTGTGGACGTTCGTCAACGCCTCCTGCACCACCCGGTAAGCGGTCTGCTCGACCTCCGGCGCATACGGCCGCGACTCCCCCTCCACCGAGAAATCCACGGCCATCCCCGCGGCCGCCGACTGCCCGATCAACTCGTCCAGCTCGGACAGGCAGGGCCCCTCGCCCGTGCCGTCCTCATCGGCAGCCCGCGACGCAGCGGCGGCCGCAGCCGCCCCCACCGCCGCCAACGGCACCGCACGCTCTCGCCCCCGGATGCCGTCCCCGCTGCGCAACACCCCGAGCATCTCCCGCAGCTCGGTCAACGCCTGCCGCCCCATGTCCCCCACGAGCGCGGCATTCCGTACAGCCTTCTCAGGATCCTTCCGAGCCACCGCCTGCAGCGCGGCCGCATGCACGACCATCAGGCTCACCCGATGCGCGACGACGTCATGCATCTCTCGCGCGATCCGAGTCCGTTCCTCGTTCCTCGCCCACTCGGCCCGCTCCTCGGCCCGTTCGGCAAGCAGTTGCAGCTCCCGCTCCAACGAATCCGCCCGCTCCCGCAAGCTCTCCATCAACCGCCGCCGGGCCCCCACATACAGCCCCAGCAGCAAGGGCGGCGCGGTCACCCCGAGAGACGCACTGATGGAAGCGAACGGAACGAACCAGTCCCCCAGCTCCACATCCCCCGACGCCATGTCCTGCCGCACCCGCACAAACGTCACGATCAACGTCCCCACCAGCGACATCCCCGCCAGTGACGCGATGATCCGCCGCGGCAGCTCGGACGCGGCCAGCGTGTACAGACCGACGATGGCCATCAGGAAGCCCATCTGGGCGGGCGTGATGGCGATCGAGACGAGGACGACGGCTATCGGCCACTTGCGCCGAATCACCAGCACCGACCCGGCCAGCACCCCGAACACCACTCCCGCGGCCACCGGAATCCCGGCATCCCGCGCGAACGGAATCCCCTCTACCGCACACTCCAGCGCGGACACGAACGCCAAGCTCCCGTCGAGCACGGCGCTGCGCCATCTGGCCCACCACCAAGGCCCGGTCAGGGCCGGTGCGTGGTCTTCCCCCGTCGTGGTCATGCATCCAGCCTACGGGCGCAAGCCCCCCGTTTTCCGGCGAGTTTTCGCGACTGGCCTACACCACACTCCGTAACCGAACAGAAGCGAAACCGCCCCATATATCTCGAACTGCTGAATCGCACATCGTTCACGCGGAACGGGCGGTGCGTGGCGGGGGCCGTCGCGTCAAAGGGTCTTGGTGCGGCATAGTAGGAGGCGCCGCTCGGCGACCTGGCCAAATGTCCGGTTCAGTCGAGCTTGTTCCCCCGTGGTGTAATTGGCAGCACTGTGGCTTTTGGTGCCATCTGTCCGGGTTCGAGTCCTGGCGGGGGAGCCCTGCTCGGTCCGGGCCCTGACAGCTCTGTCAGGGCCCGCTCTCATGTCCGCCCTGATTCCCCCCGGTATCCTGCGGATGTCACTCCACCCCCTCCACAGCCGAAGGGCATCCCGTGAGCGCCATTCGCCCGGCAGCCGTCGTCGTTCTCGCAGCGGGTGAGGGCACCCGTATGAAATCGGCCACACCCAAGGTCCTGCACGAGATCTGTGGCCGCAGTCTCGTGGGTCATGTGCTCGCCGCCGCACGGGAGTTGCAGCCCGAGAATCTGGTCGTCGTGGTGGGTCACGCGCGGGAGAAGGTCGGTGCGCACCTGGCGGAGATCGACCCGCATGTGCGAACGGCGGTTCAGGCGCAGCAGAACGGTACGGGGCATGCCGTGCGGATGGCGCTGGAGGAGTTGGGCGGTTCCGTCGACGGCACTGTTGTCGTCGTGTGCGGGGACACTCCGTTGCTCACCGGGGAGACACTGCAGGCTCTCGCCGCCACGCACTCCGGCGACGGCAATGCCGTCACCGTCCTCACCGCCGAGGTGCCGGACGCCACCGGGTACGGCCGCATCGTGCGCGACGGTGCCTCCGGCGCTGTCACGGAGATCGTCGAGCACAAGGACGCGTCCGAGTCGCAGCGCGCCATCCGTGAGATCAACTCCGGTGTGTTCGCCTTCGACGGACAGCTCCTCGCGGACGCCCTCGGCAAGGTCCGTACCGACAACAGCCAGGGCGAGGAATACCTCACCGATGTTCTCGGGATTCTGCGCGAGGCCGGTCATCGGGTCGGCGCTTCCGTCGCCGGCGACCATCGCGAGATCGCCGGGATCAACAACCGGGTCCAGCTCTCCGAGGCCCGCCGGATCCTCAACGACCGTCTGCTGACCCGCGCGATGCTGGCCGGCGTCACCGTCATCGACCCCGCGACGACGTGGGTCGATGTGACCGTGACCTTCGAGCAGGATGTCGTCGTACACCCCGGAACCCAGTTGCACGGCTCCACTCACCTCGGCGAGGGCTCCGAGGTCGGCCCCAACACCCGACTCACGGACACCCGGGTCGGTGCCGGTGCGCGGGTCGACAACACGGTCGCGAACAGTGCCGATGTCGGGCCGCAGGCGTCCGTCGGGCCGTACGCCTATCTGCGGCCCGGTACCCGGCTGGGGCTGAAGTCGAAGGTCGGTACGTACGTCGAGACGAAGAACTCCCTGATCGGGGAGGGGACCAAGGTTCCCCACCTCTCCTATGTCGGGGACGCGACGATCGGTGAGTACACGAACATCGGTGCCGCGAGCGTGTTCGTGAACTATGACGGACAGGACAAACACCACACGACGATCGGCTCGCACTGCCGTACCGGTGCGGACAATATGCTTGTGGCTCCTGTCACGATCGGGGACGGCGCCTATACGGCCGCCGGGTCCGTGATCACGAAGGATGTTCCGCCCGGTTCACTCGCCGTGGCCCGCGGCCAGCAGCGGAATATCGAGGGTTGGGTGGCTCGTAAGCGTCCGGGGAGCGCGGCGGCGAAAGCGGCCGAGGCGGCGTCCCGGGAGGCCGGTGACGAGGGCTGACCGGAAACCGGTGCGTCAAACTCGGCGTACCGTGATAAGTGCACATCCGCACACCCCAGCTGAGACACCTCTGAGGAGACAGTGCTGTGACCGGGATCAAGACGACCGGCGAGAAGAAGTTGATGTTCTTCTCCGGCCGCGCCCACCCCGAGCTTGCCCAGGAGGTCGCCCAGCAGTTGGGTGTCGGGGTTGTCCCGACGAAGGCCTTCGACTTCGCGAACGGTGAGATCTACGTCCGTTACGAGGAGTCGGCGCGCGGTGCGGACTGCTTTGTGATCCAGAGCCACACGGCTCCGATCAATCAGTGGATCATGGAGCAGCTGATCATGATCGACGCTCTGAAGCGTGCGTCGGCCCGCTCCATCACCGTCATCGTGCCCTTCTACGGTTACGCGCGGCAGGACAAGAAGCACCGCGGACGTGAACCGATTTCGGCGCGTCTGATCGCGGACATGATGAAGACGGCGGGTGCGGACCGGATCCTCACGGTCGATCTGCACACCGACCAGATCCAGGGCTTCTTCGACGGTCCCGTCGATCATCTCTTCGCGCTGCCGCTGCTCGCGGACTATGTGGGCGCCAAGGTCGACAAGGCGAAGCTGACCGTCGTGTCCCCGGACGCCGGGCGGGTGCGGGTGGCCGACCGCTGGTGCGACCGGCTCGGTGCGCCGCTCGCGATCGTGCACAAGCGGCGCGACAAGGACGTGGCGAACCAGGTGACCGTCCACGAGGTCGTGGGTGAGGTCAAGGGCCGCGTGTGTGTCCTGGTCGACGACATGATCGACACGGGCGGCACGATCTGCGGGGCGGCCGATGCCCTGTTCGCGCACGGCGCGGAGGACGTCATCGTGACGGCGACGCACGGTGTGCTGTCGGGTCCGGCGGCGGACCGGCTGAAGAACTCCCGGGTGAGCGAGTTCATCTTCACCAACACGCTGCCGACACCGGCCGAGCTGGGCAGCGACCTGGACAAGATCACGGTGCTGTCGATCGCGCCGACGATCGCGAGCGCGGTGCGCGAGGTGTTCGAGGACGGTTCGGTGACGAGCCTCTTCGACGAGCAGTAAGGGCCGCGCAGTAGGGCTCCTCGAAGATCCTTTTGGGTACGGCCTCCCCTGCCGAGTAGACTGCTGAAGTTGCTCGGCGAGGGAGGCCGTACCCATTGCGGTACGGCTGTCCGTTATCGACGCGCTCTTCGTAGCAGGCCGTTCGTGGCCGGGTGACCTTGTCCGCTCTCACCCATACGAGGAGTGCAAAGCATGTCCGAGGTAAAGATCTCCGCCGAGACCCGCACCGAGTTCGGCAAGGGCGCTGCCCGCCGTATCCGTCGTGACGCGAAGGTTCCCGGTGTCCTGTACGGCCACGGTGGCGACCCGCTGCACCTGACCCTTCCGGGCCACGAGCTCCTGCTCGCGCTGCGTACGCCGAACGTCCTGATCGCCCTGGACATCGACGGCAAGACGAACGAGCTGGCGATCCCGAAGGCCGTGCAGCGTGACCCGCTGAAGGGCTTCCTTGAGCACGTCGACCTGCTGCTCGTGAAGCGGGGCGAGAAGGTCAACGTCGAGATCTTCGTGCAGACCGAGGGTGAGCTGGCCCCCGGTGGCTACCTGCTGGAGCACGTCCTGAACGCGCTTCCGGTCGAGGCCGAGGCCACGCACATCCCCGAGTCCGTCACGGTGTCCGTCGAGGGCCTGTCGGCCGGTGACTCCATCCTCGCCAAGGACATCCCCCTGCCGAGCGGCACCAAGCTGGCCGTCGAAGACGACACGGTCGTCCTCCAGGTGCTGGCCGCGCAGGCCGAGGAGGCCCCGGAGGGCGAAGAGGCCGGCGAGGAAGCAGCCGAGGCCTGACCGGCGGTTCGGCCGCAGCCCTCGTACCGCTCCTTCAGTGGCACCCGGCGCTGCAGGCTGTGCCCACCTCCGCCCTGCGGAACGATTGCCCACAGCGGTACGCTCCAGCCGCTGCTCCCTGGAGGGGAGCAGCGGCTGCTGCATAAGGAGACGCAGACGTGACCACCTCCGCCAACGCCCCCTGGCTGATCGCCGGACTCGGCAATCCCGGGCCCGAGTACGCCATGAACCGGCACAACGTCGGGTTCATGGTGGCGGATCTGCTGGCTGAGCGGATCGGCGGGAAGTTCAAGCGGGCCGGGAAGGCGCAGGCGCAGGTGGTCGAGGGGCGGATCGGGCCGCCGGGGCCGGGGAGCCGGCGGGTGGTTCTGGTGAAGCCGATGTCGTACATGAATCTGTCCGGCGGGCCCCTCAACGCACTGCGGGACTTCTACAAGGTCCCGGTCGGCAACATCGTGGCCGTGCACGACGAACTCGACATCGACTACGGCACCTTGCGGCTGAAGCTCGGTGGTGGGGACAACGGGCACAACGGGCTGAAGTCGATGACGAAGGTGATGGGGCCGGACTATCACCGGGTGCGGTTCGGGATCGGGCGGCCGCCGGGGCGGATGCAGGTCGCGGACTTCGTGCTGAAGGACTTCTCGGCGGCGGAGCGCAAGGAGCTGGACTACCTCGTGGACCGGGCGGCGGACGCGGTGGAGTGCCTGGTGATCGAGGGGCTGGAGCGGGCGCAGGGCACGTACAACTCCTGAGGCCGGAGATACGTACGTACAACTCCCGACATCTCCCCCACCGGAGTTGACCGAGCTCGCAGGCATGGCCAATGATCCCCGCCATGCCTTCTGCCGTCATTTCCCACCGGGGCACGGAGACCGCGCTGCGGTTCGGCCGGCTCGCGGCGATGGGTACGGTCGCCGCGCTGATTCTGATCGCCGGTGTGTGGGCGTCGTGGGGGACGGCGCAGTACGTGATGCTGACGAAGGGCCGGGAGCGCGGCACGGTCGAGGTGACGCGGTGCGGTGCGGACACGTGTGCCGGGCCGTATACGCCGGTCTCGCCAGGGTCGCAGCCCCGGGAGCGGGTGGTCATCGAGAAGACGGTCGCCGTGAAAAAGGGGCGGACGTACACGGTCGTGGTGAAGCCCGGTGGCAGTGATGTCGTGCGCTCCGGTCCCGGCGGTGTCCTGTACTCCTGGGCTCCGATGGGTGGTGCGCTGCTGCTCGCCTCGGTCGTGGTGGCGGGCGGGCTGGGGCGGGCGCGGACGGCGTGGGTCATGGCGGGGAGTGGGGTAGCGCTGCTCACGGCCGCATTTGTGGTGATCTGAGGGGTCCGGGGCGGCTGCGTTCTGTGGGGAAACTGTTCGTTGCCCGTTCGTGATTGACCCAGGGTCAGTCGGGGCTGGATGCTGAGCCGCCCCCTCCACATCTTCCCTGCTCAACTCCCGAAGATGGACTGCCCATGCGTACCCTCATCCGCACCGGCGCGCTGACCGCCGGTGTCTCGGCCACGCTGCTGCTGGCCTCGGCCGCCTACGCCACCCCTCCCGGTGACAACGGCACGGTGAAGATCCACGACGCCTCCACGGGCGAGGAACTCCGCCGCAACGAACCGCACGTGTGCACGTTCTACCTCGACGCCTTCGGCTTCGACGCCGTCCAGCAGGTCGGCTGGCACATCGAGGCGTGGGCCCCGACCGCCGCGACCAAGGGCGAGACGGTGAAGTCCGGCGCGATCACTCTGGACGGCGAGGGCCACGGCCGTACCGAGGACCTGTCGCTGCCGGACGGGCACTACAAGCTGTTCTGGAACTTCGAGGGCGAGAACGGCTCCGCGAAGCACAAGGTGTTCTGGACGGACTGCGAGGAGGACGAGGGCGGCAGCAGCTCGGCGCCCAGCGCCTCCGCCACTCCGACGACCGAGGAACCGGCCGCGTCCTCCTCCCCCACGGAGACGGCAGCCGCGCCGTCCTCCTCCCCCTCCGCGCAGGGCGGCAGCGGCGCGGGCGACCTCGCCGAGACCGGCAGCGGTGCCCCCGTCGGCCTGCTCTCCGGTGCCGCGGCGGCGCTGCTGGCGGCGGGCGGCTACCTGGTGTTCCGGCGTCGCAAGTCAGCCTGACGTCCCGGTACGACGGTGCCCCCGGCCTCTCCGCAGAGGCCGGGGGCACCGTCGTAACAGGAATGATCAGCCGGTGTTGCGCAGTCCCGCCGCCACACCGTTCACCGTGAGCAGCAGCGCCCGCGCCAGCAGCGGATCCGGCTCCTCGCCGGCCGCCGCGGCGTCCCGCTGGCGCTTGAGCAGGGTGACCTGGAGGTAGGAGATGGGGTCCAGGTAGGCGTCGCGGATGGTGAAGGTCTGCTTCAGGACCGGGGTGGCGTCGAGGAGTTCCTGTTCGCCGGTGATCTTCAGTACCTCGGCGACGGTCAGCTCGTGCTCGGCCTTGATGGTGTCGAAGACGTGCTTGAGGTCGTCGGGGACGAGGGTGTCGACGTAGTGGGCGGCGATCCGCAGGTCCGTCTTGGCGAGGGTCATCTCGACGTTGGAGATGAAGTTGCGGAAGAAGTGCCACTGCTCGTGCATCTCGGCGAGGACGGTGTCCAAGCCCGCCTCGCGCAGCGCCTTCAGGCCGGAGCCGACGCCGAACCAGCCCGGCACGATCTGCCGGGACTGGGTCCAGCCGAACACCCACGGGATGGCGCGCAGGCCGTCGAGTCCGGCGCCGGAGTCGGGGCGGCGGGACGGGCGTGAGCCGAGGTGGAGGTCGGCGAGCTGGTCGACGGGGGTGGCGGCGAAGAAGTACGCGGGGAGGTCCGGGTCCTCCACCAGCCTGCGGTAGGCGGCGTGCGCGGCGTCCGACACGACGTCCATCGCTGCGTCCCAGCGGGCCAGCGCCTCGACCGACTGACGCGGGGCCGTGTGCAGGGCGGAGGCCTGGAGGGTGGCCGCGACGGTCAGCTCCAGGTTCTCCCTGGCCAGGGACGGCACGAGGTACTTGTCGGAGATGACCTCGCCCTGCTCGGTCACCTTGATCTCGCCCTCCAGGGTGCCCCAGGGCTGGGCGAGGATCGCGTCGTGGGAGGGGCCGCCACCGCGGCCGACGGTGCCGCCGCGGCCGTGGAACAGCCTCAGACGCACGCCATAACGATGCGCCACGTCACGCAGGCGGCGCTGGGCGCGGTGGATCTCCCACTGCGAGGTGGTGATGCCGCCGAACTTGGAGGAGTCGGAGTAGCCGAGCATGACCTCCTGCACGTCCCCGCGCAGGGCCACGAGCCTGCGGTACGACGGGTCGGAAAGCATGTCCTCCAGGATCGTGTCGGCGGCCTTGAGCTCGTCGGTGGTCTCAAGGAGGGGCACGATGCCGATCTTCGCCCAGCCGGCGTGCAGATCGATCAGGCCCGCCTCGCGCGCCAGCACGGCGGCGGCGAAGACGTCGTCGGCGCCCTGGCACATGGAGATGATGTACGACTCGACGACCTCGGGTCCGAAGACCTCCAGGGCCCGCTTGACGGTCTCGAACACGCCGAGGGTCTTCGCGCCGGCCGCGTCGACGGGTGCCGGGGTCGGGCCCAGCGGCCTGCGGGAACGGAGCTCCTTGGCGAGCAGCTTGAGGCGGTACTCGCGGGGCATGTCCTCGTACCGCCAGGACTCCTCGCCCAGGCGGTCGAAGAGCTGGCCGAGGGCGTGGTGGTGGGCGTCGGCGTGTTCGCGGACGTCCATGGTGGCGAGCTGGAGGCCGAAGGCGGCGAGCGTACGGATCGTACGGTTCATCCGGCCTTCCGCGAACAGTCCGCCGCGGTGCTCCCTGAGCGAGGTCTGGATCAGGGTCAGGTCCTGCAGCAGCTCGGAGGTGCCGAGGTAGTCGCGGCCCGGCTCGTGCGGGGTGCCGGTGGCGAGGCGCTGCTTGGTGTTCTCCAGCTTCTGCCGGACGCAGGTGGCCTTGAGCCGGTAGGGCTCCTCGGCGTTGAGCCGCTTGTAGCGCGGGCTGATCTCCGGCAGGCGTTCGAGGTCGTCCTGCAGCGACGTGAGCAGTTCTTCGGTCGCTCCGGTGTAGCGGATGGAGTTCGACAGGAAGCCGCGCAGCTCGTCGATCATCTCCAGGGCGTCGTTGATGCCGTGCTCGTGCTGGAGGATCAGCACCTCCCAGGTGACCTCGGGCGTCACGTTGGGGTTGCCGTCGCGGTCGCCGCCGATCCAGGTGCCGAAGGTGAGCGGGCGGGTGTCGTCGGGGAGCTTCACACCGACGCGCTCCAGCTCGGCGGTGAGGTCTTCCAGTACGTCACCGACGGCGCCGGCGTGCAGTTCGTCGAGGTAGTAGATCGCGTTGCGGGCCTCGTCCGCGGGCTCGGGGCGTACGACGCGCAGCTCGTCCGTCTGCCAGACGAGGTCGATGTTCTCGGCCAGCCGGGTGTCGTAGCGGCGGCGGTCGGACTCGATGACCGGGGTCTCCAGGAGCGCGGCGATGCGCCGGAGCTTGTTGAGCACCGAACGGCGCGCGGCCTCGGTCGGGTGGGCCGTGAACACGGGACGAACGTTGAGGTGCTTGACCGTCTCGCGCAGGTGCTCGGGGTCGGCGTCCTTCAGCCGGTCGGCCGTACGGGCGAGGAGTCCGCCCTCGGCGGCACGCTTGGCGCGCAGCTCCCGGCCGCGGTGGACCTGCTCGGTGACGTTGGCCAGGTGGAAGTAGGTGGAGAAGGCGCGGACCAGCTTGGCCGCGGTGTCCAGTTCCGTGCCGCGCAGCAGCTCGGCGGCGGCCTCGCCGTCCTCACGGGTGAGGCGGCGGACCTTCTCGACGAGTTCCAGCAGCTCAGGGCCTTCCTGGCGGACGAGGGTCTCGCCGAGGAGATCGCCCAGCCGCCTGATGTCGGCGCGCAGCTCACTGCTGGTCGTGGTCTGGTCGTCGGCACTGCTCACAGGTGCGGCTCCTTGCAGTGTTGAAGCTCATCTGGAGGGGACCCGGGGTGTGGTCGCGCGGCGGGGGCCGCATACGGGCCGGGCATCCGGGAATTAATCAGAGCGGACCGCGCTGTCCGACCGATTCCTAAGGATAGGTGTCCGTGCGGACGCGCAGGCCCACGGGCTCTTGCCGACCGGCGACGCGCTGCCATACTTACGTCGCCGTAGGTTACGGAACCGTAGGGACTCCCGTCAGAGCCCTCGACGAACCTGGGTTCCCAGCCCGGGCACTTGCCTCAACCCACGAACCCCACAGGGGACGCCCCATGACCACGAGCTCCGATGTGATCGACGACGCCCCGAAGGCGCCCAACAACACCCCACTCCCGAAGGCCACGCTCGGCGGCGAGAAGAAGGGGCGCGTCGAGCAGCTCGCGCTCCTCCTCTTCATCGTCGTCCCCTTCCTCGCGCTCGCCGCGGCGGTGCCGCTGGCCTGGGGCTGGGGAGTGAGCTGGCTGGACCTCGGTCTGCTGGTCTTCTTCTACTTCTTCGCCTGCCACGGCGTCACGATCGGCTACCACCGCTACTTCACCCACGGCTCCTTCAAGGCAAAACGCCCGTTGCGCATCGCACTCGCCATCGCCGGTTCGATGGCGGTGGAGGGCCCGCTGGTCCGCTGGGTCGCGGACCACCGCAAGCACCACAAGTTCTCCGACGCGGAGGGTGACCCGCACTCTCCGTGGCGTTACGGAGAGACGCTCCCGGCGCTGCTCAAGGGGCTGTGGTGGGCGCACATCGGCTGGATGTTCGACGAGGAGCGGACGCCGCAGGACAAGTACGCGCCGGATCTGATCAAGGACGACGCGATCCGGACGATCTCCCGTCAGTTCCTCTACTGGACGGTGCTCTCCCTCGCCCTGCCCGCGCTGATCGGCGGGCTGGTGACGATGTCGTGGTGGGGCGCGTTCACGGGCTTCTTCTGGGGGTCACTCGTTCGAGTGGCGCTGTTGCACCATGTGACCTGGTCGATCAACTCGATCTGCCACGCGGTCGGCAAGCGCCCCTTCAAGTCGCGTGACAAGTCCGGCAACGTGTGGTGGCTGGCGGTCCTGTCCTGCGGTGAGTCCTGGCACAACCTGCACCACGCCGACCCGACCTCCGCGCGGCACGGTGTGGAGCGCGGCCAGATCGACTCCTCGGCCCGGATCATCCGCTGGTGCGAGCAGTTCGGCTGGGCGTACGACGTGCGCTGGCCGTCACGCTCGCGTATCGATTCCCGCCGTAACACCGAGAACGACAGCTCCCAGCGGGGGAAGGCGCCCGCCGAGGCTGCATGATTGACGGCGTGGCGACCGATCCCAGCACCTCCAGCAATGAGAAGCCGCGGCGAGCGCGCCGAACCCGAATGACGGGAGCGGAGCGCCGCCAGCAGCTGCTGGAGATCGGTCGCACCCTCTTCGCGGAGAGGGGCTTCGAGGCCACGTCGGTGGAGGAGATCGCGGCGAAGGCCGGGGTCTCCAAACCGGTGGTGTACGAGCACTTCGGCGGCAAGGAGGGCCTGTACGCGGTGGTGGTGGACCGCGAGATGCGCCGCCTGCTGGACATGGTGACGAGCTCACTCACGGCGGGCCACCCACGAGAACTCTGCGAGCAAGCCGCCTTCGCCCTGCTCGACTACATCGAGGAGTACACGGACGGCTTCCGCATCCTCGTCCGCGACTCCCCCATCCCCCAGTCCACGGGTTCCTTCGCCTCCCTCATCTCGGACATCGCCACCCAGGTGGAGGACATCCTCGGCCGCGAGTTCAAGAGGCGCGGCTTCGACCCCAAGCTGGCCCCCCTCTACGCCCAGGCCCTGGTCGGCATGGTCGCCCTCACCGGCCAGTGGTGGCTCGACGTCCGCCGCCCGAAGAAGGCGGAGGTCGCGGCTCATCTGGTGAACCTGGCGTGGCACGGGCTGGACGGGCTGGAGGCGAAGCCGCGGTTGATAGGGCGGCGGAAGAGCTGAAATCGACGGATCGCGAGTGGCGCACGGTCGCGAGACCATCGCCCTCACGGACGATGGGCGTGTGACTGCGCTGCTGGTCTCGCCTCAGCTGGTCGAGGATCTCGAAGACTCCCTCGCCATCGCCGAATACCGGCGCCGCAAGGCAGAGGGCACGCTCGAAGAAGGCATTCCGCACGAGGAAGTCAGGCGGCTGCTGGGACGGCCCCGTCCGTGACCTGCCGCTGGGGGCCTCGGAGCTTACGTCGCCCTCACCGGTCCGGCTCCAGGAACTCCAGTCGGTTGCCGACGGGATCCTCGGAGTAGAAGCGGCGGTACCCCGGCAGATTCTCGTCCCAGATGACGGTCGCCCCATGAACTTCGAGCCGGGCGGCGTACGTCTCGATCCCGGCGACCCGCAGCCCCGGGTGGGCCTTCCGCGCGGGCATGAAGTCCTCGTCGATCCCCAGGTGCACCTGCACCGGCCCAGACTGGAACCAGCAGCCCCCACGCGCGGCGAGCGCGGGCGGCTTGGGTATCTCGGTCAGGCCGAGGACATCGACGTAGTACGACCGCAGCCGCTCCTCCGAGCCGGGCGGCGCCGCGAGCTGGACATGGTCGACGGCGGTGATCATCACTCCTCCTTGCGGGCGACGGCGAAGATGCGGCGGAACGGGAACGGGGTGCCGTACGGCGTGGCCGGATAGGCCGTGCGCAGGGCGGTCCGGTAGGCGTCGACGAAGGCGTCCCGTTCGTCGGGGTCGCCGGCGAGCGCCGTGAGGACGGGGCGCAGGCCGGTCCCCTTTACCCAGTCGAGCACCGGGTCTTCGCCCTGGAGGAGATGGATGTACGTCGTCTCCCAGACGTCGGCCGTGCAGCCCAGGGCGGTCAGGTGTGCCAGGTAGGTCTCGGGGGCGAGGACGGCGTCGTCGTGGCGGAGGGCGGCGGCGAGGCGGTCGTGGAAGCGCGGGGAGTGGGCGAGTTCGCGCATCAGGCGGTGGCTGGGGGCGGCGAAGTTGCCGGGCACCTGGAAGGCGAAGGTGCCGCCGGGGGTCAGCCCGGAGATCCAGTCCGCGAAACGGTCCACGTGCCCGGGGACCCACTGCAGCGTGGCATTGCTGACGATCAGGTCGTACGGCCGTACGGGCTCCCAGGTGCGGACGTCGGCGGGGGCGAAGTCGAGGTGACCGCCGCCTGCCGTGGGGCCCGCATGAGCCTCGGCTCGGGACAGCATCTCGGGCGAGTTGTCGTAGCCGGTGATGTGCGCGGTGGGCCAGCGTTCGGCGAGGAGGGTGGTGACATTGCCGGGGCCGCAGCCGAGGTCGGCGATGCGGGGCGGGGTGCCGGGCAGATCGGGGACGCGGGCCAGGAGGTCGGCGAAGGGGCGGGCGCGGTGGTCGGCGTGGCGCAGGTACTGGGCGGGGTCCCAGGTGGGGGCGGACATGGGGGCCTCCGGGAGGGGAACGACCGTGGCTGACGGGTACCCAGCCTGCCCCGAGATTTAGCTCGCGGTCAAGAAGCTTGACGTCAAGAGACTTCACATCGACACAACCACTACACTGATCGTCATGGAGGACGAGGTCGATCGGCTGGTCGCAGCGTGGCGCCGGGAGCGCCCGGACCTCGACGTGGAACCGCTCGAGGTGCTCAGCCGGGTGAGCAGACTGGCCCGGCACCTGGACCGCGCACGTCGGCTGGCCTTCTCCGAACACAGCCTGGAGCCCTGGGAGTTCGACGTGCTCACGGCGCTGCGGCGCGCCGGGACGCCGTATCAGCTCTCGCCGGGACAGTTGCTGACGCAGACCCTGGTCACCTCGGGGACGATGACGAACCGCATCGACCGCCTGGCCAAGAAGGGTCTGGTGGAGCGGCTGCCCGATCCGAGCGACCGGCGCGGTGTGCTGGTCCGGCTGACCGCCGAGGGGCGCGATCGGGCCGACCAGGCGCTTGCGGGGTTGCTTGATCAGGAGCGGGCGATTCTGGCGGAGCTGTCGCGGGCGCAGCGGGGTGAACTGGCGGGGTTGCTGCGCCAGTTGACGGCGCCGTTCGACAACATCCCTGGCTAGGCTGTCGTTCGGCTGCGGCGCCGTCGTGGCTGGTCGCGCAGTTCCCCGCGCCCCTTCGGGGCGCTCCCGTCACCGGCGCCTATCAGGCGCTGCTGCTTTCCTCCACCCCGATCCTCCCTACCGGCCCCAGGTCCACCGGGCCCACCCCCGCCCGCCTCGCCAGTGCCACCGCGGCCAGCGTCGAGTGGACGCCCAGCTTGCCGAGGACGTTCTGCATATGCGTGCGGACGGTGTGCGGGGAGAGGAACAGGCGCTCGGCCACCGCCTTGCGCCCCAGGCCCGCGACCATGCAGCGCAGTACCTCCCGCTCGCGCGGGGTGAGGGACTCCACCAGCCGTTCGCTCTCGGTGCGGTGCTTGCGTGCGGCCGTCAGTTCCCGCAGGACGCCGGTGAGCAGGGCGGGCGGCAGATGGGTCTCGTCGCGCAGGACGCCCCGGATGACCGTGAGCAGCCGGGACAGCGAACAGTCCTTGGCGACCCAGCCCGACGCCCCGGCCTGCAGGGCGAGCGCGGCCCGGCGTGGGTCGTCCTTCTCGGCGAGGACGACGATCCGTACGCCCGGCTGTGTGGTGCGGACCCCGGCGACCAGGGAGATCCCGTCGACGAGCCCGTCCTCGTTCCCTTCCTGTACGGGTGTGGGACGCACGCCCTGCATGTTTCCGCCCAGATCGGCGTCGACGAGCAGCACGTCGAAGCGGCGCCCCTCGGCGACAGCGCGCTCCAGACTGCGTATGGCGGCCGGGCCGCTGCCCGCCGCGGACACGTCGACGTCCGGCTCGGCGGCCAGTGCGGCGGCGAGCGACTCGGCGAAGATGCGGTGGTCGTCGACGACTAGGACTCGGATACGAACCACTGAAAACCCCCACTGGTCCGGGAAAACGACGACCTGTGCGGGTACGACGCCCAGGAGTGGTCGCAGTCGCACGGCCGCCGCCGTGCAGAGACTGCTACCCCCACTGCGGGCGTCGTACCCGACTTGTCTCGCCCCCTGATCAGCACCGGCCCCCACCGGTGCTTTCATCAGAGTACGGGCGGGGGCCTACAGCGGAAGGTAATTTGCAGAACTGGTTGTCCAGCGCGTTTATGGTGAGCCGCATGTTTCGTATCGAGACAGAAGTCGACAAGGAGCGGCGCGACTTCCTTCGTTCCCGCCTCCGCGCCGCCAACACGGCGGCCTCACCGATCTTGCGCGGACTGCGCGGAACCCCTGGTGAACGGGAACTTCCGCTCCATGTCTGGGTGTTGGACCACCACCACCGCCTGGCGGGCGGTCTCGTCGGCCACACCTGGACCACCTGGCTGCACGTGACCTATCTGTGGGTGGACGAGCGCCTTCGGGGCAAGGGGCTGGGCTCCCGGCTGCTGGCGCAAGCGGAGCACATCGCGCGCACGGAGCGCGGCTGTCGGGGCGCGCGCCTGGAGACCTGGGACTTCCAGGCGCCGGAGTTCTACAAGAAACAGGGCTATGACGTGGTGTGCGTGATCCCCGACTATCCGCCGGGGATCACGGAGTACACGCTGACCAAGCGGCTCAGCTGAGCCGCCGCGCCCCCGCCGAAGGCACCGCCTCGAAGACACGCGGAGCCGTGAAGCCGGCCGCCGCGAAGGCCTCCTGCACCGCCTTGGTGATGGTCTCGACGTCGGCCGTCTCGGCCAGCACGATCGCCGAGCCGCCGAAGCCGCCGCCGGTCATGCGGGCACCGATCGCCCCGGCGGAGAGGGCCGTGTCGACGACCAGGTCCAGTTCGGGGCAGGAGATACGGAAGTCGTCGCGCAGGGAGGCGTGGCCCTCGACGAGCACCGGGCCGATCGCGCGGGTCTCGCCGGCCTCCAGCAGGGCGACCGTCCGCTCCACCCGGTGGTTCTCGGTGACGATGTGCCGCACCAGCCGACGCACCTCCTCCTCGTCGCCGAGCCGCGCGAGCGCCGCGTCCAGGCCGTCGTACGGTACGTCCCGCAGCGCTTCGACGCCCAGCAGCGCGGCGCCCTTCTCGCAGCCGGCGCGGCGCTTGCCGTACTCGCCGGTCGAGTGCTCGTGCTTGACCTGGGTGTCGACGACGAGCAGGCGCATGCCCTCGGCGGCCAGATCGAAGGGGATCTGCTGCTGGGAGAGGTCCCGGGTGTCGAGGAACAGGGCGTGGCCCGCGGTACAGCAGGCGGACGCGGTCTGGTCCATGATGCCGACGGGGGCGCCGACGTAGACGTTCTCTGCGCGCTGGCACAGACGGGCCAACTGCCAGCCCTTGAGGCCGAGTTCGTACAGGTCGTTCAGGGCCAGGGCGACCGCGACCTCCAGCGCCGCCGACGAGGACAGGCCCGCGCCGGACGGGACGGTCGAGGTCAGGTGGATGTCGGCGCCGGTGACCGGGTGGCCCGCGTCGCGCAGGGCCCAGGCGACGCCCGCCGGGTACGCCGTCCAGTTCTTGTCCGACCCCGGGTTCAGTTCGTCGACGCGCAGTTCGACGACTCCGCCTTCGACGTCCTCCGAGTGCAGGCGCAGGACGTCGTCCTCGCGCCGGGACACCGCCACGACCGTGACGTGCGGCAGCGCGAACGGCATGACGAAGCCGTCGTTGTAGTCGGTGTGCTCGCCGATCAGGTTGACCCGGCCCGGCGCCGCCCACACTCCCTCCGGCTCGGCCCCGTACAGCTCCTTGAACCGCTCGGCGACACCACCGACGACAGGCTCGCTCATCCCCTGACCCCTGACCTTTCGAACCGACCGGTCTGTACCGGCCCTGAATTTACTCGCCGCGCGTACGACGTCACTTGCCGCGCGTACGCAGTCACTTGCCGCGCGACTGCGCGAATTCCCACGCGTCCGCGACGATCCCGGCGAGGTCCGCTCGGGACGGGTTCCAGCCGAGCCGTTCGCGGGCGGTGGAGGCGGAGGCGACCAGTACCGCCGGGTCGCCGCCGCGGCGCGGGGCCGTGACCTCGGGGATCGGATGCCCGGTGACCTGGCGGACGGTCTCGATGACCTCGCGGACGGAGAAGCCGTTGCCGTTACCGAGGTTGCAGATCAGGTGCTCGCCGGGCCGCGCGGCCTCGACGGCCAGCAGATGGGCCTCGGCCAGGTCGGCGACGTGGATGTAGTCGCGGACGCAGGTGCCGTCCGGCGTCGGGTAGTCGTCGCCGAAGACGGAGATCGCGTCGCGCTTGCCCTGCGCGACCTGGAGGACCAGCGGGATGAGGTGCGACTCGGGGTCGTGCCGCTCGCCGTACGCGCCGTATGCGCCGGCCACGTTGAAGTAGCGCAGGGAGACCGCGGCCAGGCCGTGCGCCGCCGCCTCGCCGGTGATCATGTGGTCGACGGCGAGCTTCGAGGCGCCGTACGGCGAAGTGGGCGCCGTCGGGTCGGTCTCGGTGATCGGAGAGCTGACCGGCTCGCCGTACGTGGCCGCCGTGGAGGAGAAGACGAGCTTGCGGACGCCGGCCTCGCGCATCGCGCCCAGCAGCGCCATCGTGCCGCCGACGTTGTTGTCCCAGTACTTCTCGGGCTTGACGACCGACTCGCCGACCTGCGAGAACGCGGCGAAGTGCAGGACGGCGTCGAAGGAGGCGTCCAGCCACTTGGCGGCGTCGCGGATGTCGCCCTCGATGAAGGTGGCGCCGGTGGGGACGCCCTCGGGGAAGCCGGTGGTGAGGTTGTCGAGGACGACGACCTCGTGGCCCGCCTCCAGTAGATGCTGGGCGACCACGCTGCCGACGTAGCCCGCGCCACCGGTCACCAGGTACTTACCGCTCATGAACTCGCTACCTCTCGCAGTCGCTCGGCCGCGCGCTCCGGCGGCACGTCGTTGATGAACACGTTCATGCCGGACTCGGAACCCGCGAGGAACTTCAGCTTGCCGGACGTGCGGCGGATGGTGAAAAGCTCGAGGTGAAGGGCGAAATCGTCCCTGCTCACACCGTCGAACTCGTCCAGCGCGCCGAACGGGGCCTGATGCCAGGCCGCGATGTACGGCGTCGGAGGCTCCCCCTCGCCGAAGATCCGGTCGAAGCGCCTCAAGAGTTCCAGATAGAGTTGGGGGAATTCTGTGCGCGCCGCCTCGTCGAGCCCGAGCAGGTCGGGCACGCGGCGCTTGGGGTACAGGTGGACCTCGTACGGCCAGTGCGCGGCGTACGGCACGAAGGCGACCCAGTGTGCACCCTCCAGGACGACCCGCTCACCGGCGAGTTCACGCTCCAGAACGGCGTCGAAGAGGTTCTCACCTCCGGTCGCTTCCTTATGAGTTGCGAGAGAACGAAGCATGAGCGCGGTGCGCGGCGTGGTGAAGGGGTAGGCGTAGATCTGGCCGTGCGGGTGGCCCAGCGTCACACCGATCTCGGCGCCCCGGTTCTCGAAGCAGAACACCTGGTCGACGGAGGGCAGATGAGACAGCTCCGAGGTCCGGTCGGTCCAGGCGTCGAGCACCAGTCCCGCCTGTTCCTCGGTCAGTTCGGCGAAGGACGCGTTGTGGTCGGAGGTGAAGCAGACGACCTCGCAGCGCCCGGAGTCGCCGGCGAGCGAGGGGAAGCGGTTCTCGAAGACCACGACGTCGTACGACGAGTCCGGGATCTCGCTCAGCCGCTCGCCCTCGGAGGGGCACAGGGGGCACTCGTTGGCCGGCGGGTGGTAGGTGCGGCCCTGGCGGTGCGAGGCGATCGCGACGGAGTCGCCGAGCAGGGGGTCCTGCCGGATCTCGGACGTGGTGACGGTCCGCTCCAGCGGACGGCGGTCCACGGCGTCCCGGACCGTGTCGTCGCGCAGGTCGTAGTAGACCAGCTCGCGACCGTCGGCCAGCCGGGTCGAGGTCTTCTTCACTGCGGACTCCATATCAGGGCCACTCAACCAACCAACATAAGTAAACATATCGAAACACAACTCACCAGGGCAGTCAACATCACAATCAAACAAAGAGCACCATACGAAGTGTTCAATTACTGAACACAGAGGCGTAGGTTCCGCTCTGGATCAGTTCGCGCAACGAAGCGAGTGCTTATGCAAACCCCCACATATCTGGCCGCCGAGCTACGACTCCCCACCAACTGGCTCGACTACACGATCCTCGGCATCTACTTCGTCGTCGTCCTCGGCATCGGCTTCGCCGCCCGCCGCTCGGTCAAGACGAGCCTCGACTTCTTCCTCTCGGGCCGGTCGTTGCCGGCCTGGATCACCGGTCTCGCCTTCATCTCGGCGAACCTGGCCGCCACCGAGATCCTCGGCATGGCGGCCAACAGCGCGCAGTACGGCGCGTACACCGTGCACTGGTACTGGATCGGCGCCATCCCGGCCATGGTCTTCCTCGGCCTGGTGATGATGCCGTTCTACTACGGGAGCAAAGTGCGCTCGGTTCCCGAGATGCTGTTGCTGCGCTTCGACAAGTGGGCACATCTGCTCAGTTCGGCTCTGTTCGCCTTTGCCGCCGTTCTGATCGCCGGTGTCAACCTCTACGCCCTGGCGATCGTCGTCGAGGCACTGCTCGGCTGGCCGCAGTGGGTGGCGATCGTGGTCGCCGGCGCCTTCGTGCTGGCGTACATCACCCTCGGCGGCCTCTCCTCCGCGATCTACAACGAGGTCCTCCAGTTCTTCGTGATCCTCGCGGCCCTCATCCCGATCGTCGTGCTGGGCCTGAAGAAGGTCGGCGGCTGGGACGGCCTGACCGATGCCCTCACCAAGACCCACGGCGCCGACTTCACCACCGCGTGGGGCGGCACCGGCATCGGCAGCGACAACCCGCTGGGCGCGAACTGGCTGACGATCGTGCTCGGCCTGGGCTTCGTGCTGTCCTTCGGTTACTGGACGACCAACTTCGCGGAGGTCCAGCGAGCGCTGTCGGCCAAGAACCTGTCGGCGGCCCAGCGCACCCCGCTCATCGCCGCCTTCCCGAAGATCTTCATCGTGTTCCTGGTGATGATCCCGGGGCTGACGGTAGCGGCCCTGATCCCCGGCTTCGGAACCCCCGACTCGGGCTACCAGTACAACGACGCCATCCCCTATCTGATGGAGCAGTTGCTGCCCAACGGTGTCCTCGGCATCGCGGTGACCGGTCTGCTCGCGGCGTTCATGGCGGGCATGGCGGCCAACGTGTCGTCCTTCAACACGGTGTTCACCAACGACATCTGGGCCCGGTACGTGGTCAAGGGGCGGGAGGACGAGTACTACGTCGGCTTCGGCCGCCTGATCACGGTGATCGGCGTGTGCGCCTCGGTCGGCACGGCGTTCCTGGCGTCGTCGTTCTCGAACATCATGAGCTACCTGCAGACGCTGTTCTCCTTCTTCAACGTGCCGATGTTCGTCGTCTTCATCGTCGGCATGTTCTGGAAGCGCGCCTCCGCGGCGTCCGGCTTCTGGGGACTGCTCGCCGGCACCGTGGCCGCGATGGTGAACTACTTCTGGATCTACAAGGAGGGGATCATCGACATCCCCTCCGACCAGGGCGCCAACTTCGTCTCCGCGATCGTGGGCTTCGTGGCCGGCGCGGTCGTCATGGTCGCCGTGTCGCTGTTCACCCAGCCGAAGCCGGCCGAGGAGCTCCAGGGCCTGGTCTACGGCACCGTCTCGCCCGGCATGTCCGAGGCGCCTGCCGTCGGCGACGACGCCTGGTACCGCAAGCCGGCCCTGCTGGGCTGGGGTGCGATCGTCCTGGCCGCCGCCTGCTACATCCCGTTCTCGTTCTGACGGACCCTGACAGGGAGTTTGAGAAACCATGTCTGAGCACTCCGGACACTCCGAATACTCCGAGAAGGACGTCGTGCGGGAAGTCAGCGAGTTGCAGGCCAAGTCCGCGACCGCGGCCCGCATCTTCGACCTGCGCCGCATCATCGGCGGCCTGTTCGTGATCTACGGCGTGATCGTCACGATCGCGGGCATCTCCCCGTCCGACGCCGACCTGGACAAGGCCGAGGGCGTCAACATCAACCTCTGGACCGGGCTGGGCATGCTGGCGCTGGGGCTGTTCTTCCTGGCCTGGCTGTGGCTGCGGCCGACGGCTCCGCCGCCGCCGGACGTCCTGCCGGACGAGTCGGCCGAGTGACCTCGCCGGTGAGACCGGGGCCGGAGTCCGTGACGGACTCCGGCCCCGTTTCCGGTCTACTCCATTCCCGTCTCCGGAGCCGAGTGCGGTACCGGGCCCGCCCGGTCCAGCAGCCCGGTCCGGGCCGCCAAGGCCGCCGCCTCCAGCCTCGACCCCACCCCCAGCTTCATCAGCACCCGCTGCACATGCGTGCGGGCGGTCGACGGGGCGATGCCCATGCCCGCCGCTATCAGCCGGGTGTCCTCGCCGTCGGCGACCCTGACCAGGACCTCGACCTCCCTGGGCGTCAGCATCTGCAACAGGCGCTGGCCCTCGTCGTCCGGCTGGACCGCCGGGTTGAGGAGTTCGCTGAAGGCGCCTTGCAGGAGCTGCGGCGCCACGGCCGCCTCACCCGCCCTGGCCTTCATGATCGCTCGCTCCACGCCTTCGATGCGCTCGTCATGCCGTACATAGCCCGAGGCGCCCGCGGCGAACGCGGCGGCTATGCCGCGCGGTGACGGCACAGGCCCCAGGACCAGCACCGCGACCTGCGGGCGCTCCCGTTTGATCTTCAGCACCGGGTCGAATATGCCCGGTTCCGCAGGCGTCGCCGTCCCCAGCAGGCACACCTCCGGCGCCCGCGTGATCACCAGCTCCGCCGCCCCCGCGGCAGGCGCCGCGGCGGCCAGCACCCGGTGCCCCCGCAGCTTCAACGCCGAGGCCAGTGCCTCGGCCAGCAATCGGTGGTCGTCGACCACCATGAGCCGCACTCCCATCGAGCAACCCCCCAGTCCCCCCAATGGATGCCCCACTATGCATGCCCACTGGTCCGCGCGGCCAGAAGCCCCCTCCCGGCTCCCCCGCTCTTCATGCCCCCGGAAGCTACACGCTTGTTCGACGTTGCGCTCCCCCTACCGATGAGAAGTGCCCCGGATCGACGGAATTTCTCGCTTTCCGCTCATTCGAGGGTGATGGGCGGTACGCGCACGGCCCCGCCCCTGAACAGGGACGGAGCCGTCAACGCGGGCGAGTGGTTCAGCCGTTCGTGCCGAACGCGATCACCAGGTACCTCTTGTCGGCCGTATTGCCGAGTTCACTCGCGTACACGGACGACATGTACAGATGCCCCTGTGAATAGAGCAACTCGGAGTACTGCGGAGACATACGGGTCTCCACATCCCGCACCGTCTTCACGGACGGGTTCTCCAGCAGCTTCGTCTCCTTGAAGGTGCCACCGTCGATGCTGACGATCTGCCCGCCCTTGTCGTACGGCGGACGCTTGTACGCGATGATGTTGCCGCCGTCCATACGCAGCGGCGTGATCGTGTACCGGTCGCCCGCGTCCGCGCGCTGCCCCGTCTGCTTGCCGGTGGCCAGGTCGAAGGCGACGATCTCGTTGGTACGGCCGTACTCGCCGCCGCCGTCGTGCTCCTGGGTCTCCACATAGAGCCGGTCGTTGCCCACCACGATGCCCGTGCAGGACTCGATCCTGGTGACGCCGGAGCAGCGGGCCTCGAACTGGTCGCCCGGCACGGAGATGCGGATGCGCAGCTTGCCGGTGGCGTTGTCGATCGAGAAGACGTCCGTGATGCCGATGGCGTCCTGGGATTCGCCCACCTCGGCGGCCACGACGAGCGGCTCGGTGGACAGGACGCTGGCGTACTCGACGCCCTCGGCCAGCTTGTACTCGGAGTTCACCTTCCCGGACTTCGGGTCGATGGTCTGGATGTGCAGCTGGGGACTGTCGTACGAGCCGCACCTGCGGACCGCGACCAGCTTCTCACCGCCGGCGTACCCGGCGTCGCGGCAGTCCTCGTTGGCCTTCGGGATCCACAGCGGCTTGCCGGACTCGAGGTCGAACGCGGCGCCGCCGCTGCTGCCGCCGGCGGCCACCGTGCCACCGCTGACGGTGATGTTGTCGAACCGGATCGGCTGGCCGCCGACCTCGGCGGTCTTCGTCCACAGCTTTTTGCCGGCGTCTAGGTCGAGCGCCGCGATCTGGGTGCAGCCGTTCGAGGGCTTCGCCTTGGTCGGCATCGCGGGTTCGAAGGCGATGGCCGTCAGATGGTCCTCGGTGGCGTGCTTGCTGGCCTGGCAGACCGGGCCCGGCAACGGGATCTTCCACAGCTCGGTGCCCTTGTCGCGGTCGTAGCCGACGATCTCGGCGACGCCGCTCTTGACGTACGCCTTGTCGGTCAGCCACGAGCCGGACACGACGACGGTGGTGTCGTCCTCGACCTTGGGTGACGGGACCTGGAAGAGGACCTGGGAGGAGGCGTCGGCGGGCACCTTCTCCGAGCCGGCGGGGACGCTGCCGCCGCCTCCCGTGCCGTCGTCGTCCCCGCCGCCGGTGCCGCCGCTGGAGCTGGCGGTGTCGTCCTTGCCGCCCTCGTCACCGGACTGCGAGTACCACACGCCGCCGACGATCAGCGCGATCACCACGGCGGACGCCACGAGCACGGCTAGTGTCGTGTTGGACTTCCGCCCGCCGCCGTTCGGCGCGGTGGGGTGGGGGGGCGGCGGCATGCCCGGCTACGGCTATCCGCAGCCGGACATGCC
>NZ_JBQQBS010000009.1:0-252996 GCF_052245395.1 Streptomyces sp. 4N124
CTTGGGCCCCGGGCCCGTTCGCCCCTAGGGTGACGGCATGTCGACGTCACGCGTCATCACCTGGGAAGTGTTCGAGAGCAAGGGGACCGAGACCGCCTGGATCGAGCTGACCGGCGATGCCATGCGGGCCCGTGGCCGTGCGGTGGGGACGGTTCCGCAGCCGTACTGGATCGCGTACGAACTCGACACCACCGAGGGCTTCGTGACCCGGCGGCTGCGGGTCACCGCCGAGACCCACTCCGGCACACGGGACCTCGATCTGCGCCATGACGGCGAGGGCCGGTGGACCGCGGACGGCGAGCGGCTGCCCGGCATCGACGGCGCCCTCGACTGCGACCTCGGCCTGTGCCCGCTGACCAACACCATGCCGGTACTGCGGCACGGGCTCCATCGCACGCCGGGTGAAGAGGACTTCCTCATGGCCTGGGTCTCGGTGCCGGACCTGACCGTCCAGCCGTCGCCGCAGCGGTACACCCACCTCGACCACACCGACGACGGCGGACGCGTCCGCTTCACCTCGGGCGACTTCCGCAGCGACCTGGTGTTCGACGTGGACGGCTGCGTCGTCGACTACCCGGGACTGGCGACGCGTCTGGCGCCCCGAAGGGGCGCGGGGAACTGCGCGACCAGCCACGACGGCGCCGCAGACAACAGACGACAGACAGCGGCACCACCAGCGGAGCGCTAGCGCTCCGTCACCTTGCCGTCCGCGACCTCCAAGCGGCGCGTCACATGCACCGCGTCCAGCATGCGGCGGTCGTGAGTAACCAGGAGCAGCGTGCCCTCGTACGAATCCAGAGCCGACTCCAGTTGCTCGATGGCCGGGAGGTCGAGGTGGTTGGTCGGCTCGTCGAGGACGAGAAGGTTGACGCCTCGGCCCTGGAGCAGGGCGAGCGCGGCTCTGGTCCGCTCGCCCGGTGACAGCGTCGCCGCCGGGCGCAGTACGTGGTCCGACTTCAGGCCGAACTTGGCGAGCAGCGTGCGCACTTCGGCCGGTTCGGTGTCGGGAACGGCCGCGCTGAAGGCGTCCAGCAGGGACTCCGGGCCGTGGAACACCTTGCGGGCCTGGTCGACCTCGCCGACGAGGACGCCGGAGCCGAGGGAGGCCTGGCCCGCGTCCACGGGGACCCGGCCGAGCAGGGCGCCGAGCAGGGTCGACTTGCCCGCCCCGTTCGCGCCGGTCACGGCCACCCGGTCCGCCCAGTCGATCTGCAGGGACACCGGGCCGAGGACGAAGTCACCGCGCCGCACCTCGGCGTCCCGCAGGGTGGCGACCACGGCGCCGGAACGCGGGGCCGCCGCGATCTCCATCCGCAGCTCCCACTCCTTGCGCGGCTCGTCGACGACGTCAAGGCGTTCGATCATGCGTTGCGTCTGGCGGGCCTTCGCGGCCTGTTTCTCGCTGGCCTCGCTGCGGAACTTGCGGCCGATCTTGTCGTTGTCGCTGGCCTTGCGGCGTGCGTTCTTCACGCCCTTGTCCATCCAGGTGCGCTGCATCTGCGCCCGGTCCTGGAGGGCCGCCTTCTTGTCGGCGTACTCCTCGTAGTCCTCGCGGGCGTGCCGCCGGGCCGTCTCGCGTTCCTCCAGATAGGCCTCGTAGCCGCCGCCGTAGAGATTGATCTGTCCCTGTACGAGGTCGAGTTCGAGGACCTTGGTGACGGTGCGGGCGAGGAACTCGCGGTCGTGGCTGACGACGACCGTGCCGGCGCGCAGGCCGCTCACAAAGCGTTCGAGGCGTTCCAGGCCGTCCAGGTCGAGGTCGTTGGTCGGCTCGTCGAGCAGGAAGACGTCGTAGCGGGACAGCAGGAGGGAGGCAAGGCCCGCGCGCGCCGCCTGGCCGCCGGAGAGGGAGGTCATCGCCTGGTCGAGGTCCACGGCCAGGCCCAGTGAGTCGGTGACCTCCTCCGCCCGTTCGTCCAGGTCGGCGCCGCCGAGGTCGAGCCAGCGCTCCAGGCTCGTCGCGTACGCGTCGTCGGCGCCCGGTGCTCCGTCGACGAGCGCCTGGGTGGCCTCGTCCATCGTGCGCTGGGCCTCGGCCACGCCGGTGCGGCGGGCCAGGAACTCCCGTACGGTCTCGCCCGGGCGGCGCTCGGGCTCCTGCGGGAGGTGGCCCACGGTCGCCGTGGGCGGCGAGAGGCGCAGCTCGCCGTCCTCCGGCGTGGCGAGTCCGGCGAGGATCCGCAGCAGCGTGGACTTGCCGGCGCCGTTGGCCCCGACCAGGCCGATCACATCGCCGGGCGCGACGACGAGGTCGAGCCCGGTGAACAGCGCGCGGTCGCCGTGGCCGGCGGCGAGGTTCTTGGCGACGAGGGTGGCAGTCATCAGACCGTAGATCCTAGTGGCCGTACGGAGCGGATCGCGCCCGGATCATCCGTGCGCCATCGCCTCCACCAGCACGCTTCCCGACGTCCGCGCCACCACGAAGGACTCCCCCTTCACCGCCTTGGCGTCCAGGGCGATGCGATGCCGGCCGGGTTCCAGGATTCCGTCGAAGACCTCGTGGGCGTGGGTGCGGTAGAGGCGGTCGAGGCGGTACGCGGTGAGCTGGACCCGGCAGGGCGAGGTGACCTCGATGCCCGCTTCGCCGTCGGCGGCGACCAGCCGGGTCAGCCGGCGCCGGTCGGCGGGGCTGCGGTCCAGGGCGTGTTCGATCTGGGCGACGAGCAGCGGGACGATCGGGGCGAGTCCGTCGACGTAGGCGACATCGACACCGGCGCGGTCGAAGGCGGCGCGTACGGCGGCACGTTCCTGCTGGGTGACCGCGCGGCCGAAGGCGACGGCGCCGTAGCCGCGCAGTTCGTCGGCGGGGACGTCGGCCGCGTCGCGGGTGATGTCGGCGCCGATGCCGATGGTGCGCAGCGCGGCGGCGAGCTTGGCCAGCAGGGCGACGCGGGCGCCGATGAGCAGGACGCGGCGGCGGGCGCTGCCGGAGCCGTCCAGCAGTGAGTTGAGCGCCGTCCGGTACTCGGCACCATGGAAGCGGAACGGCCCTATGCCGTGGTAGCCGTTGAGCTCCAGGTCGGCGTACTCCTCGGTCTGCCAGGCGAAGTCGCGCCAGATGTAGTCGTCGCCTTCCTTCTCGATGACCGCGGTGACCGCCCCGCACCCCAGGTCCTCGCATTCGGGACAGCCGTAGATGACGTACCGGCCACCGGGCAGGGGTGCGTCGGTCTCCAGCATCAGGCTGCGGACCTGGGCGGTGAAGATCGCGGGTGGGACGTCCGAGGCGAGTGGGGAGACGGCGTCGAGGTCGGAGAGCTGGAACAGCAGCGGACGGTCGTTCACGATGAAGTCCACGAAATCCCGGTGTACTTGGTAGTCACCGTTGGCGAGAACTCCACCGGCACGCATCGCCGGTGCCAGGCCGAAGGTCGCGTACTCGGCAGACATGCTGTGAGTATCCCCAGAGAGAACGCTCTCTGAGCACGGCATGACACATTCCGCTACCGTCCCCGGGTGAGCAATGAGCCGAACGACGAGATCATCGTGGTCGGCGGCGGGGTCATCGGGCTGACCACGGCCGTCGTCCTCGCCGAGCGGGGCCGCCGGGTGCGGATGTGGTCGCGGGATCCGGTGGAGCGGACCACCTCGGCGGTTGCGGGCGCGCTGTGGTGGCCGTACCGGATCGAGCCGGTCGCGCAGGCGCGCAGGTGGGCGCTGCGGTCGCTCGATGTGTACGAGGAGTTGGCGGGACGGCCCGAGGTCACCGGCGTACGCATGGTCGAAGGGGTACTGGGCGAGACCGGTCTCGACGATGCCTGGGCCGCCGACCGGCTGCCGGGGCTGCGTCCGGCGACCGCCGAGGAGTACCCGGGCACGGGCTTGTGGGCGCGGCTGCCGCTGATCGACATGGCGGTCCATCTGCCGTGGCTGCGGGAGCGGTTCCTCGGCGCGGGCGGTGCGCTCGAGGTGCGTACGGTGTCCGCCTTCGCGGAGGTCGACGCGCCCGTCGTGGTCAACTGCACCGGGCTGGGGGCGCGGGAGCTGGTGCCGGATGCGTCCGTACGTCCTGTGCGCGGGCAGTTGGTCGTCGTGGAGAACCCCGGCATCCGGACCTGGCTCGTCTCCACCGACGCCGCCGGGGCGATGGCGTACTTCTTTCCGCAGCCCGGCCGGTTGCTGCTGGGCGGCACGGCGGACGAGGACGACTTCTCGACCGAGCCGGACCCGGCGGTGGCGGAGGCGATCGTACGGCGGTGTGCGGCGCTGCGGCCGGAGATCGCCGGGGCGCGGGTGCTGGACCATCGGGTCGGGCTGCGGCCCGCGCGGGACACGGTCCGGCTGGAGCGCGAACTGCTGCCGGACGGGCGGCTGTTGGTGCACAACTACGGCCATGGCGGTGCGGGTGTCACCGTGGCCTGGGGCTGCGCGGACGAGGTGGCCCGGGTCGTCAACGAGCGGCTGTGACCCGCTCCTGCCCCTCCCGTGGGCTCGCGCGGTGCACGACGGCCACCGCCGAGAGAGCGACCGCCAGGCCGACGGCGGTCTGCGCGGTGAACGGCTCACCGAACATGGCGGCACCCCAGACGGCCGTGACGGGGGCCATCAGGAACATCAGCGTGTTGACCTTGGTCACCCCGGAGCGCTGCAGCACCAGCCAGTACAGCCCGTAGCCGCCGAACGTCGACAGCGTCACGAGCCACACGGTGGCCAGCCAGAACGACGGTGCGGAGGAGGGAGCCGCGGCCCCGGCCGCGGAGGCGGCGACCGTGAAGACGAGTGCGCTGGTGGTGCAGTGGACGGTCATCGACACCATCGGCGTCGCCTGTGCCCGGGAACGCTCTTCGAGGAAGGTGGCCGCCACCAGCGAGAGCATCCCGGCGAACGGGACGAGATAGACCCACCAGGCGACGGCGGTGGTCGCCGAGGCGTCGGCCGTGGTGACGACGGCGACACCGGCGAGGCCCAGGCACAGGCCGAGCCACTGCCGCGCGGAGACGTACTGACGCAGCAGCGGGCCGGCGAGCGCGCCCGCTACGAGGGGCTGCGTGCCGTCGATCAGGGCGGTCGTGCCGCTGGAGACGCCGAGCTGGATGGCGTAGTAGACGGTGAGCAGATAGCCGCTCTGGGAGAGCAGCCCGATCGCGCTCTGCCGTGCGATGTCACGCGCGGTCAGTCCCTGCCATGAGGCCCGCCCGCGGCCGATGGCGACCGCGATGAGGATGACGGCCAGCGGCAGAAAGCGCCACATCAGGAGCGTCACCGCGCCCGCGTGCTCCGTGCCCAGCTTGGCGCCGACGAACCCCGAGCTCCAGCAGAGCACGAAGGCGACCGACAGCAGGATGTTCATGGTCCACCACTCACTGTGGCTATACAGATCGGTCTACCTACTCAGACCACTATACAGATCGGTATAGTCAGGTGCCATGAGTACCAGGCGGATCACGATGACGCCCGGTGCGCACCGCGTTCTCGCGGCGGCGTCCCGGCTGTTCTACGACCGCGGCATCCACGCGGTCGGGGTGGACCTGATCGCCGCCGAGGCCGGGGTGACGAAGAAGACGCTCTACGACCGGTTCGGGTCCAAGGACCAGATCGTCGTCGAATACCTCGCCGACCGCGACGAGCGCTGGCGGCGCTTCGTCGCCGAACGGCTGGATCGCGTGGAACCGGGATCCGTCGACCGCGTTCTCACGGTGTTCGACGCATCCCGGTCCTGGATGACCGAGGGCAGCCCGAAGGGGTGCAGCATGGTCAACGCCCACGCCGAGATCAGCGATCCCGCCCACCCGGCCTACGCGATCATCATCGGGCAGAAGCAATGGATGCTGGAGCTCTTCACCGATCTGGTCCGGGAAATCGCGCCCGGCCGGGCCGACCAGCTGGCCCCCGCCCTGATGCTGCTCCACGAGGGCGCGCTGGTCGCCCACGGCCTGCGCATCTTCCCCGACCCGATCGGCCGTGCCCGAGAGGAGGCGGGCGAACTCCTCGACGCTCAGCGGTAGTCGTGCCCCAGTGGGTCGCCCTCCGTCTCCGTGCCGGGGCCTGGTCCGACCCTGATCCCGAAGTCGCCGTCGTACTTCTGGTGACCCTCGATCACGGCGAGTTCGACGGCCTCGGAGCCCATCGCGCCGCGCACGATGATGGGGTCGTGGCGCAGGTCGCGCATGAGGGCGACGCACATCCCGATCATCACGAGGACGAACGGCGCGGCGGCCAGGATCGTCAGGTTCTGCAGGCCGGTGAGCGCATCGCCCTGGCCGCTGCCGACGAGCAGCATGATGGCGGCGACGGCTCCGGTCACCACGCCCCAGAACACGACGACGAAGCGGCCGGGTTCGAGGGCGCCCTTCTGGGAGAGCGTGCCCATCACGATGGACGCGGCGTCGGCACCCGAGACGAAGAAGATGCCGACCAGGATCATCACCAGCAGGCTGGTGACGGTCGCGATGGGGAACTCCTGGAGGAGGCCGAAGAGCTGGCCCTCGGGGGTCGACTCCTCGCCGAGCGCGCCGCCCTCCTTCAGCCTCATCGCCGAACCGCCGAAGACCGCGAACCAGACGAGGCTGACGGTGCTGGGCACGAGGATCACGCCGCCGACGAACTGCCGGATGGTGCGGCCCCGGCTGATGCGCGCGATGAACATGCCGACGAACGGCGTCCAGGAGATCCACCACGCCCAGTAGAAGACGGTCCAGCTGCCGAGCCAGTCCGCGACGCCCTCGCCGGTGCTGGCCTCGGTGCGGCCCGCGAGCTGCGGCAGATCACCCAGATAGGAGAAGACGGAGGTGGGCAGCAGGTCGAGCACGATGATCGTGGGACCCGCGACGAACACGAACAGGGCGAGGATCAGGGCGAGCACCATGTTGGTGTTGGACAGCCACTGGATGCCCCGCTCGATGCCGGAGACCGCCGAGGCGACGAAGGCCAGGGTCAGCACGGCGATGATGGCGACGAGCAGTCCGGTGCTCACGTCGTCCATCCAGTCCAGCTCCTGGAAACCGGAGCCGATCTGGAGCGCTCCCAGGCCCAGCGAGGCGGCGGAGCCGAAGACGGTGGCGATGATCGCGAGGATGTCGATCACCCGGCCGCCGGTACCGTTCGCGTGCTTCTCCCCGATGAGCGGGGTGAAGACCGCGCTGATGGTCTGGCGCCGGCGTTTGCGGAAGGTGCTGTAGGCGATGGCGAGGCCGACCACCGCGTAGATCGCCCAGGGGTGCAGGGTCCAGTGGAAGAGGGTGGTGGCCATCGCCGTCTCCATGCGTTCCGCGGAGTCGGCGGGGTCGGTGCCCGGAGGCGGTGTCGTGTAGTGCGAGAGCGGCTCGCTCACGCCGTAGAACATCAGGCCGATGCCCATGCCGGCGCTGAACATCATCGCGACCCAGGACACGGTGCGGAACTCGGGCTCTTCGCCCTCGGCGCCGAGGTGGATCCGGCCGTAGCGGCTCATCGCGAGCCACAACGCGAAGACGACGAAGGCCGAGGCCGCCAGTATGAAGGCCCAGCCACCGTTGTGGATCAAGCCGTTGAGCATCTTCGTGGAGGCGCTCTCCAGTGAGTCCGTCCCCACCGCGCCCCAGATCACGAAGGCCACGGTGATGACGGCGGTGACGCCGAACACCACTCGGTCCGTCTGGTGGCCCGGGCCGCCGGGAATGTCCGAGGGACCTTCCCGGCCGCCTCCCCTCTTCTTCAGATCTTCAGTCATCTGCGGCACCTTCCCTGAGAAACCGTGAGGTACGCCTGTTCTGTGTTGTGCCTCACGGCCTACCACAGGTGCCGCCGATCCAGACCGCCTCAGCAGTCGGTGTCGGGCTCACCGGCCGTGAGGTGGTACGGCGCGCGCTCGTCGAGCAGCAGCGGGACGAGGGCGCGCAGGGACTGGCGGAGCGGGACGTAGGTGCCCTGCGTCCGCACTCCGTGCAGGGCGAGTTCGTCCTTGAACTCCGTGTACTGGTCCCGGGTGAGCCGGTAGCCGCAGGGCGGGTCCTGGATCACCTCGGCCGGTTCGGGCGGGTCGTTGTCGGCGCCGCCGACGTAGACGGGGCCTCTGTCGGCGTAGCCCGCGAGGCGCGCGCTGCCCGTCGCGACCTCGACCTGCCTGCGACGCTCGTCGATGTACTCGAACAAGCCCTTCAGCGCGGCGAGTTGGGAGTCGACCCGGCGCCGGTTGTTCAGCGACTCGTCCGCCTTCTCGGCGTCGGTCAGGGGATCGACGCGGCTCTCGATGAGCAGGCCGATCGAGTGCTTGACGCCGGACATGTTCCGCAGGATGCGTTCCTGGCCGTCGCCGGCGACCTGCTTGATCGGGTCACCGGTGACGGGGTCGGTCCAGATGCCGTAGGTGCCCGCCGTGTACCCGGCGTTCTGTGCGGCGGGGCGGACGTAGGCCTGGGAGAGGGTCTCGCCCTCGTCGTGGACGGCGGTGGCCGCGTTGAGGTTGCGGGGCCAGAGGTCGAAGAGGTCCTTGTCGTAGTACGGCGGTGTGGCGCCGTACTCGTGCAAGTCGTAGACAAGGTCGGGGCGTTGGTCGCGGATGACCGTGGCCAGGGTGCGTGCCTCGGCCGTCTGCAGGGCGAGGTGGTCGCGGTTGATGTCGACGCCGTCGCTGTTGCCGCGGGTGTCGGCGGCCCGGCCGTCGGGGTTGGCGGTGGGCACGACGAGCAGGGTGGTGCGGTCCAGGAAGCGGCGGGTTTGGTGGTCGGTCGCGTAGGTGAGATCGCGGATGGTGGTCAGACAGGCCTCGCGGCCGGACGGTTCGTCGCCGTGCTGGGTGCAGATGAGCAGGACCTTGGTGGGCGCGTGGGGTGCGCCGAGGCGGGCGAGTTGGAGCGGGCGGCCCTGCTTCGTCGTACCGATGCGGGCGATCGAGACGCGGTCGCTCGCCTTGTCGACGGCGGCCAGGAAGTCCTGCTCCTCCGGCTGGGTGGTCCAGCGGGCGCCGTTCGACTGCTCGAATCCGGTGCGCGGCGGAGAGTCCGCCGCCTGCGCCGGCCCGGCGACCAGGGATGCGGCGAGGGCCGCCGTGATGACGGTCAGTGCGCGGATCACCGATTGCCTCCCGGAATGCGCTGGACGGTGCGCGGCGCCTGGACGCCGTCGAGGGTGATGGCCTCAGGGGCGAGCGGCGCGGAGCCCGCGGTGGCGCGGACGAAGGCCTTGGCGCCGCCGACCAGCGGGACCTGGGCCGAGGTGCGGGACAGGTCGAGGGCCAGCGTCGGCTTGGTCGACGGCGGCTCGATGAGGTCCCTGTCGGTGCCCGCGACAATCAGCGCCAGCCGGTGTCCGGCCGGGATCACATGGTCGGTCGCGCCCAGGTCGAGGGTGATGCGGTACGCCTTGCCCGGGGTGAGCGGGCTGCCCGTCTCGTCGGAGGCGTGGTTGCCGAGGTCGGCCCAGCCGCGGCTGACGATCGTGTAGTCGACGTCCGCCGTCGTCGCCTTCGTCTCCTTGAAGCAGGCGCTGTCGCCGCTGGTGCTCGCGCCCCAGCAGGTGCGGTCGGTGAGGGTGGTGATGCCCTCGCCGCGCGCCGCGTAGTCGCGGATGGTGTCGGGGCCGAGGTCCACGAGAACGGCGGAGAGGTGGGCCGTCGAGGTGGTCGGGGTCGCGGTGACGGTCACCCCGGAGGAGCCGGACAAGCGCAGATCGCGGGTGAGCGGCCCTGTGACGAAGCCCGTCTTGCCGGGGGTCGAGGTGCCGATCTGCGCGGCCCAGTCGGTCTCGCCCAGCTGGGGGTCGTCGGTGAAGGTCTCGGTGCCGCGGCCCTTGCCGAGGCCCAGGGTGCCGACGCCGGGCTGGGCACCCGAGTCGGGGCGCAGGGTGGTGGTCCGGGTGCCGCTCGGCGGCCAGGTGTCCGAGGTGACCCACTGGTCGGGGTGGCGTTCGATGTCGGCCATGGGCTCGTCGTCGATGCCGTTGTCGTAGCCGAGGAGTTCGTGGTCGAACCAGCGGTGCAGGGTGTCGACCCAGTCGGCGCGGCGGAAGTCGAAGGGGTCGACATGGCCGGTCTGGGAGAGCCAGATCTTGCGCTCGACGCCGTTCTTCGCAAGGGCGTCCCACCACGGACCGACGTGCTGCATACGGACGTTGAGGTCCTGCATGCCGTGGATCAGGAAGACGCTCGCCTTCACGTTCGCGGCGTCCTTGACGTAGTCGCGCTCGGTCCACAGCGGTGTCCGGTCGCCCGTACGCGGGGCGCCGTCGACGAGCTTCTGCTGGACGGCCGCGCACTTGGCGCGGGCGTCGGCGCTCTCGACGGCGTTGGACAGCGCGTCGGGGCCGGAGTCGTAGAGCGGGGCACCCTTGGTGAAGTAGTAGTCGTACCAAGTGGAGATGGCGGCGATCGGGACGATGGTCTCGAGGCCCCGAACGCCGGTGGCAGCGACGCCGTTGGCGATCGTGCCGTCCCAGCTCTTGCCGATCATCCCCGTCCTGCCGTTGGTCCAGGTGGCCTTGGCGCGGGTCGTGCCGGTGCGGGTGGTGTAGGCCTTGGCACGGCCGTTCAGCCAGTCGACGACCGCTTTGGCGGACTGGATGTCGGAGCGGCCGCCGATGTCCACGCAGCCGTCGGAGCGGTTGGTGCCGGTGAGGTCGACGCCGACGAACGCGTAGCCGCGCGGCACGAAGTAGTTGTCGTAGAAGAGCGGCATCTGGACGACGTCGCCGTCCGCGTCGTACGTCTTCAGCTGGCTCTCGTTGCCGCGTCCGCAGCAGGAGTAGTAGGGGCTGGCGTCCATGATGACCGGGATCTTCCGGCCCTGCTGGGCGGGTTCGCGCGGGCGGACGATGTCGACGGCGACGCGGTCCGTCCTTCCGTCGCTGTCGCCGTCGAGTCCGGTGTCCACCCATACGGCCTCGCGGACGGCTTTCTCGTACGAGTACACCGGCCTGCTCTCGCGCGGGGCGCCGTGGGCCGCGGCCGGGGTGAGGAGCGCGGCCATCAGGGCGGCTACGGCGACGGCGGCGAGCGATCTCCAGGTCGTGAAGCGCACGAGCGGTCTCCAGGTCGTCAAGCGCATGCGTATCGGCATGCGCCGGACGGTACATCGGTCAACTCCCGTGCAGAAGAGGGCCATCCGGTGCGGACGAGACGGTTGCGCCATTCGGCTCATGACGGCCGAATGGCGATCGTGTGACAGGGGCCACCATGGACACGCCAGGGAACACAGCGAATGAATAGGCTCCGAACAGACTTCGGTCCCCTACGACTTGGAGCTTTCGTGCACCGCAGATTCATCGCGCCGGGCTCGCTCGCCGCGGCCTGGCTGCTGCTGGCGATCCCGGCATCGGCCGCGAGCGTGTCCCCTGGCGCGCCGGGTATCGGCGACCCCTACTACCCGGCCTACGGCAACGGCGGATACGACGTCTCCCACTACGACCTGCGGCTGAAGTACCAGCCGGCCACCGACGAACTGTCGGGCACCGCGACCCTGCTGGCCCGCACCACGCAGGACCTGTCCCGGTTCAACCTGGACTTCCTGCTGGACGTGAGCGAAGTGCGGGTCAACGGAGCCAGGGCGTCCTTCACGACGTCCGGCGAGCACGAGCTGGAGATCACGCCCAGCAAGCCCCTGCCCAAGGGCACCTCGGTCACCGTCGTCGTGCGGTACAGCGGAGTGCCGTCGTCCAAGCAGGCGTACGGCTTCACCAGCTGGCACCGCACACCGGACGGCGGAGTCGCCGCGAACGAGCCCGAGGCGGCCTGGTGGTGGTTCCCGAGCAACGACCACCCGCTCGACAAGGCCACCTACGACGTGTCGGTCGCCGTGCCCGACGGTACCCAGGCCATCTCCAACGGCACGCTCCAGTCGTCGAGTTCACGCGCCGGCTGGACCCGCTACAACTGGCGCTCCGACAAGCCGCAGGCGACCTACCTCGCCACGCTCGCGGCCGGGAAGTTCGACGTCACGACGGGCACGACCGAGAGCGGCATTCCGGTCATCAACGCCTACAGCAAGGACCTGGGCGCAAACGCCGGCGCGGCGCGCGCGAGCGTGGAGCGGACCGGGGAGATCGCCGACTGGCTGACCGGGTACTTCGGGCCGTACCCGTACAACGCGCTCGGCGGATACGTGCCGAACACCGACACCGGGTACGCGCTGGAGACCCAGACCCGGCCCTTCTACAGCCCGCGCCAGTTCGCGAGCGGCTCGAACACCTCCGTCGTCGTCCATGAGCTGGCCCACCAGTGGTACGGCGACCTGGTGTCCGTGGCCGGCTGGAAGGACATCTGGATCAACGAGGGCTTCGCCCGGTACGCGCAGTGGCTGTGGTCCGAGCACGAGGGCGAGGGCACGGCGCAGGAGATCGCGGACTACGTGTACGCGTCGCATCCGGCGGACGATGCGTTCTGGACGGTGAAGCCGGGCGACCCGGGGCCGGAGAACCAGTTCCACCTCGCGGTCTACGACCGGGGCGCGCTGGCCCTGCAGGCGCTGCGGAACGAGATCGGGGACGAGGCGTTCTTCGCCGTCCTCAAGGGCTGGCCGAAGAAGTACGCGCACGGCAACGCGTCGGTGGCCGACTTCCGGGTGTACGCCGAACAGGTGTCGGGCAAGCCGCTGGCCGCGCTCTTCGACACCTGGCTGTACCAGCCGTCCAAGCCGAGCGCGCCCGCGGCACGGTCCGCGTCCATCACCCGGGAGGCGGCACCTGAAGCGCCGCCGAAGTCATGGAAGAAGATCGCCGCGACGAACGGGGTGCACGACCACGAAGACGCGGACCGGGACGCCCCGCGACACCAGCACTGACGCGCTCCGCGCCCTCCCGCGGTTTACGGTGGGCCCACGCGCCGGACACGCGTGGGCCGGCCGGCGCCGCCTGACGAGGGAGTCTTCCAGTGCGGGACGTCGCGATCATCGAGGCACCGTCCGTGCTGGGGCTGCGGCCGACCGGCGTCGAGGAGCTGCCCGGGGCACTGCTCGACGCGGGTCTGGCCGACGGCCTCGGCGCGGTGCGGGCGGGCAGGGTCGAACCGGGGCCGTACGACCCTGAGCGGGACACGGAGACCGAGGTCCTCAATCCGGCGGGGATCGCCGACTACTCCGTACGGCTTGCCGACGTGGTGGGCGGGGTGCTCGACGAGGGCCGGTTCCCGGTGGTGCTGGGCGGCGACTGCAGCGTGCTGCTCGGCAATCTGCTGGCGCTGCGGCGACGGGGGCGGCACGGGCTGCTGTTCCTCGACGGCCACACCGACTTCTACCAGCCGGCGGCGGAACCGGTCGGCGAGGTGGCCTCCATGGAGCTGGCCCTGGCCACCGGGCGCGGGCCCGCCGTCCTGGCCGATCTGGAGGGGCGGGGGCCGCTGGTGCAGGACGCGGACGCGGTCGCCCTGGGCTTCCGGGACCAGGCGGAGGCCTCGGTGTTCGGGATGCAGCCGCTGCCGGACGCACTGCACGCGATGGACCTCGACGCGGTACGGGAGTTGGGCGCGGCCGAGGCGGCACGGCGTGCGGTGGATCTCCTCACGGGCGGTGGCACCGCGGGGTACTGGGTGCATCTCGACGTCGACGTACTGGACGACGCGGTCATGCCCGCGGTGGACTACCGGCTGTCCGGCGGGCTGTCCTGGGAGGAGTTGGAGGCGGTGCTCGGCACTGCCCTCTCCGGGCCGGGTGCGATGGGCCTCGACGTCGCGATCTTCAACCCACGCCTCGACCCCGACGGCACCATCGCGGCACGGCTCACCGAGTGTCTGCTGCGGGCGTTCGCGTCCCGGGGCTGACCGGCTCGCCCAGCACGCGGCTCGCCAGCTCTGCCGCCAACTCCGGGATGTGCGTGTGGAGTTCGGCTTCCGCGGCGGCACGGTCGGCCTCAAGGCGGGTGGCGGCACGGGCGAGGAGTGCGTCGCGCTCGCGTATGCCGTCGGCGCGGGCCTCGGCGATGAGTGAAGCGCCCTCTGCCTCCGCCTGCTGGCGCGTGCGCGCCGCGTCGTGCCGGGCCTCGGCGAGCAGGGTCTGCGCCTCGTCGCGCTTCTCCTCGGCGAGGGCGCGGACCTGCTCGGCGTGCTGGGCGACTCCGTCCGTCGCCTGGTCACGCGCGTCCATGATGCGGCGGGCGCGGCGGAGCAGCGGGACCATGCTGAGGTAGCAGACGGCGAACAGCACGAGGCCGACGGCCAGGTCCAGTACCTGGGGGTTCAGCGGGCCGATCTCCACCGGAATTAGGTCCATGCCGCTCCTTTACCCACTGAGTGGGTCGCCGTAGGCCCTCCGGCGGTGGGTATCTGCGGGTTGAGTGTGGCTGGTCGCGCAGTTCCCCGTGCCCCTATGGGGCGCATCGCTGACCGTGTGTTATTTCGTTGCCGTGCGGCGGCGGAGGGCGTACCAGCCGGCGGTCAGCATTGCGGCGATCAGCGGGATGAGGAGGAGCGTCTTGCGGCCGACCTCGGGGTCGTTCCACATCATGGCGAGGCAGGCCAGCAGGAAGGCGATCGTGGTGATCTCGGTGACGGGGCTGCCGGGGAGCCGGAAGTGCGGTCGGGTGACCAGGCCCGCCTTGGCGCGGCGGACGAAGACCAGGTGGCAGACCATGATGATCACCCAGGTGCTGATGATGCCGAGGGAGGCGACGTTCAGCACGATCTCGAAGGCCTGGCTCGGCACGAGGAAGTTCAGGCCGACGCCGAGCACGCATACCGCGCAGGTGAGCAGGATGCCGCCGTAGGGGACCTGGCTGCGGTTCATGCGGGCGGTGAACTTGGGGGCCGAGCCCGCCATCGCCATGGAGCGCAGGATGCGGCCCGTCGAGTACAGGCCGGAGTTCAGCGACGACATCGCCGCCGTCAGCACCACCAGGTTCATCACGTCGCCCGCCGCCGGTACGCCGATCTTCGACAGGACCGTGACGAAGGGGCTCTGGTCGGCCGAGTACACCGAGCCGGGGAGGAGGAGGGCGAGGAGGACGACCGAGCCGACGTAGAACAGGCCCACGCGCCACATGATCGAGTTCACCGCGCGCGGGACGATCTTCTCCGGCTCGGCGGTCTCGCCCGCGGCGACGCCGACCAGTTCCAGCGCCGCGTACGCGAAGATCACGCCCTGCATGACGAGGACGACCGGCATCAGGCCGTGCGGGAAGATGCCGCCGTTGTCGGTGATCACGGCCAGGCCGGGTGTCGTGCCGCCCACCTCGTGCTGGGTGGCCAGCAGGAAGATGCCGATCAGCATGAAGCCCACCAGCGTGGCGACCTTGATGATCGCGAACCAGAACTCCATCTCGCCGAAGATCTTCACCGAGATCAGGTTCACCGCCAGGACGACGGCCAGGGCGATCAGCGCCAGCACCCACTGGGGGATGTCGGTGAACATGCTCCAGTAGTGCGTGTAGAGCGCGATCGCGGTGATGTCGGCGATACCGGTCGTCGACCAGTTGAGGAAGTACATCCAGCCGGCGACGTACGCGCCCTTCTCGCCGAGGAACTCGCGCGCGTACGACACGAAGGAACCGGAGGACGGGCGGTAGAGGACCAGCTCGCCGAGGGCGCGGACCACGAAGAAGGCGAAGACGCCGCAGACGAGGTAGGCCAGTGCGAGGGCGGGGCCGGCGTTGTGCAGGCGGCCGCCCGCGCCCAGGAAGAGTCCGGTGCCGATCGCGCCGCCGATGGCGATCATGTTGACGTGGCGGGCCTTGAGATCCTTGCTGTAGCCGGCGTCGCCCGCGTCCGCGGGGGTCCCGGTCGCCTCGGGACGGTCGGCGACCTGTGCCGTGTCCACGGCGTCCTTGCTCACAGGTGGTACCACTCTCTGGTGCGCCCGGGCAGGGGTGGGCCCGGGTTTCCGTGCAAAGGTGTGGCCCGCACCGCGTCTGGACGCGGTACAGACCAAGGCAGCACCTTCCCAGGAGCTCGCCCCGTATGCGGTGGCTCATGTCACAGAGCGTTGCTTCTCACAAGGTCATTCGGTGGGCGCCCGAGGTTTCACAGTGTTGGTGAGACAGCGATACTGCTGCACATGACGACCGAACCCACCGACGTGGCGGAGCCGACCCTCACGATCGACGAGCTGGCCGCACGGGCGGGCGTCACGGTCCGCACGGTCCGCTTCTACAGCACCAAGGGCCTGCTGCCACCACCGGTGATCGGTCCACGCCGGGTCGGTCACTACGGCCAGGAGCATCTCGCGCGCCTCGCGCTGATCGAGGAACTCCAGACACAGGGCATGACCCTCGCCGCGATCGAACGCTATCTGCGGCAGCTGCCGCCGGACCTGAGCGCGCACGACCTCGCCATCCACCGTGCCGTGGTGGCGAGCTGGGCCCCGGATTCGGTGGAGACGGTGACGCGCGAGGAGTTGCAGCGGCGGGCCGGGCGGACGCTGAGCGATCAGGACGTGGAGCGGCTGGTGGCGATGAACGTGGTCGCGCACGAGGACGGCGCGTTCCGCGTCGACTCCGGTCTGCTGCGCCTCGGCGTCGAGCTGCTTGACGTACCGCTGTCCCAGGAGACGATCATGGCGGCCCGCACGGCGCTGATCGAGCACTCGCGCGCGGCGGCGCACGAGTTGTCGCGGCTGCTGCGCGAAGCCGTGGCCGAGCGGGCCGCGGAGGATGTGAAGTCGCTGTCCGCGCACATGCATCCGCTGGTGGTGCAGGCTCTGCTGACGACGTTTCAGCGCTCCCTCAGGGAGGAGCTGCGGGAGTGGCTGGACGGGATGTCAGAAGCAGGCGGATCCGCCTGAGACGGGCAGCGGCTGCCCGGTGAGGAAGCCGCTGCCCGTCCACGCCCTCGCAAGGTGAGCGCGCCGCTCAGTGCTATGTCACATCTGACATGTCACATCGCGTCGGTGAACTTCTCGCCCTTCTCCGCCTTCTCCACCAGCAGCGCGGGCGGCGTGAACCGCTCCCCGTACCGCTCGGTGAGTTCACGCGCGCGTGCCACGAAGCCGGGCAGGCCGCCCTCGTAGCCGTTGATGTACTGCAGGACGCCACCCGTCCAGCCAGGGAAGCCGATACCGAAGATGGAGCCGATGTTGGCGTCGGCGACGGACGTCAGCACGCCCTCCTCCAGGAGCTTCACCGTGTCGAGCGCCTCGGAGAACAGCATGCGTTCCTGCATGTCGCGGAACGGGATCTCCGCGCCCTCTCGCGTGAAGTGCTCCCGCAGGCCGGGCCACAGGCCCGCGCGCTTGCCGTCCACGTAGTCGTAGAAGCCCGCGCCGCCGCTGCGGCCCGTGCGCTCGAACTCGTCGATCATGCGGTCGATGACGGCCTCGGCGGGGTGGGTCTTCCAGGTGCCGCCGGATTCCTCCACGGCTCGCTTGGACTCGCTGCGGATCTTGCGCGGCAGCGTGAGCGTCAGCTCGTCCATGAGGGACAGCACCTTGGCCGGGTAGCCCGCCTGGGCGGCGGCCTGCTCGACCGACGCGGGCTCGACGCCCTCGCCGACCATGGCCACGCCCTCGTTGATGAAGTGGCCGATGACCCGGGAGGTGAAGAAGCCGCGCGAGTCGTTGACGACGATCGGGGTCTTCTTGATCTGCCGGACCAGGTCGAAGGCGCGGGCGAGTGCCTCCTCCCCCGTCCGCTCGCCCTTGATGATCTCGACGAGGGGCATCTTGTCGACGGGCGAGAAGAAGTGCAGCCCGATGAAGTCGCCCTGCCGCTCCACGCCTTCGGCGAGGGCGGTGATCGGGAGCGTGGAGGTGTTGGAGCACAGCAGCGCGTCCGGCGCGACGATGTGCTGGATCTCCTGGAACACCTTGTGCTTGAGGGCCGGGTCCTCGAAGACGGCCTCGATGACCGCGTCGCAGCCGGCCACGTCCTGCGGGTCCGCGGTCGGCGTGATGCGGGCCAGCAGCGCGTCCACCTTCTCCTGGGTCGTACGGCCCCGGGAGACGGCCTTCGCGCACAGCTTCTCGGAGTAGCCCTTGCCCTTGGCGGCGGCTTCGGCCGATACGTCCTTCAGGACCACCTCGATGCCCGCGCGGGCGCACGAGTAGGCAATGCCCGCGCCCATCATCCCGGCGCCGAGGACGGCCACCTTGCTCACCTTGCGCGGTTCGATGCCCTTGGGGCGGTTGGCGCCGGAGTTGACGGCCTGGAGGTCGAAGAAGAACGCCTGGATCATGTTCTTCGACGTCTGTCCCGCGGCCAGCTCCACGAAGTAGCGGGCCTCGATGACCTGCGCGTTCTCGAAGTCGACCTGGGAGCCCTCGACGGCGGCGGCGAGGATGTTGCGCGGGGCCGGGTAGGGAGCGCCGTTCGTCTGCTTGCGCAGGGTGGCGGGGAAAGCGGGCAGGTTGGCAGCGAACTTGGGGTTCGCCGGGGTTCCGCCCGGGATGCGGTAGCCGGGCTTGTCCCAGGGCTGCTGCGACTCGGGGTTGGCCTCGATGAAGGCGCGGGCCTTGGCCATCAACTCGTCCTGGGTGGCGGCCACTTCGTGGATCAGGCCGTTCTCCAGGGCACGCTGCGGGCTGTACTGGGTGCCCTGGAGCAGCACCTTCAGCAGCGCGTCGGCGATGCCCAGGAGGCGTACGGTGCGGACGACGCCGCCGCCTCCGGGGAGCAGGCCGAGGGTGACCTCGGGGCAGCCGATCTTGGAGCCGGGGGCGTCGAGGGCGATGCGGTGGTGGCAGGCGAGCGCGATCTCGTAACCGCCGCCGAGGGCCGCGCCGTTCATCGCCGCGACGACCGGCTTGCCGAGGGTCTCGATGCGGCGCAGCTGGCGCTTGATCGCCATGCCGCCGTCGAACAGCTCCTGTGCCGTCTCGGGGGTGACGCGGATCAGGTCGCGCAGGTCGCCGCCCGCGAAGAAGGTCTTCTTGGCGGAGGTGAAGATGATGCCGCGGATGGAGTCCTTCTCGGCCTCCAGGCGGTCGGTGATGACGGCGAGGGAGTCGCGGAACGCCTGGTTCATGGTGTTCGCGGACTGGTCGGGGTCGTCGAGGACGAGGGTGACGACGCCGGTGCGGTCCTGTTCCCAGCGGATGGTGGTGCTCTGTGTCATGACGGGTCTCCGTAGAAGCCGTTGAAGTCTGTTGATTCCGCTGATTCCGCCGGGAATCAGACGCGCTCGACGATGGTCGCGATGCCCATGCCGCCGCCCACGCACAGCGTGGCGAGGCCGTACCGCTTGTCCTGGCGCTCCAGTTCGTCGACGAGCGTGCCGAGGATCATCGCGCCGGTCGCGCCGAGCGGATGGCCGAGGGCGATCGCGCCGCCGTTGACGTTGACCTTGTCGAGGGACAGGCCCATGTCGCGCACGAAGCGCAGGACGACCGCCGCGAAGGCTTCGTTGATCTCGACCAGGTCGATGTCGTCGATCGTCAGGCCCGCCTTCGCCAGGGCCTTGCGGGTGGCGGGCGCGGGACCGGTGAGCATGATGGTGGGCTCCGAGCCGGAGACGGCGGCGGAGACGATGCGGGCGCGCGGGGTGAGCCCGTGGCGCTCGCCGACCTCCTTGGAGCCGATCGCGACCAGGGAGGCGCCGTCGACGATGCCGGAGGAGTTGCCCGCGTGGTGGACGTGGTCGATCTTCTCGACCCAGTGGTACTTCTGCAGCGCCACGGCGTCGAAGCCGCCCAGGTCGCCGATGTCCGCGAAGGACGGCTTCAGCCCCGCGAGGGAGTCGGCGGTGGTGCCGGGGCGCAGATGCTCGTCGTGGTCGAGGACGACGAGGCCGCTGCGGTCCTTCACGGGCACGACGGACCGCGCGAAGCGGCCCTCCTTCCAGGCCGTGGCCGCCCGCTCCTGCGAGAGGGCGGCGTACTCGTCGACGTCCCGCCGCGAGAAGCCCTCGATGGTGGCGATCAGGTCGGCTCCGATGCCCTGCGGCACGAAGTTCACGGCCAGGTTCGTCATCGGGTCGTTGAACCAGGCGCCGCCGTCCGAGGCCATCGGCACCCGGGACATCGACTCGACGCCGCCGGCGAGGACGAGGTCCTCCCAGCCGGAACGCACCTTCATGGCGGCCATGTTGACGGCCTCCAGGCCCGACGCACAGAAGCGGTTCTCCTGTACGCCCGCGACCGTGTCCGGGAGTCCCGCGGCGACCGCCGCGATCCGGGCGATGTCGGAGCCCTGGTCGCCGACGGGGCCCACGACGCCGAGCACGATGTCGTCGATGGCCGCCGGGTCCAGGTCCGGGAAGCGGCCCTGGATCTCGTGGATGAGTCCGACGACGAGGTCGATGGGCTTGGTGCCGTGCAGGGCGCCGTTCGCCTTGCCGCGGCCGCGCGGGGTACGGATCGCGTCGTACACGTACGCTTCGGTGCTCACTGGTAAGCCTTTCGGTGAGGGTCAGCCGAGGACGGCACGACCGATGATCTCTTTCATGATCTCGGTGGTCCCGCCGTAGATGGTCTGGATACGGCCGTCGGTGAAGGCCCGGGCGACGGGGTACTCGGCCATGTAGCCGTACCCGCCGTGCAGTTGGAGGCAGCGGTCGGCGACGCGCTTCTGCAGCTCGGTCGCCCACCACTTGGCCATGGAGGCGTGCACGGCGTCGAGCTCACCGCGCGCGTGGTCCTCTATGCAGCGGTCGAGGAAGGTGCGGGTGACGGCGCACTCGGTGGCCATCTCCGCGATCTCGAAGCGGATGTGCTGGAGCTTGGCGAGCGGCCGTCCGAAGGCCTCGCGCTCCCTGACGTACCCCGTGGTGAGCTCCAGGACGTGCTCGGCGGCGGCGATCCCGGAGACGGCGATGCTCAGGCGCTCCTGCGCGAGGTTCGTCATCAGGTGCCCGAAGGCGCCGTTGAGGTCGCCGAGCAGGTTCTCCTTGGGCACGCGGACGTCGTGGAAGAACAGCTCGGCCGTGTCCTGGGCCTTCTGGCCGATCTTGTCGAGGTTGCGGCCGCGTTCGAAGCCGTCCATGCCCCGCTCGACGACGAGCAGCGACAGCCCGCGGGCACCGCCCTCGGGTGTCGTCTTCGCCACGACGATCACCAGGTCGGCGAGGATGCCGCTGGAAATGAACGTCTTGGAGCCGTTCAGCAGCCAGTGGTCCCCGCGGTCCTCGGCGTGCGTCCGGATGCCCTGGAGGTCGGATCCGGCGCCGGGCTCGGTCATCGCGATGGCGGTGATCAGCGAGCCGTCGCAGAAGCCGGGCAGCCAGCGCCGCTTCTGTTCCTCGGTGGCCAGGCCGGTCAGATACGGGCCGATGATGTCGTTGTGCAGTCCGAGCGCGAGCCCGGGTGCGCCCGCGCGCGTGAACTCCTCGGCCAGGACGGCGCTGTAGCGGAAGTCGGGCGTGCCGCCGCCTCCGTACTCCTCCGGCACGGCGAACCCGAGGAGGCCCTGCTTTCCGGCCGCGCGCCAGGCGTCCCGGGAGACGATGCCGTCCTTCTCCCACTGCTCGTAGTACGGCAGCACCTCCTTGGCCAGGAAGCTGCGCACGGTCGCGCGGAACTCCTCGTGCTCGGGGGCGAAGATCTTCCGCTTCATTCCTGGCCCTTCATGAGGTCGGGTACGTCCCAGTCGCGGGCCACGTCGGGCGTGTCGGCGCCCGGTCGGGCGGGGCCGGTGCGGACGCCGGTCGGTGTCGCCGAGAAGCGGGGCGCGGGGGCGGGCTGGGTGATGCCGCCGTGGTCGGTGAAGGTGCCGCGGGCGGCGAGGTGGGGGTGGTGCGGGGCCTCGCCCAGCGACAGGACCGGCGCCACACACGCGTCGGAACCCTCGAAGACGGCCGCCCACTCGTCCCGCGTACGGGACTTGAAGCGCTCGGCGACCGCCTCGCGCAGCTCGCCCCAGCGCGCGATGTCCTTGCGGGAGTCGGCATGCCCCTCGATGCCGAGCAGGTCAAGGAACTCGGCGTAGAACTGCGGTTCCAGGGCGCCGACCGCCATGGCCTTCCCGTCCGCGGTCTCGTACGTCCCGTAGTAGGGACAGCCGCCGTCCAGCAGGTTGGCCCCGCGCCGGTCCTGCCAGCCGCCCGCGGCGAACATGCCGTGGATCATCGAGGCGAGGTGGGCGGCGCCGTCCACGATCGCCGCGTCCACGACCTGGCCGGTGCCGGTCACGCGCGCGTGGTGCAGGGCCGCGAGGACACCGACGACGAGGTAGAGCGAGCCGCCCGCGTAGTCGCCGACCAGGTTGGCGGGGACGGCCGGGGGCTGGTCCGCGTCGCCGATCATGCCGAGGGTGCCGGTGAGCGCGATGTACGCGATGTCATGGCCGGCGCGGTCGGCAAGGGGGCCCTCCTGGCCCCAGCCGGTCATGCGGCCGTAGACGAGCTTCGGGTTGCGGGCCCGGCAGGCCTCGGGGCCGACGCCGAGGCGCTCGGCGACCCCGGGGCGGTAGCCCTCGATGAGGATGTCGGCGCGCGCGGCGAGGTCGAGGACGCAGGCGGGGCCGTCCGGGGACTTCAGGTCGACGATCACCGAGCGCTTGTTGCGGTTGGTGATGTCGTACGCCGGGTTGATCGCGAGTCCCGAGCCGCCGGGCCGGTCCACGCGGACCACGTCGGCGCCCAGGTCGGCCAGGAGCATGGCGGCGAAGGGGCCCGGCCCGATCCCGGCCAGCTCGACCACGCGGACGCCGCCGAGCGGGCCCGGTGCGGGTGTGTGTGACGCCGTCGTCATCCAGCCCCCTGCGCTATGACACAACCGATGTAACACCAGTGATGCTAAGAACGTGTTCCAGCGGACACAAGACCTGGGCGAGCAAGCGCTTAGCCAAGGTGCCGGTCAGCGCGCGTCCAGCTCCGCTATGAGCTTCTTGGGTGCGATCGTCCGATAGCTCTCCTCCACCCAGTCGCACAGCAGCTCCGCCGCCGGGGCGCCCTGCTGCTCCAGGGGGACGCTCACCCAGCCCGCCTTGCCCAGGCCGTACCCGGCGGGCTCGGCGCCGGGGCAGGTCAGGGCATGGGCGTGGGCCTCGTCGTCCTTGAGCTTCACCGTGATGCCCATCGGATAGCTGCCGTCGGCGACGCCCATGAAGACGAAGACCTTCTTGTTCACCTTCGCGACGGTCTCGCCCCAGGGGAAGTCCTCGGCGGCGCCGGGCAGGCCGAGCGCGAACTCACGCACTTTTTCCCACTTCTTCAGGGCGTTCTTGGGCACGGCCACCGTCCACACCTCCGGGCTGGTCATCGAGCTGCGCACTCCTCACGCTAGCCTCGGCCACCGACAACGGCGCGTGCGGCGGACTCCAGGAGTGTCATGACCAGGCTGAACGGGGCGGACCGCCCCTACGACATCGTGCTCTACGGCGCCACCGGCTTCGTCGGAGTCCTCACCGCCGAGTACCTCGACGCGCACGCTCCCGAGGGTCTGCGCTGGGCGATCGCCGGGCGCGACCGCGAGAAGCTGGAGCGGCTCAGGGAGCGGCTGACCGGCGAGGTCGGCCTGGTCCAGGCGGACGTGTCCGACGCGGCGGCGCTGCGCGAACTCGCCGGGCACGCGCGCGTGGTGGCGACGACGGTCGGCCCGTATGTGACGTACGGCGAGGAACTGGTCGCCGCCTGCGCGGACACCGGCACCGACTACATCGACCTGAGCGGTGAGCCGGAGTTCGTGGACCTGACGTACGTCCGCCATGACGCACGCGCGCGTGAGACGGGCGCGCGACTGGTGCACGCCTGCGGTTTCGACTCGATCCCGTACGACCTGGGCGCGTACTTCACGGTCCGGCAGCTGCCGGAGGGGGTGCCGCTGACCGTCGACGGGTTCGTGACCGCCGACGCCATGTTCTCCGGCGGCACCTTCGCCTCGGCACTCAACCAGTTCGCCCGTGCGCGCCAGATGGTGGCCGCCGCACGCGACCGGAGCCGGCACGAGCCGCGCCTGGTGGGCCGTCGCGCGACCGCGCCGACGGGTGCGCCCCGGTTCGCCGGGGAGGTCGGCGCCTGGGCGGTCCCGCTGCCCACCATCGACGCGCAGATCGTACGGCGGTCCGCGCGCGCCCTGGAGCGGTACGGACCCGACTTCCGCTACCGCGAGTACGCGGCCGTCCGGCATCTGCCGGTCGCGCTGGGCGGGGTCGCCTTCGCGGGCGCGATGATGGCGGCGGCCCAACTCCCCGCCGCGCGGCGCTGGTTGTCCTCCCGGCTGGAGCCCGGGGACGGACCCGGCCCCGAGAAGCGGGCTAAGAGCTGGTTCTCCGTGCGCTTCGTCGGCGAGGGCGGCGGCCGACGGGTGTTCACCGAGGTCGCGGGCGGCGACCCGGGGTACGGCGAGACGGCGAAGATGTTCGCCGAGTCGGCCCTGTGCCTTGCGTTCGACGAACTCCCGCCGACGGCCGGGCAGGTCACGACGGCGGTGGCGATGGGCGACGCGCTGACCGAACGGCTGCGCGACGCGGGGATCACCTTCCGGGTGGCCGCGACCCGCTGAACGGGTCCTAGAGCGACCATCCCAACAGGGTGTAGATCATGCCGCCGATCCAGCCGAGCCCGGACAGCACGGCAAGGATCAGTGCGGCGTTCACGGCACGCTCGACCGGTCGGTTCGGGTCGGCGAGGGGCTTGGGGGAACGGTGGGCGGCACGGTGTGTCGTCATGCGCCCCACCCTGCCGACCAGGACGGTGCGGCCACATCCGTACGGGTACTCAGTCCGGGTACTCAGATCCCGCGGTACTGGGCCGGGTTCCCTTCAGGCCGTCGCGTCCCGCAGCGCCCTCCGGCACAGCGCGTCGGCCCTGCGTGTCGTCTCCGGGAGACGGTATGCGGGGCTGAGCGCGAGGGTGTGCGCGCAGGCGTTGTCGAGGCTCACCCGGTGGCCTACGGAGACGAAGACGGGCTTGACCGCGTCCCGGGTGCGCAGGGCACGGCCGACCTCCTCGGTACCCGCGAGCAGCGGCGACGTACTGCCGCGCGGGGCGTCCGGGTCGTCGTACGCGAAGGTGAACGGGTTCTTGGCGACGCCGATCGTCGGCAGGCCGGTGAGGACGCCGAGGTGGCTGGCGAGGCCGAAGCGGCGGGGGTGGGCGAGGCCGTAGCCGTCGCAGACCACGAGGCCCGGCGGGCACGGCAGCGCGTCGAGGGCGGCGAGGACCGTGGGGATCTCGCGGAAGGCGAGCAGGCCGGGCACGTACGGGAAGGAGATCCGCCCGACGGCCGTGGCCTCGGCGACGACGTCGAGACGCGCCGCGTCCAGGACGACGGCCGCGGCCGCTACGACGTCCCGCTCGTCGTCGTAGGCCACGTCGACCCCGGTCACCCGCCCCGATCCGGGCGGCGGCCCGGGCTCGTCGAGCACCACCCGCTCGCGCAACTCGTCCTGGACGGCACGGGCCTGTTCCTCGGTCACGGGCCAGCCGGCGGGGATGCGTACGGTCGTCATGGTGAGGACGAGGGTACGGCCGCCCGCCGGCCCCGGTTCACTTGCCGCCCAGTGCCCGCTTCAGCTCGCTCTTGTTCATGTCCGAACGGCCGTGGATGTTGCGTTGCTTGGCCTCCTCGTAGAGCTGGTCGTAGGTGGGGCCCTGGGAACCCTTGCCGGACCGCTGGCCGCCGCGTTTGCCGGACGACATGTCCTGGGTCGAGGTACGGCTGGCCTGCTTCGACTCGCCGGACCGGGCGCGTTCCTTGTTCACCGTCCGGGAGGCGATCTCCTTGGCCCGCTCGGGGCTCTCCCCGCGTTCCCGGGCGCTCTCCTTGATGTGCTCGTACTGGCGTTCCCGCTTCTCGCTCGAACCGCGTGGCATGGACGGTCACTCCTCTCGCACTCGGCGACCGGGTACCCACAATTCGGCGTCAGCCCTCCAGCCGGGCCACCCGCCCCTTCTCCCCGGCGGCCCAGCAGCCAAGGTCGGAGGTGCAGTCCACGGTGTCGTACGAGCCGGTGTCGACGGTCCGCCAGGTGCGGCCGGCGTCCGTCGTGAGGTCCGTGCCGGTGGGGCCGACCGCGAGGGCGGCGGTGCGGCTGTACGGGAGCCAGGTGGCGCCGGAGCGGTAGGCGGGCGGTGGCTGGGCTGCGGGCTGCCAGCTGCGGCCACCGTCGGCGGTGCGTGCGGCGGCCTGCGGGGAGGCCTGGTCGGCGCGGTAGTCGCCGCCGACCGCGAGGCCGTGGGTGCGGTCGCGGAAGGCGAGCGCGAAGACGCCGCGGGCCGGATCGCCCGCCGGGATCGGGGTGTCGGTGGCCGTCCAGGTCCGTCCGCGGTCGGCCGAGTGCAGCACGCGCGCGTGGGCACCGCCGCCGGTGGCCAGCCAGACGTCCTTCGGGCCGGCGGCGACCAGGCACTGGCCACTGGCCGCGAACCCGAACTCGCCGTCCAGCGCCGCGGGCATGCCGGTGTCGGGCAGCACCGTCCAGGAGCGGCCGCCGTCGCTCGTCGACAGGATGCGGAACTTTCCGTCCACCGGGTCACTCAGCGCGAGGCCATGGCGGCGGTCGAAGAAGGTCATGCAGTCGTAGAAGGCCCTGGCGTCGGTGTTGCGGAAGGACTCGGTCCAGGTCGCCCCGCCGTCTTCGGTGCGGTAGACGCGGGACGCCTCGCCCTCACCGATGGCCAGCACCACCGCGCGCCGCGCGTCGAACGCCTCGACGTCCCGGAACTCCAGCTCCGCGGCGCCCGGCGGCGAGACGTTCCGCCAGCTCGCGCCGCCGTCCGTGGTGCGCAGGACGGTGCCCTTGGACCCGGCGAGCCAGGCGGTGCCCCGGTTGACGGCCGCGAGCCCCCGGAACCGTACGTCGGTCGTGCCGCTGTCCTTGAGCTCCCAGTGCGGTGCCCGGTCCTCGCCGGCCTGCGTGGGCCCGGCGCACGTCAGCACCGCCAGCGCCGCTCCGCACACCACCCCCACGGACACCGCTCGTCTCGTACGTCCCCTTGCCCCGACCGGTCGCGTGATCCCCAAGCGCCTCATGGCGGGCGAAGCTAGTCCACCGCCCCGGTGCCGTCCAGATGGCGTCGCATACCGCCTCATGTTCCCCAAGGGGCACATGAGGTGCGCCGGGCCGCTCCCGTGCATGAAGGCAGTGACCGAGGTCACTCGGCATTCGTGTGCACGGATTGGCTGATTCCGTCGTCTCTCCCAGTGCCCGGCCTCATCCCCGGAAATCCGTCCCGTCGTCATAAGGGAGCAAGGCGTTGTCCATCATCGAGCAGCCTGTCGAGGCCCGTCTCGTCGCCGCAGCACCGCGGATGCCGAGCATTCCCGCCACCCTGCAGTACGACCGACGCGATCCGTTCGCCATCCGCATGACCTTCCCGGCTCCGGCGACGCTGGAAGGCGTCGACGTCTGCTGGACCTTCTCCCGCGAACTCCTCGCGGCCGGCATGCAGGACGCGGAGGGCCACGGCGACGTACGGATACGGCCGTACGGCTACGACCGCACCGTTCTGGAGTTCCACGCCCCCGAGGGCACGGCTGTCGTGCACGTCCGCTCGGAGGAGCTGCGGTCCTTCCTGGCGGCCACGAGTGCGCTTGTTCCCATCGGGCTGGAGGCTCTGCAGATCGACCTGGATCAGGACCTTGCCGAGCTGATGCGCGACGCGGCGTAAGCGATGCGCTGGTAGTGCCGCGTTTGGCCGTCGGTCGTCTGCGGGCTCGTTGTGGCTGGTCGCGCAGTTCCCCGCGCCCCTACAGGGCGCTTTGCTTAGCGCGTTCGTCCCAGCAGCTCGTTGAGTTCGCCGTAGTCGAGGCCGTCCGCCAGCGACTCGTACGTCCCTGCCGTCAGCAGTTCCCGAGCGGCGCGGCGGATCAGGGCGTGTGCGGCCTGGGCCAGGCCCGAGCCGACGCTCACGCGGGCGACCCCGAGTGCGGCCAGCTCGGGCACCGGCGGCGCACCGGGACCGGCCATCACGTTCAGCGGTCCGTCGATCCCGTCGGCGAGCAGCTTCACGGTTCCCGGTTCGACGGCGCCGGGGACGAAGATCCCGTCGGCGCCCGCGGCCAGGAAGGCGGCGGCCCGCTCCAGGGTGAAGTCCACTCCCCCGGCGCCGCGCAGGAACGTGTCGATGCGGGCGTTGACGTACAGCGGCACGCCCGCGGTGTCGGCGGCCTCGCGGGCGGCGGCGATACGCTCCGCCTGCTCGGCGACCGGCCGCAGCGGGCCCTCTCCGGCGCCGTACAGCGCGTCCTCGATGTTCACGCCCACGGCGCCCGCCGCGAGCACCGCGCGGACGGTGTCGGCGACGCCCGCCGGATCCTGCGCGTAGCCGCTCTCGATGTCCGCGCTGACAGGTACGTCCACCGCGGCGGCGATACGCGCGACGGCCTCGATCGCGGCGTCGCGCTCCAGCCGGTCGCCGTCCGGGGCGCCCAGCTCCCACGCCAGCCCGGCACTCGTGGTTGCCACCGCCGCGGCGCCGGCGTCCTCGACGAGACAGGCGCTCGCCGTGTCCCAGGCGTTCGGCAGGACCAGCGGCCGGCCGGGGACGTGCAGGGCCCGGAAGGCCCGCGCCTGGTCGCGGAGAGTGTTCTGGTTCGTCATGCGGGTCACTCAACCAGCCCTGGCCGTGCGGAGGCTGGCAGAAATCCGACACGACCGTGACGACGGCGCCCTGCGCGCGGGCCGCCTCAGCCGCCCGTCGCCACCGACGGCGCCGACACCGCCGCGACCACCCCGGCACGCACCTCGCGGATCACCGCCCGCAGTCCCGGCGCCGCAGCCCCGCTCCGCTCCGTCAGCGCCGCCACCCGATCCTCGTGGCGGTCCCGCTCCTTGGACGGCACCAGCGTGCGCACCCGGCCCGCGACAGCGAGCGCGACGACGGCCGCGTCCCGGTCCGCGATCTCCGCGACGGGCAGCGGCCCTTCGAGGATCTGCCGCGCCTCCTCACGCAGCGCCTCCACGACGCCGCTGCAGTCCACGCCGTACTCGACGGTCGGGAACACCCCGAGGACCCGCTTCTTCGTCACCTGCAGGTACCCGTCGGCGGCGAGCTTCGCCTGTACGGCGTCGAGCGTGACGCGCGCGTGCAGCGTCACCCAGGTCCGCCACCGGTGCGGTCGGGACTCCCTGACGAGTTCCAGGAGCCCGTCGAGCACGGCGTCCCCGGTGAGGGAGTCCATGTCGACCGGGGTCGCGATGCCGTCGGCATCGATGAGCAGGCCGCGCTGGGCCAATTCGGTGAGGGCGCCGGCCCGCACCACATGGTGGAGGTGGGCGGCGCCGGTGACCTCGTTCCTCGTGGTGTCCCAGGCCAGCAGGTAGAGCCGGGCCGGCAGCGACAGCGAGCCGTTGGGCACGGGGCCTCCTTCGCGCGGTGAGGTCGGGGTTCACGTTAATCCGTTGACAGCCGATGAGCCCCCTCGTACGGTGTACAGCGGTTCTGTTGCCGTCGATGGGAGAGGGACGTTGCTCGTCTGAGGTCCTGAGACACCGCGTCACACCCCTTGGGCGTGGGCGCTGCGTGCGACCTCGGCATTCGAGCCGTCCTCGACGGGCAGGGCTTTTCTCATGCCTCCCGGGACCTCTTCCCCGTTGGTCGCCGGTGTCTCGATACGCGTTTGCCCCTGATCCTTTCGAGCAACCGCGGAGGCCCGCATGTCCATGTCCATCACCGTTACGTCCCTGTCCTTCGCCTGGCCCGACGGCACCGCCGTCTTCGAGGGCCTCGACACCGCTTTCGGTCCGGGCAGGACCGGGCTCGTCGGCGTCAACGGGTCAGGGAAGTCAACCCTGTTGAAGCTGATCGCCGGTGATCTCGCACCGGCCGACGGCACCGTCCGGGTCGCCGGCGAGATCGGCTGTCTCCCGCAGAACGTCACGCTCGACACCGCACTCCGGGTCGACGAGGCGCTCGGCATCGCCGCACAGCGGGCCGCGTTGCACGCCATCGAGGCGGGCGATGTGACCGAGGAGCACTTCGAGACCGTCGGCGACGACTGGGACGTGGAGGAGCGCGCGCTCGCCACCCTCGGCGAACTCGGGCTCGGACACATCGAGTTGGACCGCGGGATCGGCGAGGTCTCGGGCGGCGAGTCGGTACTGCTGCGGCTGGCCGCACTGCTGCTGCGCCGGCCGGACGTGCTGCTGCTCGACGAGCCGACCAACAACCTCGACATCTACGCCCGCAAGCGGCTGTACGCGGCCGTCGCCGCCTGGCCCGGGGTGATGGTCGTGGTCAGTCACGACCGTGAACTGCTGGACCTGGTCGACCAGATCGCCGATCTGCGCTCCGGGGAGATCACCTGGTACGGCGGCAACTTCTCGGCGTACGAGGAGATCCTCGCCACCGAACAGGAGGCGGCCGAGCGCATGGTGCGGGTCGCCGAGGCCGACCTGAAGAAGCAGAAGCGCGAGCTGGTGGACGCCCAGGTCAAGCTGGCCCGCCGCAAGCGGTACGGCCAGAAGATGTGGGACCAGAAGCGCGAACCGAAGATCATCATGGGGGCGCGCAAGCGCGCGGCGCAGGAGTCCGCGGGCAAGCACCGCATCATGCACCAGGAGAAACTCGCCGAGGCCAGGGAACGTCTCGACGAGGCGGTGGAGGCCGTACGGGACGACGACGAGATCCGCGTCGACCTGCCGCACACGGCCGTACCGCCGGGCCGTACCGTCCTCACCCTCCAGGACCTGGAGCTCGCCTACGGCGCGCGGGTGGCCGGCGGTTTCGAGCTGCGCGGTCCCGAGCGCGTCGCGCTGATCGGGCGCAACGGCGCGGGCAAGACGACGCTGCTGCGGACGATCACCGGAGAGCTGGCGCCGGTGTCGGGCGAGGCGACGGCGCATGTGCCCCTGCGGTTCCTGCCGCAGCGGCTCGACGTCCTCGACGGCAGTCGCACGGTCGTCGAGAACGTGGCCAGGTTCGCGCCGGGCGCCACCAACAACCGGATCCGGGCCCGGCTGGCCCGCTTCCTGTTCCGGGGCGGCCGGGCCGACCAGCAGGCGGCGACGCTGTCCGGCGGCGAGCGCTTCCGGGCGGCGCTGGCCGCGCTGATGCTGGCGGAACCGGCACCGCAGCTGCTGATGCTGGACGAGCCCACGAACAACCTCGACATGGCGAGCGTGCGCCAGCTCACCACGGCGCTGGAGTCGTACGAGGGGGCGCTGATCGTGGCCAGCCACGACGTGCCGTTCCTGGAGTCGATCGGCATCACCCGGTGGCTGCTCCTGGACGGCGAGCTGCGCGAGATCACCGGAGACGATCATCTCGGGGAGGCCACAGCCTGATGTCGGGGGTTTCGTGCGCCCGGACCGGCCCTGCATGATGGCGGACCGGCGCTGCGTCACCGGCGCCGACACTCTCACCCGATTCGGAGTCCTGGACGTGCCCAGCAAGAAGGCCCTCATCCGCCGCCCCAGCCCGCGCCTCGCCGAAGGGCTGGTGACCCACATCGAGCGGGAGAAGGTCGACACCGATCTCGCGCTCGAGCAATGGGAGGCGTATGCGGAGGCCTTGCGGGAGCACGGCTGGGAGACGGTCGAGGTGGATCCGGCCGACGACTGCCCCGACTCGGTGTTCGTCGAGGACACGGTCGTCATGTACAAGAACGTCGCCCTGATCGCCCGGTCCGGCGCCGAGTCCCGGCGTGAGGAGACCCTCGGCGTCGAGGAGGCCGTGGCCCGGCTCGGCTGCTCGGTCAACTGGATCTGGGATCCCGGCACGCTGGACGGCGGCGACGTCCTCAAGGTCGGCGACACCATCTACGTCGGCCGGGGCGGCCGTACCAACGCGGCCGGCGTCCAGCAGCTGCGGGCCACCTTCGAACCGCTGGGGGCGCGTGTCGTCGCCGTACCGGTGAGCAGGGTGCTGCACCTGAAGTCGGCGGTGACGGCCCTGCCCGACGGGACGGTCATCGGGCACATCCCCAAGGTGGACCGGCCGTCGCTGTTCCCGCGCTTCCTGTCGGTGCCCGAGGAGGCCGGCGCCCATGTGGTCCTGCTGGGCGGCAGCAAGCTGCTCATGGCGGCCAGTGCGCCGAAGACGGCGGAACTGCTGGCCGACCTCGGTCACGACCCGGTCGTCGTGGACATCAGCGAGTTCGAGAAGCTCGAGGGATGTGTGACATGCCTCTCGGTCAGACTGCGTGAGCTGTACGCCTGACCTGGTGCCGAATCGCCTCAAAAGCCCCGGGACCTGCGGGTCCCGGGGCTGCTCCGTCTTCCTTGGGAATGTTGGCTGATCAGCGGTCTTTACGGCGCTCTTAACCTACGGCTTCGTAACCTACGGTTTCGTAGCCTACGATTCCGTAAGTTACCCGGCACCGCTCGCCGGTTTCTCTTACGTCCCCTGGAGTTCCCGTGACGATTACTTCCCCTCACCTCGGCAGCCCTTCCGTCTGGACCGACGCCAAGCTGCTGTACGCGTTGGAGGAAGTCGTCGAGCAGGAGCTGAACCGGCATCTGAAGGTCACCAAGGACTGGATGCCCCACGAGTACGTGCCGTGGAGCGACGGCCGCAACTTCCCCGGCTTCTTCGAGGACGGCGAGGCCTGGGAGAAGGGGCAGTCCAAGGTCACCGAGATCGGCCGGATCGCCCTGGTCGTGAACCTGCTCACCGAGGACAACCTCCCCAGCTACCACCACGAGATCGCCTCGCTGTTCGGCCGCGACGGCGCCTGGGGCACCTGGGTGCACCGCTGGACCGCCGAGGAGGGCCGCCACGGCATCGTGATGCGTGACTACCTGCTCGCCTCGCGCGCGGTGGACCCGGACAAGCTGGAGCAGTTCCGGATGGCCCACATGAGCGAGGGCTTCGAGTCGGACAACCGCCACTCGATGCTGCACTCGGTGGCCTACGTGTCCTTCCAGGAGCTGGCGACCCGCGTCTCGCACCGCAACACCGGCCACCAGTCCGGCGACCCGGTCTGCGACCGCATGCTGGCGCGCATCGCGACCGACGAGAACCTGCACATGGTCTTCTACCGGAACCTGCTGAAGGCCGCCTTCGAGCTCGCGCCCGACCTGACGATGATGGCGGTGCGCGACGTGATCGTGAACTTCCGCATGCCCGGTCACGGCATGCCCGGCTTCGAGCGGGCGGCCGCGCAGATGGCGATCGGCGAGATCTACAACATGCGCATCCACCACGACGACGTGCTCCAGCCCGTGCTGCGCTTCCTGAAGGTCATGGAGATCGACGGCCTCGGCCCGGAGGGGCAGAAGGCGCAGGACGAGCTCGGCCTGTACATGGGCGGGCTGGACTCGGAGGCGTCGAAGTTCGACGAGAAGCTGGCGGCGCGCAAGGCGCGGATGGCGGCCCGGGCCGCGGGCTGAAACGTCCGGGCGCGGCGGTTCAGTGGGACGTACGCCTGAGTTCCAGGCGTTCCTTCTCCGACAGGCCGCCCCAGACGCCGAAGCGCTCGTCGTTGTCCAGCGCGTACTCCAGGCAGGCGGAGCGGATCGGGCACAGACCGCAGATCCGCTTCGCCTCCCGTACGGAGCTGCCGGGCTCGGGGAAGAAGAAGTCCGCCCCGGTCTGGGCGCACAACGCGTCCTCCTGCCAGGCGAGGTCGGCCGGGGTGATTGTTTCGGTGTGCATGGCCAGCAGCGTGCCGGGCGGCGAAAAACGTTCGATCAACGCCGGATCAACGCGGCGCGCGGGCCCTCAGCCAACTCGATGATGGCCTCGCCGGGCAGGCCGCCGCACGGCGGCGCGCGGCACGGCCGACGTGTTTTCAGCTCTCCTGCGGCACGCTCTTGATCACCGCGAAGCGCGCACCGTAAGGGTCGACGAGCTTGGCCATCCGGCCGACGCCCGCCGCGTCGGTGGCGGGCATCCGCACTCCGCCGCCCAGCTCCCGCGCCTTGGCGACCACGGCGTCGGTGTCCTCGACCTCGAAGTACGGCAGCCAGTACGGACCGGACTCCGCCTCGGCCGGGTCGTCCGCCAGCGGCACCAGGCCGCCGAACATGGCGTTCTCGTCCGTCCCCGCCGGGTTGATGCAGGTGTACGTGCCGCCGGGGAAGGGCATGGCCGAGGTCTCCCAGCCGAACACGGCGTCGTAGAAGGCGGCGGCCCGGGCGATGTCCGGTGTGTAGAGCTCGACCCAGCACAGCGAGCCTGGGTCGCCCGCCACGTCGAGCCCCTTCCGGGCGGCGGGCTGCCAGATGCCGAAGGGCACGCCCGTGTCATCGGCGAGGATCGCGCTCCGGCCCTGCGCCATGACGTCCACCGGCGCCACGGGCACGCTGCCGTGGGCCTGCTCCACCGCCTTGGCCGTGGCGTCCGCGTCCGGGCTCTGGAAGTACACCGTCCAGGCCGGCGGGCCCTGCTCCGGCGTGGTCTGCATACCGCCCGCGGCGATCCTGTCACCGAGCTGGAAGAAGCCGTAACCGCCGCCCTCCGGCCCCGCCGACTGGAACTCCCAGCCGAACAGGGCGCCGTAGAAGGATGCGGCGCCGCCGATGTCGGACGTACCGACATCGACCCAGTTGGGAGCGCCGTTCACAAAACGGGTGCTGAGCATGGTGCCCTCCTCGAGGGGTCCCGTTGTCCCGTTGCCTGCTCTGCCGAGTCTTGCACCGCCCACTGACAATCGCCGTCGGAACGCGTCCGTCCCGGGCGGGCCGGATGTTCCGCCCGGCGGCGCGTGCGCGTCCTGGCGTTACGCCGAGACCCGTCGCACCAGCGTCGTGGGCAGCACCACACCGCCCGGCGCCGGGCCCTGCAACAGCAGCCGCGCCATCAACCGGCCCATCTCCTCGATGTCCTGACGAACCGTCGTCAGCGGCGGGTCGGTCTGTTCGGCGACCGGCAGCATGTCGTCGAAGCCGATCACGGCGACGTCGTCCGGCACGCGTCGCCCGCTCTCGCGCAGCACCCGCAGGGCGCCCGCGGCGGTCAGGTCGTTCGCGGCGAAGACGGCGTCCACGTCGGGGCACTGGTCCAGGAGTTCCCGCATCGCCCGCTCACCGCCGGCCGGCGTGAAGTCGCCCTCCACGACGAGCCGCGGATCGACGTCGGTCATGACGTCCCGGAACCCGTCGAGCCGGTCCACCGCGGAGGTCTGGTCGAGGGCGCCGGTGATGTGCGCTACGCGGGTGCGGCCGAGGCCGACGAGATGGCGTACGGCCTCGCGGGCGCCGCCGCGGTTGTCGCTGTCGACGTAGACCACGCCGCTCGTGCCGTCGCTCCAGCCGGGCCGGCCGCCGAACACGGTCGGGACCCCGGCGCGCTGGATCAACTCGGGCAGGGGATCGTCCAGGTGCAGGGAGAAGACGAGCGCGCCGTCGACATGGCCGCCGGCGAGATAGCGCCCCACGCGCGCGTGGTCGTCGCGGCCCTCGGTCAGCAGGAGTACGAGCTGGTTGTCGTGGGCCGTCAGCTCCTTGCTGATTCCGCGGAGTTGCAGCGCGAAGAAGGGGTCGGCGAAGACCCGTGTCTCCGGTTCGGCGACGACGACGGCGATGGCGTCGTGCCGCCGGGTGACCAGACTGCGGGCGGCCTGATTGGGGACGTACCCCAGTTCCTCCACCGCCCGCCGCACCCGCTCCACCAGAGGTTCCCGCACTCCGTCACCGCCGTTCACCACACGGGACACGGTGGCCCGTGACACCCCGGCCCGGGCGGCCACGGCCTCCAGGGTGGGACGAGGGGCGGTTTCGGTCACGTGGGCTCCTCCTCGGCGGGTGCCGATCAGGATAGCCCGCGCCACGTGCCGAGGTGAGAGCGCTCTCCGCACGCCCGTCAGTGCTCGTGCGGCTCATACCCGGGGATCGTTCCGTCCTTCTTCTTCACCAGGAACAGGCCCACCATCCCCATGTCGGAGTGGCTCTGGACGTGGCAGTGGTACATCCACGCGCCCGCTCCCACCCCCTCCCCCGCGATCACCTGGAAGCCGAAGGAGTCCGCCGGACCGGTGATCTTGTTGTCGATGACCTGGCTCGGGTCCTCGGGGCCGGTGAGCATGCCGGTGCGGTTGTCCGCCCAGCGGTGACCGTGCATATGGAAGGTGTGGTAGTACTCGCCGTGCGTGATCACCACGAACTCGACCCGATCGCCCACCGTGGCCTCGAAGTTGGGCCCCGAGTGCGCCGGCTTGTTGTTGATCAGCATGTCGTTGAAGACGACCGTGTGGGTCGCGTCGGGCAGGACGTCGCCCTGCCGGCGCACGATCACCGGACCGTACAGGCCCTTGCGGATGCCGCCGGTGCCGTGCTCGGTGCCGACGACGTGGTCGTGGTAGTGCCAGTAGCCCGCGCTGCCCGCCCGCCAGGTCCCGTCGGTGCGGCGGCCGGGCTTGTGGGTGCGCCAGGTGTAGGTGCGGGTGCCGCCCGGTTCGACGTCGCTCTTGTTCAACTTGGTGCCGTCGCTGGTGATTTCGTAGTCCAGGCCGTGGACGTGCAGGCTCGCCCGCACATCGGTCGTGTTCTCGAACTCGATGTGCAGGGTGTCGCCCTCGTTGAGTTCGATCAGTGGCCCGGGGATCGTCGCCTTCCCCTTCTCGAAGCCGTAGCCCAGCTGTCCGTCGGCGAACTTCTCGGCGTACAGCTTGATGTGCTTGACCGCGCCGCCGGCCGGAGCCGTCCTCGCCGCGGCGCTCTTCGCCGAGGCGTCGACACTGACGGCCTCGGAGGCCACGGACAACGATGTCGCGACGGCCGCGCCGCCCAGCAGCAGCCGTCTGTTGAACCCGCGTCTGTCCATGCGGAACTCCCCACCCTGATACGGAACTTGCGGAGGCGCACCTGTGATGAACTTGTGAGACGGTACCGGCCACACTCCCGTTTCTCCACACCCTGGACAAAGTTCGTGTCATTGCGGTCATAGGTATTGGCGGGTCGTGCAAAGAGGTCTAGCTTCCTTGGCGTTGTCGCTGTGACCGAGGAGGTGCCCATGCACTTACGAGGGTTGAGCACAAGAAGAAGACGGGTCTGGGCGGCCACCGTGACCGCCGGCGTCGTCGCCGCCGGACTCATGTCGGGTCCCGCCGCGAACGCGCGTCCCGACCCGGGATCGCCCTTGACAACGATGTCCATCAAGTCGCCGCCGGGCGGCGCGAATGTACGGGTGCTGGTCTTCTACGGCTCCGCGGCGGCCGGGGAGGAGTCGCCGGTCGTGAACGCCGGGATCGAGGCCATCGAGAAGATCGGCCTGTCCGGACCGGAGAACCAGCGCTTCAAGGTGGTGGCCTCGGACGACGCCTCGGTCTTCACCGACGAGACCCGGCTGGGCCGTTTCAACGCGATCGTGTTCCTGACCGGTGGCGGCGACGTCCTCGAACCCGAGCAGGAGGCGGGCCTGGAGGCCTACATGGAGGCGGGCGGCGGTTTCGTCGGCGTCCATGACGCGGCACGTGCGGAGCCGTACTCGGACTGGTTCACGGGTCTGGTGGGCGCCCGCCCGGCGGCCTCCAGCCCAACGGCCGTACAGCGAGCGACGGTTGAGGTCGGCGACCGGCAGCACCCCGCCACCAAGGACCTGCCGGTCCAGTGGAAGCGGCCGGACCAGTGGTTCAACTGGGTGAAGAACCCGTCAGGCGACGTGCACACCGTCGCGCGGGTGCGCGAGTCGACGTACCAGCCGGGAGCCACCGCCAACGGGTGGGACCACCCGGTGAGCTGGTGCCGTGACTACGACGGTGGACGCTCCTTCTACACCGGCATGGGCGGCACGGTGTCGTCGTACGACGAGACGGACTTCCGCGCCCATCTGCGCGGTGCGCTGCTCTGGACCACCCGCCTCGCGCAGGCCGACTGCAAGGCCACGATCAACGCGAACTACAAGGCGGAGCGCCTCACCCAGCCCAACCAGCCCGGTCAGAACGACCAGATCGGCGAGCCGCACGGCCTGGTCACCGCGCCCGACGGACGCGTGCTCTACATCGGCCGGGGCGGTGCCGACTCCTCCCAGCCGGTGATCACCGACTGGAACAACCCGGACATCGGCAAGGGCAAGGGCGAGATCCACGTCTACGACCCGAAGACCAAGAAGGTCACCCTGGCGGGTGCGTTGAGCGTCTTCGGCAACAAGGGCGGCGGCGACGAGCTGACCAAGGTCGAAGAGGGGCTGCTCGGCATCGAGCTGGACCCGCGCTTCGAGGAGAACGGCTGGGTGTATCTGCACTACACCCCGCACTCGCAGATCAACCGCGACACGCGGATGGCCGAGCGCCGCGTCTCCCGCTTCACGCTCGACCTCGCCACCAACAAGCTGGACCTGAGCAGCGAGAAGATACTGCTCAAGTGGCAGGTGCAGATCCACAGTTGCTGCCACTCGGGCGGCGGGATGTCCTGGGACTCGAAGGGCAACCTGTACATCGCGACGGGCGACAACAACTCCAGCGGCTTCAGCGGCGGCTACTCGGGCAACAACCCGCAGCCCAACTACAAGGGCGTCTCCTTCGCCGACGCGCGCCGCACCGCCGGCAACACCAACAACCTCAACGGCAAGATCCTGCGCATCCACCCGGAGCCCGACGGCACGTACACACTCCCCGAGGGCAACCTGTTCACCGGCAAGGAGACCGACGAGGGCGGCGGCAAGACGCGCGGCGAGATCTATGTGATGGGGGTCAGGAACCCGGCCCGCATCTTCGTCGACCAGAAGACCGACATCCTCTACGCCGGCTGGGTCGGCCCGGACGCTTCGGCGCCCTCCACGACATGGGGCCCGGCGAAGTACGACACCTTCGCCGTCATCACCAAGGCGAGCAACCGGGGTTGGCCCTACTGCATGGGCAACAAGCAGCCCTACCGCGACCGCAATCTGCCCGATCCGTCGCAGCCGCTGGGCTGGTACGACTGCGACCACCCGAAGAACGAGTCGCCGAACAACGACGGCCTGGTCAACCTGCCGCCGGTCACCGGCAACAACATCTGGTACTCGCCCCAGGGCGGCGCCCCGGACTACCCGCGGGACGCGAACGGCATCCCCTCGTACAAGCAGGAGGACGCCAAGTACCTGCTGCCGTGGCTCAAGGGCGGCGGCCAGGCCGCGATGAACGGGCCGGTCTACCGGTACGACGCCCAGAGCACGAGCGCGACGCAGTGGCCCTCCTACTGGGACGGCAAGTGGTTCGTCGGCGACTTCTACGACGCCGACCAGCCGCGCAACGCCGTCATCACCGACCCGAAGACCCACGGTGACGGCGGTCTGCCGATCCACTCGGAGTCGCTGAAGAAGATCGTGCCGATAGGCAACGACGGCATCAAGAACCTCATGGACTGGAAATTCGGTCCGGACGGAGCCATGTACGTCCTCGACTACGGCCGCGGCTTCTTCACCTCGGACCCCAAGTCGGCGCTGTGGCGGGTCACGTACACGGGCGGCGGGCCGACACCGGCCGCCGGCCAGCTGGCGAGGGGAGCGCAGTGATACGCCAACGAAGAATCCTGACGGCCCTGTTGGCCGCGCTCCTGATGATCCTGGGGCTCCAGTCCCTGCCCGCCGCAGGGCAGTCGGAGCCTCAGGCGGCGGCCGCCCAGACCCTCACCTGGACCGCGGGCGACGACATCAACAAGTACGCGTCCGCACCGGCCACGGCCGTGGCGGGCACGACGACGATCGTCTTCGAGAACAGCGTGGCGACCGGCAACACGACCGGCATGCCGCACACCCTGACGTTCGACGTCTCCGACCCGGAGTACAACAACGACGTCCCGCTGAACATCCTCGCCAACCCGAACGACGACCAGGGCGGCAAGCACACCGCCGAGGTCACGCTCACCCCCGGCCGCTACCGCTACTACTGCACCATCCCGGGACACGGCCAGATGCAGGGCATCCTCGTGGTGACCGAGGGCACCGGCGAGGACACCACCCCGCCGGAGACCTCGGCCCAGGTGACCGGCACGCAGAACTCGCAGGGCCAGTACGTCGGTTCGGCGAGCGTGACGGTCAACGCCACCGACGAGGACGGCGGCTCCGGTGTGGACCGCGTCGAGTACGCGATCGGTGACACGGGCGCCTGGCAGCCGTACACCACCCCGGTCGTCGTCGACCAGGTCGGCAGCCACAAGGTCCGCTATCGCGCCCTGGACAAGGCGGGGAACGTGGCCGCCGAGAAGAGCGTGCAGTTCACCGTCGTGGCGCCGCCGACCGACGACAAGACACCGCCCGAGACCTCGGCGACGGTGACCGGCGAGCAGAACGCGGACGGGGCCTATATCGACATGGCCACGGTCACGGTCTCCGCGTCCGACACCGGTACCGGGGTCAACACCATCGAGTACGCCGTCGGCGACGGCGCCTGGCAGCCGTACACCGCCCCGGTGATGGTGCACCAGGTCGGCACGCACACCGTGCGCTACCGCGCCACCGACAAGGCGGGCAATGTGGCCGCCGAGAAGAGCGTGCAGTTCACGGTCGTCTCGGCGCCCCCGCAGGACACCACTCCGCCCGTCACCGGCGTGAGCGTCGACGGCACGCGGAACTCCGACGGGGCGTATGTGAACAACGCCAAGGTCACCGTCAGCGCGACCGACCACGGCGGCGAGGTCACGAGCATCGAGTACTCGCTCGACGGCGGGCCGTACCTGGCCTACACCACGCCCGTGATCGTCGACCGCGTGGGCCCGCACACCGTGGCCTACCGGGCCAGCGACAAGGCGGGCAACACCTCCGAGCCGCGGACGGTGAGCTTCACGGTGGTGGCCGGGGGCGGAGTGCCCGCGCCCAACTGCCCGGAGTACGACGAGCGGTTGACGGTTCTCGTCGGCACGGTCGACTCGGGTGTGCCGAACCGGGTCACCAACAACCGGTGCCGCATCAACGAGTTGATCGAGGACGAGAAGGAGTGGACGTCCCACGCGCTGTTCCTGAAGCACGTACGGACGGTCCTGACCAAGCTCCTCAGTGAAGGCGTCATCGATCAGCGGGAGCACAACAGGATCCTCAAGGCCGCCCGTGAGTCCGGGATCGGCAAGCCCGGCCAGACCGAGGGCTACCGCACGATCTTCGACGGCACGGCGGGCTCCTTCGCCAAGTGGGCGCACGTGGGCGGCGGTTCGTTCGGGCTCAACCCCGACGGAACGATGACCAGCGGCACCACGAAGGCGGGCCTCGGCATGCTGTGGTTCCCGGAGCGCAAGTACGGCGACTTCTCGCTCCGGCTCCAGTGGCGGGACGACGCACCCGGCACGGGCAACGCCAACTCCGGTGTGTTCGTGCGGTTCCCGTGGATCCTCGACCATCCGGAGGAGCCGCGGCCGGAGTGGGCCGCCATCAAGTACGGGCACGAGGTGCAGGTCTTCGACAGTCCCAGTGGGGACATGTACAAGACCGGGTCGGTCTACGGCTTCGACCGGGTGGGGCTCGCCGGTGCGGGCGTCACCCAGAAGGGCACGTGGAACGACTACGAGATCCGCGTGGTCGACCAGCACTACTCGGTCTACCGCAACGGCGTGCTGATCAACGAGTTCGACAACAACGGCGGCCAGGACTTCGTCCCGCCCCGCTCGGACGACCCGGGCACGGACGGACGGCGGTTCGCCTCCGGCTACGTCGGGCTCCAGGTGCACGGCACGACGGATGTGGTCTCGTACCGCGACATCAGGATCAAGGAGTTGTAGATATCAAGGAGCCGTAGGCTCCGGCGGCGCCTCCTCAGGGGGCGCCGCCTTCTTCTTGGCCCGGCTCGGCTGCACCCGCGTCGGCTCACCCGGCATCTTCGGATACTCGGGCGGGTAGGGCAGGTCGCCCAGCCCGTGGTCGTGTTCGTCCTTGGCGGCCAGGTCCAGCAGGGCCTCCAGGGAGTAGCGGTGGTCGTCCATGTCCGCGTGGACGTCGCCCACTTCGGCGAAGCGCACCGGCATCGTCGCCAGGTCGAAGTCCCGGGGGTGCGCCACGCCGACCTCGTCCCAGCGCAGGGGCGCCGAGACGGGGGCGTGCGGGCGGGGGCGTACGGAATAGGCGGAGGCGATGGTGCGGTCCCGGGCGGTCTGGTTGTAGTCCACGAAGATCTTCTGCCCCCGCTCCTCCTTCCACCACTTGATGGTCACGTGGTCCGGCATGCGCCGTTCCAGTTCGCGGCCGACCGCGATCGCGGCGCGGCGGACCTGGGTGAAGGTCCAGCGGGGTTCGATGGGCACGAAGACATGCAGGCCGCGTCCGCCGGAGGTCTTGGGGAAGCCGCGCAGGCCGCCGAACTCGTCCAGGAGCGCGCGCAGTTCATGGGCGGCGCGGACGGCGTCGTCGAAGTCGGTGCCGGGCTGCGGGTCGAGGTCGATACGGAGTTCGTCGGGGTGGTCGACATCGTCGCGGCGCACCGGCCAGGGGTGGAAGGTGAGGGTGCCGAACTGGGCGGCCCACAGGACGGCGGCCTCCTCCGTGGGGCACATCTCATCGGCGCTGCGGCCGCTGGGGAAGGTGATGTGGGCGGTGGGGATCCAGTCGGGCATGTTCTTCGGGGCCCGTTTCTGGAAGAAGTTCTCGCCGGTCACGCCGTCCGGGTAGCGCTCCAGGGTGGTGGGGCGGCTGCGCAGGGCGCGCAGGATGCCAGGGCCGACGGCGATGTAGTACTGGGCGAGGTCCAGCTTGGTGAAACCGCGCTCCGGAAAGAAGATCTTGCCCGGGCTGGACAGCCGTACCGTCCGGCCGCCCGCCTCCAGTTGCACCGCTTCACCCATGCGAGCCACGGTAGGCCCAACACCCGTCCCTCGCACACCGGGCGTTCGCGGCTTCACGCGCGCAGAATCAGAACATGGACCTCCCTGTGATGCCACCCGTGAAGCCGATGCTCGCCAAGTCGGTCGCGAAGATCCCGCCGGACATGCACTACGAGGCGAAGTGGGACGGCTTCCGGGCCATCGTGTTCCGCGACGGGACCGACGTGGAGCTCGGCAGCCGCACCGGCAAGCCGCTGACCAGGTACTTTCCGGAGCTGGTGGTGGCGTTGCGGGAGAGGCTGCCGAAGCGCTGTGTCGTGGACGGCGAGATCGTGATCGCCCGTGAAGGGCGGCTCGATTTCGACGCGCTGACCGAGCGCATCCACCCGGCGGACTCCCGGGTGCGGATGCTCGCCGAGAAGACCCCGGCCTCCTTCGTCGCCTTCGACCTGCTGGCCCTGGACGACGAGTCGCTGCTGGACGTCCCGCTGAGCGACCGCCGGGCCCTGCTGACCAGGGCGCTGGACGGGGTGACGGCACCCGTGCACCTGGCCCCGGCGACGACCGACATCGAGGTGGCGCGGCAGTGGTTCGACCAGTACGAGGGGGCGGGCCTCGACGGCGTCATCGCCAAGCCGCTCGCGGTGCACTACCTCCAGGACGAGCGGGCGATGTTCAAGATCAAGCACGAGCGCACGGCGGATGTCGTCGTCGCCGGCTACCGCTTCCACAAGAGCGGTCCGGTCGTGGGCTCGCTGCTGCTCGGCCTCTACGACGATCAGGGCACCCTCCAGCACGTGGGCGTCTCCGCCGCCTTCTCGATGAAGCGCCGGGCCGAACTCGTCGAGGAACTGGAGCCGTTGCGGATGGACGATGTCGCCGGGCACCCCTGGGCGGCCTGGGCCGAGGAGGCGGCGCACGAGTCGGCGCGGCTGCCCGGTGCGCCCAGCCGCTGGTCCGGCAAGAAGGACCTGTCCTGGGTGCCGCTGCGGCCGGAGCGGGTCGTCGAGGTGGCGTACGACCACATGGAGAACGGGGTCCGCTTCCGGCACACGGCCCGGTTCCGCCGCTGGCGCCCGGACCGGGAGCCGCACAGCTGCACCTACGCGCAGCTGGAGGAGCCGGTGAGCTATGACCTGGCGGAGATCTTCGGCCCCATGACGGAAACCTCGACGGACTGAAACCCCGACGCGCCCAACCCCAGACGGCCTGTAACCCCGATCAGATCCGATCAGGTATGGCTAACAATCGACCTATACGTGCACAATCGTTGACACGAGACAGGTGGCAACGGTGGGCATGGGACGCAAGGCGCGCACGCGACGCGCCACAACGGGGGTGGCGGTCCTGGCCGCCCTGATGACGCTCTCCCTGGCGGCAGGCTGCACCTCGTCGGGCGACGACGGACGCGGACCGGGCCAGGAGCAGAGCGAGCGGCCGTCGCAGAGCCGGGCGGCCGAGGGCTCGGTGCTCGCCGTGAAGATCGACAACGTCCGCTCGGCCCGCCCCCACACGGGGCTCGACTCCGCGGACATCGTGTACGTCGAGCAGGTCGAGGGCGGCCTGAGCCGGCTGATGGTGGTGTACGCGACCAAGCTGCCGCCGGTGATCGGCCCGGTGCGCAGCGCCCGCGAGTCCGACCTGGAGCTGCTGCGCCAGTTCGACCGGCCCACGCTCGCCTTCTCGGGGGCCCAGCGCAGGCTGCTCCCGCTGATCGACGAGGAGCCGGTGAACGCCCAGCCGCCCGGCAAGGCGTCCGACGCCTACTACCGGGGCACGGCCACGCCCGCCCCGCACAACCTCTATCTGCGGCCCGACCGGCTGATGACCTCCGCGCCCGGGGCGGACGCGCTGACGACCGGATTCCGCTACGGCGCCGCACCCTCGGGCGGCACACCCGAGACGTCCCTGACCGTGCGCTACCCGGCCGCCCGGTTCACCTTCACCTGGTCCGAGAGCCGCGACCGCTGGCTGGTGTCGATGGACGGTTCGCCGACGGTGACCACCGACGGAGCGCGGGTGGCACCGGCGACGGTCGTGATCCAGCACGTGAACGTGCGCGAGTCCGATTTCCACGACTCCCTCGGCAACACCACGCCGTACACCGAGACGGTCGGCGCGGGCAGGGCGGAGGTGTTGCGCGACGGCAAGGCCTTCGACGCCGACTGGAAGCGCGCGAGCGCCACCGACGGCACGGAATTCACCACCGGCAACGACATGCCGGTCAACTTCGCCGAAGGCCAGGTGTGGGTGGTCTTCACGGGGGCCTGACCCTCGTAGCCGACCCTCGAAGAGACGCCTCTACCCCGCCTTCGACGCCGTAAGAGGTTCCGTCGGATTGCGCAGCCCCTCCGCCGCGTCCGAGACACGGCGGAGGAGGTCGAAGAAGACGGTCTGCTCCTCGGCGGAGAGCGGGGCCAGGAAGACCTGGTTCATCCGGGCCGTACGGACCGTGAGCTTGCGGTGGGTCCGGGTGCCCTCGTCCGTCAGCCGCAGCAGGAAGCGCCGGCCGTCCTGCGGGTCGCGCACCTTGTCGAGCAGACCCCGGCGGCCGAGCCGGCTGATCACCTCGGCGATGGTGGACCGGTCGAGCCCCACACGCTCCCCCACCGTGCGCTGGTCGAGGCCCGGCTCGGCGACGAGCGCGTTCAGGACGGCGAACTGCGGTGACGTGATCTCCTCGGAGACCATGGTGTTCCACAGCAGGTAGTGAGCCTGCTGGAGGCGCCGGGCCAGGTGCCCGGGGTGGGTGGTGAGGTCCACCGCGGCCATGTGCGCTCCCGAGTCGTATTGGTTGGTGCACTGAAGACCAGCGAGCCTTGACGTCAGACTCCCATAGTGGCAGCTTAAGAGAAAGCTCGCCGAAATACTCAGTGTACTGAGCAAATGGAAGTTGAGGCTGCGCGGATGGACAAGGTGGTCGCCACAGCCCTGGAGGCGGTGGCCGATGTGCCGGACGGCGCGACCCTCGCGGTCGGCGGATTCGGGCTGAGCGGTGTGCCGAACGTACTGATACAGGCGCTGTACGAGCGGGGCGTGAGCGGTCTGGGCGTCGTGTCCAACAACTGCGGGGCGATGGAGTCCGGTCTCGCCGTGCTGCTCGCCGCGGGCCGGATCGCCCGGGTGACCGGCTCCTACATCGGCGCGAACAAGGAGTTCGCCCGGCAGTACCTGGCCGGCGAGCTGGAAGTCGAGATGATCCCGCAGGGCACCCTCGCCGAGCGGCTGCGGGCCGGCGGCGCCGGCATCCCCGCCTTCTACACCCCCGCCGGTGTCGGGACCCAGGTCGCCGAGGGCGGGCTGCCCTGGCGCTACGACGGCTCCGGCGGCGTCGCTCTGGCCTCCCCGGCGAAGGAGGTGCGGGAGTTCGACGGCACCGAGTACGTGCTGGAGCGCGGCATCCGCACCGACTTCGCGCTGGTGCGGGCGGCGAAGGGCGACCGGCACGGGAACCTGGTCTTCAACAAGTCCTCGCGGAACTTCAACCCCCTCGCGGCGATGGCGGGCCGGGTGACGATCGCCGAGGTCGAGGAACTCGTCGAGCCCGGCGAGATCGACCCGGACGCCGTGCATCTGCCCGGCATCTTCGTGCAGCGGGTCCTCGCCCTGACCCCGGAGCAGGCGGCGGACAAGAAGATCGAGCAGCGGACGGTGAGCATCTGATGGCCTGGACCCGGCAACAGATGGCCGCCCGCGCCGCGCGCGAACTTCAGGACGGCCAGTACGTCAATCTCGGCATCGGCCTGCCGACCCTGATCCCCAACTACCTCCCGCCGGGCGTGGAGGTGATCCTGGAGTCGGAGAACGGCATCCTCGGCACCGGCCCCTACCCCACCGAGGACCAGGTCGACCCCGACCTGATCAACGCGGGCAAGGAGACCGTCACGGTCCTGCCCGGCGCCTCCTACTTCGACTCGGCACTGTCCTTCTCAATGATCCGCGGCGGGCACATCGACGTCGCGGTGCTCGGCGCGATGCAGGTCTCCGCCCGCGGGGACCTTGCCAACTGGGCCATCCCCGGCAAGATGATCACCGGGATCGGCGGCGCGATGGACCTGGTGCACGGCGCGCGTACGGTGATCGTGGTGATGACGCACACCGCCAAGGACGGCTCCCCGAAGATCCTTGAGGAGTGCGCGCTGCCGCTCACCGGGAAGGCGTGTGTGAACCGGATCATCACCGACCTCGGTGTGCTGGACGTGACCGACGACGGCCTGGTGCTCGTCGAGACGGCGCCCGGTGTGAGCGTCGACGAGATCACCGGCAAGACCGACGCCAAGCTGACCGTAGCGGAGGGCCTGAAGTGAAGTCCGCAGTCAAGAACGTCTACATCGTCGACGCGGTGCGCACGCCGGTCGGCCGCTACAACGGCGGTCTGGCGAGCGTGCGCCCGGACGACCTGGGCGCCCACGCCATCCGCGAACTCCTCGCCCGCACACCGCAGTTGGACCCCTCCCGGATCGAGGACGTCTACTTCGGCAACGCCAACGGCGCGGGTGAGGAGAACCGCAACGTGGGCCGCATGGCCGCGCTGCTGGCCGGACTGCCGACGTCCGTGCCGGGCGTCACCGTGAACCGGCTGTGCGCGTCGGGTCTGGAAGCCGTGATCCAGGCGGCCCGGGCGATCGCCGTCGGGGACGCGTCCATCGCCGTGGCCGGTGGTGTGGAGTCGATGACCCGGGCGCCCTATGTGCTGCCGAAGTCCGACAAGCCGTTCCCGGCCGGGCACGCCGAGCTGTACTCCACCACGCTCGGATGGCGCATGGTCAACCCGAAGATGGAGCCGCAGTGGACGGTGCCGCTGGGTGAGAGCGCGGAGCTGATCGCCGAGAAGCACAAGATCAGCCGTGAGCAGCAGGACGAGTTCGCGCTGGCCTCCCATCAGAAGGCCGCGCGCGCCCAGCAGGCGGGGCTGTTCGACGCCGAGCTGGCGCCGGTGCCGGTCCCGCAGCGCAAGGGCGACCCGATCGTCTTCGGCACCGACGAGTGCGTCCGCGCGGACGCCTCCCTGGCCGCGATGGCGAAGCTGAAGCCGTCCTTCCGCACCTCCGAGGGCACGGTCACCGCAGGCAACGCGTCGCCGCTGAACGACGGTGCCGCGGCGCTGCTTCTCGTGGACGAGGAGGGCCTGAAGGCCACGGGGCGTGAGCCGCTCGCCCGGATTTCCGCGACCGGTGTCAACGCCCTCGATCCGCACTACTTCGGACTCGCCCCCGTCGAGGCGGTTGCGCGGGCGCTGGCCAAGGCGGGCAGGGGGTTTGATGATCTGTCGGTGCTGGAGTTGAACGAGGCGTTCGCCGCGCAGGTGTTGGGGTGTGTCGCCGAGTGGCCCGAGTTCGATCCGGCGATTCTCAATCCGCAGGGTGGGGCGATCGCGCTGGGTCATCCGCTGGGGGCGTCGGGGGCGCGGCTCGCGGGGACCGTTGCCCATCAGCTTGCGCGCGCGGGGAGTGGGGTTGGTGTCGCCACGCTCTGTATCGGCGTGGGCCAGGGTCTTGCCCTCGTCCTCGAACGGTAGAGGGTCCTCTGGTTGTCCGGAGGCTGCGGGCCCGTTGTGGCTGGTCGCGCAGTTCCCCGCGCCCCTAAAGGGGCGTACCCCTCGCCTCCCGTTTTCACTGGACCGTCAGGAAGCTTCAGGAACTCCCCCATGACTCTCACCCAGCACGACATCGACCTTGAAATCGCCGCCGAGCACGCCGCCTACGAGAAGCGTGTCGCCGACGGTGCTCCCGTCGAGCACCAGCCGCGCCGCGGCTATGCCCCGTACCGGTCCTCGGTTCTCCGGCATCCGAAGCAGCCGCCGGTCGCCATCGACGTGTCCAAGGACCCGGAGCTGGTGGAGCTGGCCTCCCCCGCCTTCGGCGAGCGGGACATCACCGAGATCGACAATGACCTCACACGGCAGCACAACGGTGAGCCGATCGGGGAGCGGATCACCGTCTCCGGGCGTCTGCTGGACCGGGACGGGCACGCGATCCGGGGGCAGCTGATCGAGATCTGGCAGGCCAACTCGGCGGGCCGGTACGCGCATCAGCGTGAGCAGCACGACGCGCCGCTGGATCCGAACTTCACGGGTGTGGGCCGCACGCTGTCCGACGACAGCGGCTTCTACTCGTTCACCACCATCCAGCCGGGCCCGTACCCGTGGCGGCAGCACGTCAACGCCTGGCGGCCGGCGCACATCCACTTCTCGATCTTCGGGTCGGCGTTCACGCAGCGGCTGGTGACGCAGATGTACTTCCCGAGCGATCCGCTGTTCCCGTACGACCCGATCATCCAGTCGGTGACGGACGACGCGGCCCGGCAGCGGCTGGTGGCGACGTACGACCACAGTCTGTCGGTGCCGGAGTTCTCGATGGGCTACCACTGGGACATCGTGCTCGACGGGCCGAACGCCACCTGGATCGAAGAGGGACGCTGACCCACGATGACGAAGATCGACACGAGCAATCCCGAGGCCGTGCTCCCGACCCCGTCGCACACGGTCGGCCCCTTCTACGGTCATGCCCTGCCATTCCCGGGCGGCGGCGACATCGCGCCGATCGGCCACCCGGACACGATCGCGCTGCAGGGGTACGTCCTGGACGGGGAGGGCAAGCCGCTGCCCGACGCGTTCGTGGAGCTGTGGGGCGCCGATCCGGACGGCCATGTGCCGCGGGTCGACGGTTCGATGCGGCGCGACCCGGCGAGCGGTGGCTTCCTGGGCCGCAACGGCGTGGAGTTCACCGGCTGGGGGCGGATCCAGACGGACGCCAATGGCCACTGGAGCGCGCGGACGCTGCGGCCCGGGGCGCGTGGGCAGAGTGCGCCGTACATCAGTGTGTGCGTCTTCGCGCGCGGGCTGCTGGTGCATCTGTTCACCCGGATCTATCTGCCGGGCGACGAGGCCGCGCTGGCCGCCGACCCGCTGCTGGCACGGTTGGACCAGGACCGACGCGACACGCTGATCGCCACGGACGGGGGCAATGGCACATACCGTTTCGACATCCGCCTTCAAGGCGAAGGCGAAACGGTCTTCCTGGAGTTCCAGTGACAGCTGCCGAACCCGACACCGGCCTGCTCGCCCCCGGGTGGGCAGGCTCCCCCGCCGCCGCGGCCACCGGCGACGGCGCCTATCTGACGGCGCTGCTCGACGCGGAGGCCGCGCTGACGCGCGCCCAGGCCGCACTGGGGCTCGCCCCGGCCGAGGCCGCCGGCGCGGTGACGGAGGCGGCGGATGCCCGGCACTTCGACGTGGCCTCGATCGCCGAGCGCGCGCGGGGCGGCGGGAATCCGGTCATCCCCCTGGTCGCGGATCTGACCAAGGCGGTCGGCGAGGAGTACGGCCCCTACGTCCACCGGGGCGCGACCAGCCAGGACATCATGGACACGGCGACGATGCTGGTCGCCTCCCGCACCCTGGACCTCCTCCTCACCGACCTCGGCCGCACGGAGCGCGCGCTGGCCCGGCTGGCCACCGAGCACCGCGACAGCGCGATGCCGGGCCGGACGCTCACGCAGCACGCCGTACCGACGACGTTCGGGCTGAAGGCGGCCGGGTGGCGGTCGCTGGTGCTCGACGCACGGGACCGGGTGACCGCCGTACGGGACGGGCTGCCCGCGCAACTCGGGGGCGCCGCCGGGACGTTGGCGGCCTTCGGGGCGTACGGAGCCGAGGACTCCGTGTCTCTCCCGGAGGCCTACGCGCGCGAACTCGGCCTGCGGGCGCCCCTGTTGCCCTGGCACACCCTGCGGACGCCCATCGCCGACCTCGCCGGTTGTCTCGCCTTCACGGCGGGCGCGCTCGGCAAGGTCGCCGTCGATGTCCTCACCCTCTCCCGCACCGAGATCGCCGAGGTCGCGGAGGGCAGTGGCGGGGGCTCGTCCGCCATGCCGCACAAGTCCAATCCGGTACGGTCCACCCTCATCGCCGCCGCCGCGCGCCAGGCACCTCAGCTCGCCGCCACGCTGTACGGGTCGCTGGCGGCGGAGGACGAGCGGCCGGCCGGGGCCTGGCACGCCGAGTGGGAGCCGCTCAGGGAGCTGCTGCGATGGGTCGGCGGGGCCGCCCGGGATGCCGTGGAGCTGGCCGAGGGGCTGCGGGTCAGGCACGATGTCATGCGCGAACACCTTGATCTCACCCATGGGTTGATCGTCTCGGAACGGCTGTCCGCCGAGCTGGCCCCGGTGCTGGGCCGGGCCCGTGCCAAGGAACTGCTCACCCGGCTGGCGTCCGAGGGGCGCCCGCTCGCCGAGGCACCGGAGTTGCGGGACGTCGACCTGGACCCGACCCACTACACCGGCTCCGCCGGAGCCCTCACCGACCGCGCTTTGGAGCGACGTTGAATCTCCTCAACCACCTTGTCGAAGGCCCCGCTTCCGCACCCCCACTGCTCCTCGGACCCTCGGTCGGCACCTCGTACGCCCTGTGGGACAAGGTCGCGCCCGAGCTGTCCGTCACGCATCGGGTGATCCGCTGGGATCTGCCGGGGCAGGGCGGCTCGGCGGCCGATCTCATCTCGGCAGGGGCGACCATAGGTGATCTCGCCGACCTGGTGCTGGCCCTCGCCGACTCGCTCGGCATCGAGCGGTTCCGTTACGCCGGTGTCTCGATCGGCGGTTCGGTGGGGCTGCATCTCGCGGTGCACCACCCCGAGCGGGTGGAGTCCCTCGCGGTGATCTGCTCGTCCTCCCACTACGGCGGCTCCAAGCCGTGGGAGGAACGGGCCGCGCTGGTGCGGGCCGAAGGGGTGGCGGGGCTCGCGGAGAGCGCGAACGAGCGGTGGTTCACGGCGGGGTTCACCGTGCCCCGGCTGGTCCAGGACATGCGGGAGAGCGATCCGGGCGCGTATGCCGCCCTCTGTGACGCGCTCGCCGCCTTCGACATCCGCGACCGGCTGCCCGAGATCTCCGCGCCCACGCTGCTGATCGCCGGGCGCGAGGACACGGCGACGCCACCCGCGGATCTGCGGGAGATCGCGGACGCGGTGCCGGGTGCCGCGCTGGTGGAGATCCCCGGCGCCTCGCATCTGGCGCCCGCCCAATGCCCCGAGGCGGTGCTCACCGCCCTGCGGGCGCACTTCGGCGGTTCCGCCCCGCGTGGCATGGAGGTACGGCGCGAGGTGCTCGGCGATGCGCACGTCGACCGGGCGCAGGACCGCCAGACCCCCTTCACCGCCCGCTTCCAGGATTTCATCTCGCGCTACGCCTGGGGCGAGATCTGGACCGACCCGACGCTCTCGCGCCGCGAGCGCAGCATGATCACGCTGACGGCGCTGATCGCCCACGGGCACTACGACGAGCTGGCCATGCATGTGCGGGCGGCGCGGCGCAACGGGCTGACCCCGGAGGAGATCGGCGCGGTGCTGCTGCAGACGGCGGTGTACTGCGGGGTGCCGGCGGCGAACTCGGCCTTCGCGGCGGCCCAGCGGGCGCTGGCCGAGGAGGACGAGACCGGCTGAGGGTGACCCTGCCGGTCGTAGCTTCAACGGCACCAAGCAGATGCCCGGCCCGTGTGCTTACGGTGGAGGCATGTCCACCATCCTGATCACCGGCGCCACCTCGGGTCTCGGCCGGTACATCGCCTTCGAACTGGTCCGCTCCGGACACCTGGTCCTCGCCCACGGCCGCGATCCGGGCCGTACGGAGCGGCTGGTCGCCGAGTTGCGCACGGAGGGCACCGCCGAGGGCTTCGTCGCCGATCTTGCCTCGCTGGCCCAGGTGCGCGACCTGGGCGCCCGGGTCGCCGCCTCCCACCCCGAGCTGGACGTGCTGATCAACAACGCGGGTGTGGGCTCAGGGCCGCGCGGCTCCGGACGGGTGCTGAGCGCCGACGGCCACGAACTGCGGCTGGCGGTCGACTACTTGGCGCCGGTCGAGCTGACCCGCGCCCTGCTGCCGGTGCTGCGTGCGAACCCGCCTGCCCGGATCGTCAACGTCGGATCGGCCGGCCAGGAGCCGCTCGACTGCGACGATCCCGAGTTCACCCGCGGCTACGACGGTTTCGCCGCGTACTGCCGCGCCAAGTTCGCGCTCGCCGCCCATACGTTCACGCTCGCCGAGGAACTCGACGGAACCGGCGTGTCCGTCAACGTGCTGCACCCCGCGACCTTCATGGACACGGCGATGGTCCGCGAGGGCGGCATCGCACCGATGACCTCGATCGCCGACGGCGCACCCGGCGTGCTGGCCCTCGCCACCCGCGACCTGGGCACGGGCGGCTACTTCGACGGAACGCGCCCGGCAAGGGCGAACGCGGCGACGTACGACCACGAGGTACGCAAGCGCTTGGCGGCGGTCACCGACCAATTGCTGCGCACCTGACTCGCGCCCCAAAGGGGCGCGGGGAACTGCGCGACCAGCCACGATGGTGCCGCAGACGCTCGACAGCCGTTCGCCGCACTTTCCGCGGCGCGCTCAGCGCAACCCGCGTCCCGTCTCCAGCACCTCGCGCGCCTGGGCCACCAATCCATCGGCGCCGCAGGAACGCGCCAGCGCCAGACCCCGGTTCAGCTCGGCGACGGACCGCGCGGCGATGCCGTACTCGACGCGGGCGGCGGCATGCTCGTACTGGCAGGGCGAAGCCTCCAGGTAGGCGACCGCCTGGGCGGCCAGCCGGACCGCGCGCTGGCCGGTCTCCAGGGCGGCGGCGCAGCGCAGGGCCTCGCCGATGGCGGTGTCCGTGCCGAACCGCTCGGCCTGGCGGCGCGCCTCGGAGGCGAGCCGGGCGGCGCGGGCCGGGTCCTCGGTGGCGAGGGCCCGGGCCAGGTCGACCGCCCAGGGGACCATCACCGGGTTGTGGTGGCCCCGCGCGCTCGCGGCCTTCTCCGCGGCCTCCAGCTCGTTGATGCCGTCCTTCGTGCGGCCGGTCGCCAGGAGGAGACGGCCGCGTACGGAGCGCGGTTCGGGGATGACGATGGTGGACGGGTAGGGCGGCCCGAAGCCGTGCTGCTCGGCGATCGACCAGGCCTCGTCGACATGCCCGCGGGCGAGCAGTGTGTCGACGAGGTTGCAGGTCGCCGTCCAGTACAGGGGAAGACCACGGCCCACGCGCTCGGCCAGCCGCAACCCCTCGCGCAGCGATGTCTCCGCCTCCCTGAGCCGGCCCCTTCTGCGATGGCCGAGACCGACGTAGGCGTGCGCCAGGGCGAGGTGGCCGCCGCTCCAGCCCGCGGACTCGTAGGCGCGCAGGGCCTCTGTGTACAGGGCGTCGGCACGGTCGAGGCGGTCGGTGTAGGCGTACGCGTTGGCCAGCATCAGCAGCAGTTCGAGGCCCCACTCGGTGTCGGTCCAGCCGAGTCCGGGGGCGAGACGGCCGTTGACGAGGGAGCGGTCGCACATTTCGACGACCTCCTCGGCGTTCTCGCCGTGGGTCATGGCGTCGAAGCCGCGCAGCATCAGCAGCGCACGCTCGGAGTTGTCCTTGCCGGTGCACGTCGCGGCGAGCCCGGCGAGCCGCTCGGAGCGGCCCGGGGTGGTCGTCTCGCCCGCGTAGATGCCCTCCCACATGTACTGCACGGCTTGCAGGCGCAGCTTGGCCGGGCCCTCCTCGTGCCGAGCGGCTTCTGCCTCGACCGTGCGGACGGCCTCCTCCAGCTGGTCGTTGTGGAGGAGCGCCTGGGAGAGCCGGAAGACGGCGTCCACGCGTTCGGCGCCGTCGAGGCCGGGCATGGCGAGCGCGGACTGGAGGTGGTCGATGGTGGTGGCGGGCGCGGTGAGCAGGGTGGCACAGCCCAGTTCATAGAGCACGCGCGCGTGGACCTCGGGCAGCGGCGGTTCCACCAGGGCGCGATCCAGACAGCGGCGGGCCGCGTCGGGGGCACCGACGGCGAGGTGTTCGCGGGCCGCCTCGCGCAGCTGCTCGACGACTTCCTCGTCGTCGTCCGGGTGGACCTGGAGGAGATGCCGGGAGGCCGCCGCGGCGCCCCGGCCGGAGTCGGTGACGACCTGGGCGGCGATGCCGTGCATCGCCGTGCACAGGGCGGGCGGGATGGAGTTGTAGACGGCGGTCGCGATCAGCGGATGCACGAACTCCAGGCCGCTGTCGCCGGTGCGGGCGGTCGCCGGGTCGGGTTCGGTGAGGATGCGGGCGTTGCACAGCAGTTCGGCGCAGCGCACGGCTTGGTCGTGGCTCATGGTGGCGAGCCGGGCGACCAGGTCCACGGAGATGTCCGCGCCGAGGATCGCGGCGGCCCAGGCGAACCGGGTGGCGTCGACGCCGAGTCCCTCCAGGCGGGCGACGAGGCCGCCGCCGCGGGCCGAGCGGTTCAGGGCGCGCAGTTCGGCGGCCTGTGCCTCGACGGGTTCGAGTTCGCTGTCCTGGACCTTGGCGAGGAGTTCGACGGTCTCGTACGGGTTGCCGCCGGTGACGGCCCATACCTCGCGGCAGAACGGGGCGTCGGCGTGCGGGCCGACGGTGACGCGGGTGAGGCCCGCGGTCGCGTCCGGTGTCAGGGCGCTCAGGTTGGTGACCGGTGCGCCCGCCGCCGCGGCGACCGCGTCGAGGTAGCGGGCGCTGTCGGCGCCGACCTCGCCGGGGCGGCGGGCCACCACGACCAGGACGGACAGGTCGTCGAGGCGTTCGGCGAAGGCGGCGAGCCAGCGCAGGGTCTCCTGGTCGGCCCAGTGGGCGTCGTCGATCAGCAGCACGAGCGGCCAGTCGCGCCGGGCCAGCCGGCGCACCGCGGCGACCAGGCCGTCGCACACGCCCTGCGGGTCGGCCTGCCGGTCGCCGGGGTCCGTGATGCCGAGGGCGGGGCCGGCGATGTCGTACCAGTCGCCGAGGTATTCGCGTGCCTCCTCCGGCATCAGCGACACCAGCGCGGGCTGGAGGAGTTGTCGTACGACATTGAAGGGGACGGACTTCAGGGTCTCGCCGCCGCGGGCCGACCAGACCGTGCAGCCGCGTGCCTCGGCGATGCGGCGGGTCTCGGCCAGCAGCGCGGTCTTGCCGAGTCCGGCCTCGCCCCGGAACACCAGGAGGCTGCCCGAGGACGAGCGGTCCGCGCGCAGGGTGGCGATCGCCTCCTCCACGGCGGCGACCTCCCGGTCGCGCTCCCACAGGGAAGCCGAGGCGGCCGGCGTGGGCCGTACCTCCGTCATCCCGCTACCTCCCCAAGTCGCCCGAACGACGTACCGAACCCGAGCGTAGCCCTCCGGTCGTCGCGGTGCGGGCGGGTCCGGGGAGCTGTTCCCGGGACGGGTGACAGTGCGGGCCCGCGGGCGACGCGAACGGCGTGCCACCTGCTGTTGTGAAGGTAACGGACCGTCAATACTCGTGGGAATGAAGGTGACTTTCGAGGAGCGGGGCACCGGTCGGTCCCGGCGAGCCCTGGTGGCGGGCTCGGTGGGCAATTTCATCGAGTGGTACGAGTTCGGGGTCTACGGCTACTTCGCGACGATCATCGCGGCACGCTTCTTCACCCCGGAGGGCGGCAGCGAGGCCGAGGCGCTGGTGAAGACGTACGCCTCCTTCGCGCTGGCGTTCTTCTTCCGGCCGGTCGGCGCGGCCCTGTTCGGCCGGCTCGGTGACCGGATCGGGCGGCGTCCGGTGCTGATCCTGGTGATCGTCCTGATGACGGGGGCGACGACGCTGATCGGTGTGCTGCCGACGTATGCCACGGTCGGGGCGCTGGCGCCGTGGCTGCTCACCTTTCTGAGGGTGCTTCAGGGGCTGTCGGCGGGCGGGGAGTTCGGGGGTGCGGTGTCGGTGATGACGGAGTTCGCGCCGCCGGGTCGGCGCGGGCTGTACGGGTCGTGGCAGTCGTTCACGGTGGCGTTGGGGCTGCTGGGCGGGGCGGGTGCGGCGGCTCTGCTGGCGACGGTGCTGACGGAGGACCAGCTGGGCGACTGGGGGTGGCGGCTGCCGTTCCTGCTGACGCTGCCGCTGGGTCTCGGGGCGCTGTGGCTGAGGCTGCGGCTGGACGAGACGCCGGCGTTCCGGGAGGCGGTGGAGCGGACGAGTCCGCCTCCGCGCGAGGTGGCGCGGGCCGTCGCGCTGGGTGCCGGGCGGATCATGGGCTGGGCGGCGGCCGGCTACACCTTCCTGGTCGTGCTGCCCTCGTATCTGCAGAGCACGCTGGACGCGACCTTCCAGCAGGCGCTGATCGCCACGGTGCTGGCCAATCTGGGATTCGCGCTCACGATCGTCCCGGCGGGACTGCTCAGCGACCGGATCGGGCGGCGGGCGGTGATGCTGACGGGGGCGGTGCTGGTGGTGGTCCTCGCGGTGCCGCTGCTCAACCTCCTGCAGGACGCGGGGACTTCGAACGCGGCGAAGGGCGCGGCGGTGCTCGGTGCCGGTGCCGTGGTCGGGCTGATGGCCGGGCCGGGACCGGCGATGCTGGCGGAGATGTTCCCCACTACCGTGCGCTACACGGGTCTGGGACTCGCCTACGCCCTGTCGAATGCGGTGTTCTCGGGGTGTGCGGGGCTCATCATCACCGAGACCGTCGAACGGACCGGGAACGTGGACGTCCCGGCGTACTACGCGGCGGCGACGTGCGCGGTGAGTGTCCTGGCCCTGCTCACGCTGCCTGCGAGGAAGGCGAGTTGAGACGATGCGGGTGATCGGCCTGATGTCGGGCACGTCGTACGACGCCATCGACGCGGCGGCGGCCGAGCTGGACCTCGTCGGGGACACGCTGGTGCTGAAGCGGCTCGGGATGGTGAGCGAGCCGTACGACGGGGAGGTGCGGGACGCGCTCGCGGCGGCGCTGCCGCCGGGTGCCGTCACGATGGCGGAGGTGTGCCGGCTGGACACGCGGATCGGGCAGGCGTTCGCGGCGGCGGCCGTGCGGGCCGACCGTGAACTGTGCGAGGGGCGGGCCGAGTTGGTCGCCTCGCACGGGCAGACCGTCTACCACTGGGTGGCGGACGGACGGGTGCACGGCACGCTTCAGCTCGGGCAGCCCGCCTGGATCGCCGAGGCGACCGGGCTGCCGGTGGTCGCCGACTTCCGGCCGCGTGACATCGCCGCCGGGGGCCAGGGCGCACCGCTGGTCGCACTGGTCGACCGGCTGTGGCTGCGCGGCCGGCCGGGGACGCCGGTCGCGCTGAACATCGGAGGCATCGCCAACCTGACCGCCCCTGACGGGACCGCCTTCGACACCGGCCCGGGGTGCGCGCTGATCGACGCGGCGGCGCGGGGGTTCAGCGGCGGGCGTCTGGAGTACGACAAGGACGGGGCGCTGGCGGCCCGGGGCCGGGTGCACCACCTGCTGCTGGAGCGGCTGCTGGCCGAGCCGTACTACGCGCTGCCCGCGCCGAAGACGACCGGCAAGGAGCTGTTCCATCTCCGCCATCTGCACGAGGCGCTCGCCGGGCTGGGGACACTGCCCGCCGAGGACGTGCTCGCCACGCTGACCATGCTCACGGCCCAGACGGTCGCCGACGCCGTGCGCGGGGTGGGCGCCACGGAGGTGATCGCCTCGGGCGGCGGGACCCGTAATCCGGTGCTGATGAGGAGGCTGGCCGAACTGCTGCCGGGGGTGACGGTGGGCATCTCCGACGAGCTGGGGCTGCCGTCGGACGCGAAGGAGGCGTACGCGTTCGCGGTCCTCGGGTTCCTCACCGTGCACGGTCTGCCGGGCACGGATCCGGCGGGCACGGGTGCACGGCACGCCCGCGTGCTCGGTTCGGTGACACCCGGCCGGGACGGACTGCGCCTTCCGGCGTCGGCGGCCGAGTCCCCCGTACGACTCGTACTGAAATGAGCACGCTCGCACCGAATCCGGTCCCGGCCTTCTCATCCGCCTTTCACCGACGCCTCATACGGTGGGGCCATGACGCAGGAGACTCCTCCCGGCTGGCACCCCGACCCCGGGCAGACAAGTGACGGTCCTCCCACCGAGCGCTGGTGGGACGGCAAGGCATGGACGGACCAGACCCGCCCGGCGGGGTCGGGCGCCGCATGGGGTCCCCCGCCGCAGCCGCAGCCCGGCGCGGGCGGTGCGTTTCCGGCTTACCCCATGTATCCCGCCCAGCCTCCCGCCGGTGCGCGGCGCGGGCTGCGGACGGGCATAGCCGTCGCGGTGGCGGCCGCGGTCCTCGCGAGCATCGGTGTGGGCGTGTACGCGCTGTCCAAGGACGACGGCGGGGGCGGCAGCGCGGCGGGCTCGCAGCAGGGGCCGGACGGACAGGGCGGGCCGGGTGGACAGGGCGGATCCGGTGGCCAGGGCGGTCCGTTCGGTGACGGCGGGTCGGGTGGCTCCGGCGGTGCCTCGCCCTCACCCTCGCCCGAGGGGTCCGAGGCGCCGAAGATCGACAGCGGGTCGGTGACCGACCCGATCAACGGGATCAGCATGCCCATACCCGACGACTGGTACGGCCAGCAGCTGTCGGTCGGTGCCTCGGTCACCTCGGACGCCTCCTACAAGTGCCCCGGCGACACCTCCGCGTCCTGCACCAAGGGCGGCGCGTACTCGGCGCCCGCCCTCGTGCTCGGCACCGAGGGCAGCTCGGCCGAGCAGGTCGCCAAGGCGGACATCGCGGAGAACGCCGAGCAGTCGTACGGCGGTAAGTCCTACGGCAAGATCACCTCGCACGAGGTGCTGGCCTCCAAGGCCGTCACCGTGGCCGGGCAGAAGGGCTACCAGGTCCGCTGGAAGGCGGTCACCAGCAAGGGCGCCGACGGGTACGTCGAGTCGCTCGCCTTCCCCTCGCCCGCGAACCCGCAGCAGATCGTCGTCGTCCGGCTGGGTGTGGACGTCAGCGAGAAGCAGACCGTCCTCGACGAGATCACCAAGGGCATCAAGGTGGCGTCCGGCGGCGGCAGCGGCCAGGACGTGTGAGCCGCTTTTCCGTGCCCCGGACATGAGTCGGCCGGGTGGGGCGCCCTCCGCTCAAAGGGCACCCCACCCGGCCGGGGGGTGCGCGCCGCCCCCGTCCCCACGGTGCGGCGCGGACAGGTCACCGTCCAGTCATCCCGTGGACGGCGGCCTGGGTCTCAGGTCAGGCCGAGTGCCGGCAGCACGGCGGCCTCCACGAATCTCAAGAGGTAGTCCGGGTCGGCGTATTCCCCTTCGAGAACCGGTCGCACCCGCTGGACGCCGAACATCTGGGCCGCGACATACGGCAGCGCGGGATGGTCGGCCGCGATCTCGCCCCGCTCGACCCCACGCCGGAGGATCTCCTCCAGCGCGGCGACCTCCGGCTCGACGAGCGCCTCACGCAGCGCCTGCTGAAGCTCCTTGTCCTGCATGACGGCGTGCCCGAGCGCCTGGAGGAGCGTGGTGGTGTCCTTCGTCGACCACTCGGCCGCGGCGCGCGCGACCTCGCGCAGGTCCTCGGCGAGTGATCCGGTGTCGATGCCCGCGAAGCGGACCTCGCGGTTCGAGCGCAGCGCCGCCGCCACGAACTGGGGCTTGGTCTTCCACTGCCGGTAGAGCGTGGACTTGCTGCACCGGGTGCTGGCGGCGACGCCGTCCATGGTCACGGCGTCGTATCCGCAGCTGCGGATCTGTTCGAGCACGGCGTCGAAGAACTCCTGCTCACGCTCGGGCGTCAGTTTGGAGCGGCGCGAGGCGACGACCGTCTCCGGTCCGTCCGCGGCCTGCGACGTCATGGACTCTTCTCCTCGCTCGTGGGCGGCGCCCTGCCGGGCCTGCGTTCCAGTGTGGCGTACGTCTATCGATACGCCACTGTACCGGTACTCCGCCGTATCGGTACAGTGGCGTATCGAAACGGCCTAGTATCGGCACCGAGCCGTATCGGTACAACGCCGTACCGGTGAGCCACCCGCTCAACCCACAGCACCACGTCAGCGAGAAAGGGCCGGGGGATGAATGCCCGCACCGAGCCTGCCGAAGCGGAGACCGACGCGATAGCGCGGCCGCCGCTCGTCCGTGAGCTCCTGCTCGTCGCAGGGCTCTTCCTCGTCTACAAGCTCGGCCGCATGCTGGCGACGGGCCACACCGGCGAAGCCTTCAGCAACGCACACCACGTGTGGGACCTGGAACGAGCGGTGCGTCTCCCCGGCGAAGGTGCGGTGCAGTCCCTGCTGCTGCACGACGACACGCTGGTGCACCTCGCGAACACCTACTACGCCACCGTCCACTTCCCGGCCACCGCGGCCTTCCTGATCTGGCTGTACCTGCGGCGCCCGGCGCACTACGTCTGGGCCCGCCGGATCCTCGCCGCGGTCACCGCCGCCGCGCTGGTGGTGCACCTGGCCTTCCCGCTGGCCCCGCCGCGCATGCTGGCCGCGACCGGCCTGATGGACACCGCGCACGTGTACGGGCCGTCCGTGTACGGCTCACCGCGGACGGACACCCTGTCGAACCAGTTCGCGGCGATGCCGTCGCTGCACTTCGGCTGGGCGCTGATGGTGGCGATCGGCCTGATCGTGGCGACGCGGTCGCGCTGGCGCTGGCTGTGGCTGCTGCATCCGACGCTGACGCTGCTGGTGATCGTGGGCACGGCGAATCACTTCTGGCTCGACGCGATCGTGGCGGCCGCCATGCTCGGACTCGCCCTCGCCATGATCCATCTGCCGCATCGGACCCGGACGACCGCCGGACGCGGGCAGCAGACGCTCGCGCCCGCCGACGAGCATGTCCTGGTGGGGGCCGGACGATGAGCGGCACGACGGTCGCCGTCATCCTGTCCCTGTTCTCCGCCGTCGCCTACGCGGCAGCGGCCGTCGCCCAGGAACGGCTGGCCTCCCGCACGAAGGGGGCGAGCCTGCTGCGCCTGCTCGGCACCGGTGCCTGGTGGTCCTCGGTCGCGCTCAACGCGTCCGGCGCGGTCCTGCACGTCGTGGCGCTCCGGTACGGTCCGCTGACCGTCGTACAGCCGCTGGGTGCGCTCACGTTGGTCGCCGCCGTGCCGATGGGGGCGCGGATGGCCGGGCGACGGGTCAGCGCGGTGGAGTGGCGGGGCACGGTGTTCACGCTCGTCGGGCTCGCCGCGATCCTCGTCGTGGCGGCGTCCGGGTCCGAGCCCGGCCAGGTGCTGAGCGTGCCGGAGGCGCTGGCGGTCGCGGGGGTGAGCGCGACGCTGATCGGCCTGCTGGGGCGGCCGGGCGACCGGTCGGGGCTGCGGCACGCCGCCGCGTCCGGCCTCGCCTCCGGGGTCGGATCCGCGCTCACGCAGACCGTGACGGTCGCCGCCACGGACGGCTCCGGCCCGCTGCTCAGCCGGCAGGTGATCGGGGTGGCGCTGCTCGTCGCGGTCTTCGCCGTCGGCGGGTTGCTGCTGTCGCAGTTCGCGTACCGGGGCGGCCTGGGTGCCCCACTCGCCGTGTTGACGCTGGCCAACCCGGTGGCCGCCGCGGTGATCGGGCTGTCGCTGCTGGGCGAGGGGCTGCGGGGCGGCGCGCTCGGTGTGCTCCTCGCGCTGGCGGGAGCGGCGCTGGCGTCATGGGGTGTGGTGCTGCTGACCCGGGTCACGCCCGAGAACCACCCGGTGGCCGCCGTACTCGCCCTGGAGCCCGAATCGGCGTCACCGGAACCGGCGTTGGTGCCCGCGACTCCGCTGCCGGACCGTGCCTTGGTGACCCGGCGGACAGAACCGGGGCACCTCACACCGCTCTGAGTACGTCAGCCCAGGCCGCGCTTGTCCTGCTTGAGTGCCGTGTCGACGGTCAGCGCCGTCGCGACCACGAGGCTCAGCAGGGGCTCGGGCAGCTGGTAGTGGACCTGGAGGACGTAGTTGTCCGCGGTCGTGAACATCGTCTTGGCGAGGCCTTCCCAGGTCTTGGTGATCCGGGCGACCTCGTTGTCCGCGTGGTCCACGATCGCGAAGTTCCAGGCCCGCCAGTTCTCCGCCTTGATCGCGCCGGCCTGCTGGCCGTTCACCATCATCGCGAAGTTGATCTTCCCGAAGACGTTCTGCTGGACGATCTCACCGACCGGCTGTCCGTCCGGACGGGCCACGATCACCCGGGACTTGATGAACTTGCGCGGCCGGGTCAGCAGCAGCACGGGCTGACCGTAGGCGTCCCGGATCTCCAGCTTGTGCGTCATGTACTGATCCAGGCTGGCGACGAAGCGCAGCGCCTTCTTCAGCGCGCTCTGCCCGACCTGGACGACCGAGCCGAGCTGGTTGCCGTGCTGGTCCATGACCTTGTACTCGTTGGTCAGCTCGATCAGCTTGGCCTTCTGGTTCACCACCAGGACCGGCTCGGTGAACAGGGTGCCGCCGCCGGAGCCGCCCCCGGCGACTCCGGCCTGCTGCTGCACCTGACGCTGCACCCGCGGATCATGACCGGCCGGCTGCTGCTGCTGCTGCACTGGAACGGCCGGCTGCTGCTGCGGCACCGGCCCGGCGTGCTGCGCCTGTTGGTCCGGCGCGGTGTGCTCGGTCCACTGCGCCCCGTCCCAGTAGCGGAGGGTCCGGGGCGCGCCGTGCGGATCGGCGTACCAGCCTGCAGGTGTGTTCGAATGCGTGGTCACCGGGGCACACTACCCCGAGCACACCAGCACCTGACCAGCCCCGGCCATCCCGTACGCATCAGGCTTTACCGCCCCATTGCAGTGACGGTCACTCAGTGATGACGGCCGGGTCGCTCACCCCGGGACGCCCGGTCTCGACCCGTCCGGCGAAACGCCGCAGGAACGCGGAGTCGGAGGCGGACGTGACCGTCAGGTCGTACCACTGCCCGCTCGCCCCGAGGTCGAAGCTGTGCCGCACGGTGGCACCGCGCCGCACCACGAACCGCTGCGTCCGGCCGCTGTAGCCGTTCGCGACCTTCAGCTCCACCGTCGCGGAGCCCTTGTTGGTGAAGGTCAGCTCGAGGTCGTCGCCCCTGTGCCGGGCGGTGACCTCGGGTCCGGCGGTCTTGTTCGCGCCCTTGAAGGCGCGCACGAAGCCGTTCGGGCCGTGCACCGTCAGGTCGTACGAGCCGCTGGAGTACGCCGAGTTCCAGGTGTCCGCGATCGACTTGCCCGCCTCGGTGGTGTACATCCACGGGCCGTCGGTCCGGTTGCCGGAGGTGACGTGGAAGGCACCGCCGGCCTTGGCGCCGGTGGCGAAGGTGAGCGTGAACTTCCCGGCCGCGGTGTCGGCCGAACCGTCCACGTACGGGGCGTACTTGAGCGGCCGGGACCGGCGCAGACCGCGCTCCTGCTTGGGCAGGCGCGAGTCGGCGGGCGGGGTGGGCTTGTAGTCGGGGTGGCGCTCGCGGTCCGGCGGCTCGTAGCCGTCGGTGTCCGGCAGGTCGACGGGGCGCGGGTCCTTGCGGGAGAAGTCGAACGCGGAGGTCAGGTCACCGCAGACGGCCCGCCGCCACGGCGAGATGTTGGGCTCGCGCACCCCGAACCGGCGCTCCATGAACTGCAGGATCGAGGTGTGGTCGAGGGTCTCGGAGCAGACGTAGCCGCCCTTGCTCCAGGGCGAGACGACCAGCATCGGCACGCGCGGGCCCAGGCCGTAGGGACCGGCCACCCGGTTGGCGTCGCCCTTGTAGAGGTCGGGCTCCACGTCCACCGTCGACTTGCCCTGCGCGGCGGACTTGGGCGGGAGCGGCGGCACTACGTGGTCGAAGAAGCCGTCGTTCTCGTCGTACGTGATGAACAGCGCCGTCTTCGCCCAGACCGCGGGGTTGGAGGTGAGCGCGTCCAGGACCTGCGCGATGTACCAGGCGCCGTAGTTCGTGGGCCAGTTGGAGTGCTCGGAGAAGGCCTCGGGGGCGGCTATCCAGGAGATCTGCGGCAGCTTGCCGGCCTTGACGTCGGCCTTCAGCCGGTCGAAGTAGCCGTCGCCGTTCTTCACGTCGGTGCCGGTGCGGGCCTTGTCGTACCAGGGGTCGCCGGGCTTGGCCTCCCGGTACTTGTTGAAGTACAGCAGGGAGTTGTCGCCGTAGTTGCCGCGGTAGGCGTCCTGGATCCAGCCCCAGGAGCCGGCCGCGTCCAGACCGTCGCCGATGTCCTGGTAGATCTTCCAGGAGATCCCGGCCTGTTCCAGCCGCTCGGGGTACGTGGTCCAGCCGTAGCCCAGCTCGTCGTTGCCGAGGACCGGGCCGCCACCGGTACCGTCGTTGCCGGTGTAGCCCGTCCACATGTAGTAGCGGTTCGGGTCGGTCGAGCCGATGAACGAGCAGTGGTAGGCGTCGCAGATGGTGAACTTGTCGGCGAGCGCGTAGTGGAACGGCATGTCCTCGCGGGTCAGGTACGCCATGGTGGTGGAGCCCTTCGCGGGGATCCACTTGTCGTACTTGCCCCCGTTGTAGGCGGCCTGCCCGTCGGACCAGCCGTGCGGCAGACCCTCCAGGAACTGCATGCCGAGGTCGTCGGCGTCCGGGTGGAAGGGCAGCAGGTCCTTGGTGCCGTCCGACTGGTACCAGATCGACTTGCCGTTCTGGTGGGTGACGGGCCGCGGGTCACCGAAGCCACGGACGCCTCTGAGCGCCCCGAAGTAGTGGTCGAAAGAACGGTTCTCCTGCATCAGGACGACGATGTGCTCGACATCCTCGATCGACCCCGTGCGGTGGTTCGCGGGGAGCGCGGCGGCGCGCTCGATGCTGCTCGACAGTGCTGCGAAGGCCGTGGTGGCGCCCGCCACTTGGAGGAATCGGCGCCGGTTGACTTCGGGCATGGGTGAGGGACCTCTCCCTTGGGGGTGTTCGACCCGTCGGATCTATATGACGGAACGCGCGCGGAAGGAGTGTTCCAAGAGCACCAAACGTCAGGGAAGGGTCTGATGGCCCCCATGTGAAAGTCGTCGGTACGAGAGGTGCGGGACGGCCGACCGACGGATGCTGGGACTCAGGGTGTGGCGGCGGCCCTGCTGATCAGGAGGGACAGGAATCGCTGGAGCCTTCGGTCTGCCAGGCGCCGGGGACCGTCACGGTCACCGACGTCGGCGCGCTGTCGAACCGGGCGTAGGCGACGGTGCAGGTCAGCTGGGCAACGGCCGTCTCGGTCAACGGCTCCGTACCCAGGGGCAGTTCGACCGTCACCTCGCCGCCGCCGTCCGTGCGGACCGAAAGAGCGCCCGTCAGCAGCGGAAGCTGGGTGGTCATGCCTCTACGGCGTTCCCTGACGTCCGGCCCTTGGAACACCGTCGCCACGGCTGTCTCGATGTCGACCGAGGTGAAGCCCAGGCGCCGGACGGCAACCAGGGTGCCTTCGCTGACGAAGTAGGAGACCTGGGCCGGCCGGATGCCGGTGGCGGGCTCTCCGGTCTCCACCACGCCGGTCTCGGGGATGCCGCAGGCGGCGAGCAGAAGGGCGGTCGTGCACAGCAGCGCGGGCCGGAGCGACCGGGGGGCGGGGCTCATGACTCCCCCTCCTTCAAGGACGGTTGCATGGACTGCTTCAGGGGCTGCTGCGGGGGCTGAGGCGGCGGCTGATGCTGGGGTTGCCGCAGGGGGATCTCGACCGTGAACACCGCGCCGCCCTCCGCCCGGTTCGCCGCCCGGATGGTGCCGCCGTGCAGGTGGACGTTCTCGGCCGTGATCGAGAGGCCCAGGCCGCTGCCCTCCGTTCGGGTCCGGGCCGTGTCCGACTTGTAGAAGCGGTCGAAGACGTGGGGCAGAACGTCGGCGGGAATGCCAGGCCCACTGTCCAGCACCTCGATGACGGCCCACCCCGATGCGCCGGGGTCCGTCATCTCCCTTGCGTGCAGGCGCAGTTGTACGGGCCGGGCCCCGTGTCGGAGCGCGTTGCCCACCAGGTTGGCGACCACCACGTCGAGGCGGCGCGGGTCGACCCGGCCGCGCAGTTCGCCGGACCCGGGGAGCCGGGCGTCCACCAGGTCCAGCCAGGCGCGGGCGGCGAGGGTGCGCCGTAGGGACTCGGCGAGGTCGATGTCGTCCAACTGCAGCCCCGCCGCGCCCGCGTCGAAGCGGGAGATCTCCATGAGGTCGTCGACCAGGCGGGCGAGCTTCACGGTTTCCTCGCTGATGAGCCGTACCGCGGTGGCGGTGTCCGGGTCGAGCCCGGCCGCGTCCTCGTCCAGGATGTCGGTGACGGCCGACATCGCGGCCAGGGGCGTGCGCAGTTCGTGCGACACGTCCGCGACGAAGCGGCGGGCGCGGGCCTCCATACGGCGCAGCTCCGACACGGACTCCTCCAGGGCCGCGGCGGTCTCGTTGAAGGTGTGCGAGAGATCGGCGAGTTCGTCGGAGCCGTTGACGGCGAGCCGGGTGTCCAGACGGCCCTCGGCGATGCTGCGGGTGGCGCGGCGCAGCTCCCGTACCGGGCGCAGCACGCCCCGGGCGGCCAGCAGGGCGAGGAGGACGGCCAGGCCGAGCGCCGGCACGACGGCCCGCCCGATGGCGGTGACCAGGGCGTCGACGTAGCCCTGTTCGGCGGTCTGCGGCACCGTGACGAAGACGACGATCCCGGACGCGGGGGACTCGCCGGACGCCTCGAGGGTGATGGGCACGCCGACGACGAGCGAGGAACGTCCGTCCGTCGACACCCGCTGGAAGACGGCGGCCCTACGGGCGGCCACGGCAGCGCGCATGGCGGGGGTCAGTTCGGTGAAGCCGTCCTGGGGCGTGGAGGTGGCGCGCAGTTCTCGATACGTGACCAGAACACGCCAGTTCTGTGCCGGTTCGGCGCGGGCCACCTCGGCGGCGACCCACTCCAGGTCGCCCTGGACGGGTGGGTAACTGATGGCCGGCGCAACACCGTTGACGTGCTGGCGCAGGCGCTTGATCACGGTGTCCTGGCCCTGCTGGAGCACTCCGACACGGGCCTCACGGAAGGTCAGGGCGCCTGTGGTCAAGGTGGCCACGGCGGCGACCAGCACGAAGGCCACGAGCAGCCGGCCGCGCAGTCCGCGCAGCGGTGATTTCACCGGGACCGGAACCGGTAGCCGAAGCCGCGCACGGTCTCGATGTAGCGCGGCTGCCCCGCCGGCTCGCCCATCTTGGTGCGCAGCCGCTTGACGCAGGCGTCCACCAGCCGTGAGTCGCCGTGGTAACTGTGCTCCCAGACCGCCTCCAGCAGCTGCTGCCGGGAGAACACCTGACCGGGCGAGGCCGAGAGCGTCAGCAGGAGCCGTAGCTCGGAGGGAGCGAGGACGACCGGTTCTCCCTGCCGTGTGACGGTCAACCCGGCCCGGTCGATGGCCAGTTCACCATGGGCGCCGTGGGTCTCTATCTTCGGTATGCCGCCGTCGACGGGTGTGCCGCCGACCCGGCGCAGGACGGCGCGGATACGGGCGTCCAGGACGCGTGCCTGCACCGGTTTCACTACGTAGTCGTCCGCTCCGGCTTCGAGCCCGACCACGATGTCCGTGTCGTCGCCGCGGGCGGTCGCCATGATGATCGGCACCTGGTCCTCGGCGCGGATCCGGCGGCACACCTCCAGACCGCTCAGTCCGGGCAGCATCAGATCGAGCACGACGACGTCCGGCCGGAAGGACCGCAGCTGGGCCAGCCCGTCCTCTCCGGTGGCGGCGCCGCTGACGTCGTGTCGCTGACGGCGCAGCGCGAGCACGACGCCCTCCCGTACGGCGCGGTCGTCTTCGATGAGCAGGACACGTGGCATGCGCCCAGTATCCGTACGGATCAAGGGGGTTGAGGGCGGGTACGAGGTCCGGCCGGGAACTGTTACGGGACGATCACATAGCCCGGCCGAAGATCGACCGTTACGTTTTCGTTACCGTTCGGGCCACATCTCATCACATCGCGTGCACAGCCTTGACGGCCATGACCACCTCCACGCATGGGGCGACGCCGCCGCCCCCGCGGTCCCGCCGTCGTCGCCGCAGAGGCCCCGCACACGCCGACGGGGGCGGCCGGAAAGGGAAAGGACCCCTGCTGGGCGGCCTCGCCGCGATCGCCGTGCTGGCCTCGGCCACCGCTCTGGCCGTGCACCGGACACCGCCGGAGACCTCCGCAACCGACTCCCACGACGCGCCCGTTGCCCCCACCCGGTCACCTTCTCCCCTGCCGACACCGGACCGGTCCACGAAGCCGAGCAGCAGTGCGGACGGCGACGAGCACACCGACAGCAAGCCCAGCGGAATGGGCGACCCGTCCCCGGACGCCTCCTCCTCCGCCGCCATCCCGCCTTCGGGCCCCGGCACGTTCACCACCGCCGCCGGCGAGAGCGACACCGTGGGCCAGGGCAGCCGGGTGCTGCGCTACGAGGTCGTCGTGGAGGACGGCCTCACCCAGTCGCCCGCCGAAGTCGCCCGGCAGGTGGAGGGCATACTCGCCGACCCGCGCGGCTGGACCGCCGACGGCGAGTCCGCGTTCCGCCGCATCTCCAGTGGCACGCCCGACTTCGTCGTACGGCTCGCCACGGCGAGCACGGTCGACAAGATCTGCGGCCAATACGGGCTGGACACCGGCGGCGAGGTCAACTGCAGCGTCGGCAAGGACGTCATGGTCAACCTCAAACGGTGGCTGCTGGCGACCCCGGTGTACGCCGACGACGTGGACGCCTACCGGGCGCTGATCATCAACCACGAGGTCGGCCACTTCCTCGGCCACGGCCATGTCACCTGCCCGGGCGCCGGCAAGCCGGCCCCGGCGATGATGCAGCAGATCAAGGGCATGCTCGGCTGCACACCCAACGTCTGGCCGTACGACTCGAAGGGCCGCCTCATCACCGGCCCTGCCGTGCCCTGACCGACCGGCAGGGCGAGGGCGTTCGGTCTGACAGGTGGGCCAGATCCGGCTCACAGACCGGGGACGTCCCTGGCCCTCTTGAGCACCGAGCTGAACGTGTCCACCACGGCGTTGTGCCGCCTCGCGTGCGCCGCCCGGTCCTCCGGCACCAGCCGCGCGGCGGCCTGCACGGCGTAGGCGTCCGGATCACCGAAAGCGGTCTGCGGGTGCTCTCCCGTGTCCGCGCAATGCGCGGTGACGTCCTTGACCGCCTGGAGCACGACTGCCCGGTCCACGCCCGGCTGCATGGCCAGCCGTACTTGGAAACGCGCCATCCACCTCTCGCGGTCCTTCTCCCTTGCCGCGTCCGTCGTCTGGTCCTTCTTCGCCACGTGCTCTCCCGGGTGATCGGCGGCCGTCCGTCATGGAGTTGGACGCCGAGGCATCGACGTGGGTTGCGGAAGTGACCTCACAGGAGAAGAGATGCGCTGCCGCCTTCTCCTCGTGGTCTCATTCCTGGTGGTTGGCCATGGCCAGGGTGTCCTCGATGAGGTCGCGCAGTTGGGAGCGAGCGGTGATGCCCAGTTTGGGGAAGCTGCGGTAGAGATGCGAGCTGACCGTGCGCGGGGAGAGGAAGAGCTTCTCGCCGATCTCACGGTTGGTCAGTCCGCGGGCGGCGAGCCTGATGATCTGCTGCTGTTGCGGGGAGAGTTCGGCAAGCGCGTCGGGGGTGGAGTCCGTGACGTCGAGGCCGGCGGCGCGCGATTCGGCCCGGGCGCGCTCGATCCACGGGCGCGCGCCCAGCCGCCGGAAGGTTTCCAGCGACTCGGTGAGCGGAGCTCGCGCCTCGGCGATGCGTCGACGGCGCCGCAGCCACTCGGCGAGGTCCAGCAGGGTCTGGGCGCGTTCGAAGGGCCAGTGTTCCAGCACCGGGTCGGCCAGGGCCGCCCGGAAGTGCGGCTCGGCGTCCTCGGGGTCTGCCAGCAGGCCACGCGCGCGGCTGATCAGCGCGCGGAGGCGGGGTGAGGCGCCCGCCGCGAGCGCGCGTGCGGCACGTTCGACGATCGCGGCGGCCTCTTCGCGCCGACCGCTGCGCACGGCGGCGGCGGCCAGATCCGCGAGGGCCGGATAGGAGGCGTGGTAGTGCACGGGTGCGCCATCTGCCGTGAAGACCATGCGGAGTTGGTCGTACGCCGCCTCGTGCGCGCCTTCCGCGGCAGCCGCGGCGCCGAGCGCACGACGGGCATAGACGCGGACCGATCGGCTCTCCAGCGGGTCGATCAGGGCGAGCGCGTCCTCGGCCCGGGCGCGGGCCGCCGTCGCGTCGCCCTGGTAGGCCAGCACGGTGGCGTCCACAGCGGCCGCACATGCCACGGCGTGGTCGAGGCCGGCCGTCGAACCGAGCGCGCTGCTGCGGGCGCATGCCTCCCGGGCCCGCCCCCACGATCCTTGCTCCACATAGCTCCAGGCAGCCGCGCCGCCCAGTCCCTCAGGCAGCGGTCCGCGCATACCCCAGTGGTCGAAGGCTTCGTCGAAGGCGCGGACGGCCTGCGGGGTCTCGTCCAGCAGCCACGCCATGATCGCGAAAGCGGTGAGCCGGTCGGGGTGGCGTCGCGCTTCGGCTGCGACCTGCGGGAGCAGCAGGAGCAGTTCGGCCCTGTTGCCGAAAGGGTCGGTCACGGCCCGTACCCAGGTGCGTAGCCATGCATGTGACGCGTCCTCGGGAAGGCTCTGCAGGACGGCCTGGATACGGTGCTGTTGGACGTCCTCTCCGCAGTAGAAGCGGACCACGGCGGCGCCGGCCAGGAGGTCCAGCGCGATGGCAGGCTGTGCGAGCGCCAACTCCTCGGCGGCGTCGGCCAGTCGGGAGAAGACCACGGTGTGGCGCACGGTCAGTGCCGCCAGTCGTCCGACCTGCGCGGTGGCGCCTGCGAGGAGCGACGCGTCGTCGGTACGTGCCCGTACCGCGGAGGCAAGTTCCTCGACCCAGGCGAGGTCACCGGTGAGCACGGCCTCCGCGGCAGCCTCGACAAGGAGCCGGGCACTGTCCCCGCGCGGTGCGAGTTCGGCGGCGCGTTGCAGGGCCTTGGCCGCTGCCTCGTGGCCGCCGCGACGCCGGGCCCGGTCGGCGGTTTGTTCCAGCTCCGCCGATACGGCCGCGTCCGGGGGTGTGGTCGCGGCGGCGAGGTGCCAGGCTCGCCGGTCCGGCTCGCCCCGCAGCAGTTCGGCGAGCGCGAGGTGGGCCGTGCGCCGGGCATCGACGGACGCGGCGTGGTACACGGCCGACCGGACCAGGGGGTGGCTGAACCGGAGGCCGCGGCCGGTACGCCGGACCAGCCCGGCCTGCTCGGCGGGCGGCCAAGCGTCGTCCTCCGCGTTCGGCAGCGCGGCCGGGACGGCGACGGCGGAGTCGACGGTGTCCATGGCGGCCAGGAGCAGCAGCGCACGCGTGGTGGGAGCCGGCAGGGCGTTCAGGCGAGCGGCGAAGATCCGCTCCAGGTGATCGGTGACGGGGAGCGGACCGGCGTACGGCGGCCCCGCGGCCGTCTCGTATGCGGTGGCCGTCTTCGCCAGTTCGGTCAGTGCCAGCGGGTTGCCGTCGGCCTGGGCGAGGATCTGCGTCCTCATCCGGCCGGTGGGGCGCTGCGGCTGCAGGTCCAGCAGTCGGCCGGCCGCGGCGTTGTCGAGCGGCCCCAGGGTAAGCGTCGCCACGTGCCGGTCGACCCCCGGGAGGTGATCGCCGACGCGGGCTGCGATCAGCATGGTGACCGGTTCCCCTGCCAGCCGTCGGGCCGCGAAGGACAGTACGTCCAGGGACGCACGGTCGAACCACTGCGCGTCGTCCAGGACCACGAGCACAGGCCCTCGGTCCCCCAGGGCCGAAAGCAGACCCAGGACGGCAACTCCGATCAGCATCAGGTCGGTTTCCGCCGTGGCCGACTTCGCACCGAATGCGCCGTGCAGCGCCGCCCGCTGCCTCTCCGGCAACTCGTCCACCGCGGCCGATACCGGCCGCAGCAGCTGATGCAGGGCGGAGAAGGCGAGGCTTGACTCCGACTCGCTGCCCTCGGCGCGCAGAACACGAGCGCCGCTCGCTTCGGCCCGACGCACCGCACGGTCCAACAGTGCGCTCTTTCCCATGCCCACGTCGCCGAGCAGCATCAGAACCGGGTCGGCCGACGCCGAGTCCACCGCACGAAAGAGGCGTGCCAGTTCCGCGTCCCGGCCGACGATCGGCTTTCTTACGTCCGACTCCGGTCCAGCGACCGCACGGGGGCCGCCTGTGTGATCGTCCACGGAGTCTCCAGGAATGGTGGCTCTTCGAGCGGAGCCGTGGGTTGCCTTGTCGCCGCCCAGGCTACAAGCGGCCCGGCCCGGTGACCGGGGCATCCGGATGGGTGCAGTCACATGACGGATACCGCGGGTCCTGGGGCCGCTCGTACGGTTCCGGGAAAGCGTCCGAATTCTTGAGGAATCACGATGGAACAGATCAAGCTCGGCAATGTCACGATCACCCGGGTCTGGGAATATTACGGTTCCGTCGAAATGACGCCCGACGCCTTCTTCCCAGAAAGCCCGAAGGAAATCTGGGAAGACAGCACCCCCTGGCTGACCCCACATTTTCTGGATTCCAAGACCAATATCGTGAATTCCGCGATCCAGACCTGGCTGCTGCGCAGCGCGGGCAGGACCATCCTCGTCGACACCGGTGTGGGCAACCACAAGGAGCGCCCGTACGCGCCAGTCTGGAGCCACCTCAAAACGGACTTCCTGACCCATCTCGCGCGAGCCGGCGTCGAGCCCGAGGACGTGGACATCGTGATCAACACGCATCTCCATGTCGATCACGTCGGCTGGAACACCTACCTGGACGGGCGGCAGTGGGTGCCCACCTTCCCCAACGCCACCTATCTGATGCCGAAGGACGACTTCGACTTCTGGAACCCGGCGAACGACCACAAGACGCTGTTCGGCCGCGGCAACCAGAACGTCTTCGAGGACAGCGTCGCCCCGGTGCACCAGTCCGGCCGGACGCTGCTGTGGGAGAACAGCCACCAGATCGATGCCGACCTGCGCCTGGACGCGGCCCCGGGACACACCCCCGGCTCCTCCGTGCTGACCCTCGCCTCCGGGACGGACCGCGCGGTGTTCGTCGGCGACATGCTGCACAGCCCGGTGCAGATCCTTGAGCCGGACGCCAACAGCTGCTTCTGCGAGGACCCCGCGGGCGCCCGCGCCACCCGCCGCAAGGTGCTGGGCTGGGCGGCCGACAACAACGCACTCGTGATCCCCGCCCACCTGGCCGGCCACGGCGCCGCCGAAGTGGTGCGTGAGGGAAGCAAGTTCGCCATCAAGGGCTGGGCTCCCTTCGCCCCGTACGCCGAGCAGGGCTGAGGTCCGCGGAGAGGCACCACTGTGAACCACCACCCCGACCCCATCGTGACCACCGCGCAGGGGGCCGTCCGCGGCCTGCGCCAGAAAGACGGCACCGCCACTTTCCTGAACATCCCCTACGCCGCCCCGCCCCGCGGCGCCGGCCGGTTCGCGCCGCCGCAGCCGCACGCGCCGTGGAACGGCGTACGGGACGCCACCGTGCCGGGACCCAACGCGCCGCAGTCCGAGCGCAAGCTCGGCAGCGTGGACATGTCCCCCTACTTCGGCACCGGTTGGCGCCGCGGGGAGGACTACCTCACCGTCAATGTCTGGACGCCCGCCGCCGGCGGTGACGACCTGCCGGTCATGGTGTTCGTCCATGGCGGCGGATTCGTCGCCGGTTCGACGCGGTCCGCACTGTACGACGGCTCCGCCTTCGCCCGTGATGGGGTCGTCCTCGTCACCCTCAACTACCGGCTCGGCATCGCCGGGTTCCTCGACATCCCCGGTGCGCCCGCCAACCGCGGCCTGCTCGACGTGGTCGCCGCGCTGCGCTGGGTGCGGGAGAACATCGCCGCCTTCGGCGGTGACCCGCGCAACGTCACCCTCTTCGGCCAGTCGGCCGGGGCGACCATCGTCGGCGGCGTCCTCGCCACCCCCGAAGCCACAGGCCTCTTCGGCCGGGCGATCGTCCAAAGCGGCAGCGGCCTGGGCGCGTTCACCACCGAGCAGGCAGCCCGCGTCACCAAGGCAGCCGCCGCATACCTGGGCGTCGAGCCCGACGTCGACGCCTTCGCGGACATCTCCGACGACCGCCTGATCGACGCCGCCTCACGGCTCGCGGGCATCGACCTGCAAACCGCCACACACCACGACCCGCTGATCGGACTCAGCCCCTTCAGTCTGGTCCTCGACAGGCAGCCCGCCGATTCCGTCGCCGCCGGCCTCGGCGCCGGCATCGACCTGCTCATCGGGACCAACACGGAGGAGGGCAACCTCTACCTGGTCCCCGTGGACAAGTACGCCACCTCGACCGCCGCAGACGTCGACGACGCGGCGACGCGCTCGCACCCCAATCCTGCGCAACTCGTGAAGACGTACCGGAAGACACGCCCCGAGGCGTCCCTCGGCGAGCTGCGCTCCGCCATCATGGGCGACGCGCTGTTCGGCGCCGGCAGCTGGGCCCTGGCCGGCGCACATGCCACCCATGCCCAATCCGCCACCCACGCCTACGAGTTCGCCTGGCGCTCCCACGCCCTGGACGGAGAGCTCGGCGCCACCCACGCGGTCGAGCTGCCCTTCGTCTTCGATCTCGTGCGCCTCCCCCAACTGCACGGTCCCGCCGCCCTGCTCGGCCCCGACAAGCCACCCGCCCGTCTCGCCGCCCGCATGCACGAGACCTGGGTCCGGTTCGCCAGGACGGGCAACCCCGGCTGGGACCCGTACGACACCGAGCGCAGGTCAACGATGCGCATCGACGCCGAGTGGACCCAGGTCGACGACCCCCGCGGCCAGGAACGACAGGCATGGAGCTGACCCACAGGTCGAGGGCGTCAGCCACAAGGTGCTCACCCGGAACCTGCGCATGCTGGAACGCAATGGCCTGGTCGACCGGAAGGTGCACCCCACCGTGCCGCCGCGGGTCGAGTACACCCTCACCGAGCCGGGCCGGGCCCTGCGCACCGCGGTCGACGCCATGTGCGGCTGGGCCCACCAGCACCTCGGGCGCATCGAGAGCGCACGCGACCGTTTCGACGCCTGACGCCTCGTCAATCGCACCCCGTTGAAGTGCTTACCCATGGGTTTTCCCACCTGCCTCGTGCGCCCGGTGGCATGCTGACGTGCCGAAAACACCGAAGGCGAAAGGAGCGGCGTGCCTCCTGCCAGGCGCCCGCGGCTCAGGCCACCGCGGCAACGCAGGCCCTCTGTACACGCGACTGGGGGCCGGGACCGTCGACCGGCCGGGACCATCAGCCGGGCACAGGGCATCGGTTCCACGATGTTGGCGAGGATTGCCGCTCGCGTGCGCAGGTTTCACGCGTGGCTCATACCGATCGTGCTCCTGGGAGTCGCCACGTCGATCGAGGAGCAGATCACGGCACTGCCTGACCGGATCGGCGGCTGGCTCTCCTCGCATGACCGGACCCAGGACCGGGCCGGCAACGGGCCTGACTTCTCGGTCTCCGTCGATCTGATCCGCCTGAACGACGAAGGGAGGAGTGCGGTGACACCCGGCGACTTCCGGCCCAGCGCCGAGCAGACCCGCCTGCTGGCAGACCCAGGGGCCGCAGGTTCTCCCGGCTTCACCGCGCTCTTGCGCTCCGCCGGCGCGGTCAACTTGGAGGACCTGACGCTGCGCCTGACACTGACGGGCCGTCGCGCCGAGAAGGTCAACATCCTCGACATCCAGCCGGTCTCCGTACGGCGCTCCGATCCGCTCGCCGGGACCCTGTTCGACGCACCGCCGCAGAGCGGCTCAGCCACGTCCACGACATTGCTCGACCTGGACAGACCCTTTCCCATCGTCCGCCAGGCGGTGTTCGACGCCGAGGACGACTCGTTGAAGCCAGGGCCGCCGTTCTTCGCCCGGCAGACGATCGTCCTGGCCCACCATGAGCAGCACGTCGTGGTGCTCCGGGCCACATCGCTGCGGTACCACGTGACGTTCCGGCTACGGGTGACCTACATGGTCGGCGACCGAAAGAAGCACACCGTCATGGACGACCAAGGACGCCCTTTCCAAGTCACCGGGCTCAAGCAAGGATCCGACAGCTACCGACGGGTCTTCAAGTACGGGAAGTACGGCCTCTCGTTCTGCCAGGCCTCCGGCCCGGACAAAAACCCGTCCCTCCCCTGCGAAGAGGAGTGAGAGTGCGCCCGGTGTCGCCCCTCTCCCTCGTCCACCGACTGTCCGCCGCATGCCTCCTCGCCGCCCTTCTGGTGGGGTGCACAGAGCCTCGGCAACCGTCGGAGTCGAGGCCTTCGCCGACCCCGGCCCTCTCGCGGACGGCACCACCGTGCCCCGGGCCCAATGTCAGTGACGGCCCATCGGTCGCCCCGGACCTCGCCGCGTCCTGGCGCAAGGTCATCGGACCGGTCTACGAAGCCGCCTGCGCCGGTGACGAACGGCGCCTGGCCCGCCTGATCGATACCGGCCACGGCTCGGCGGAGCACTTCTCGACCCACCCCTGCGAGGGGTGCACTGGGAAGGACCTGGTCGCGATGTGGAAGCACGAGTACGGCGTCGCCCTGACCGCCCTGGCACGGCTGCTGGAGACGCCTCCGCACTGGTCCCAGGGAGGCGTTGCCTACCTCCAGGCGAACCGCGCTGCGGTCTTCGCCCGCGGCACGCACGAGATCTCCGCGCAGTGGAGCGGCTTCTACCCCGACTGCGCGGCGGAGTCATTGTGCCGCTCCCTGTCAGGCCGCCCGGAACTGACGGGTGCGCGGGAGGGCTGACCAGAGGGACAAGCACCTGCTCTCACCAGGCGGTTTACCGAATCCCTTCCGCGAGACGGAAGGCGTATTGCGGCACCGTGACGCCCTTCCCGAGGATGACACCACAGCAGACAGACGGGAGCCGCAAAGATGCCGCACATGACCGCCTTCGCCAGGAACCAGTGGTACAGCTAGCGCATCTTTCTGACCTGCGCTTGTGTGGGGGCGATGAGGCTGTGACCTGCTAGGACGGGTTGCAGAGGCGAGTAGAGGCAGTCAGAGGAAATCGCTCTGATTCGACCCCCGTTCGACCCGGGTCGCTCAGAGGCAGTCAGAGGCAACAGCCCCTGCAACTGCCCTCTGGGGGACCTGAGTTGGCCGGTGTGGATCACGAGTGGGTGACTTTGGCGGTGCTCTGTTTCGACCTCGGTCGAGCTGCGATGGGGACGCCTGCCTCCGCTCGGGGCCTGGCACACGAAGGCCTCCAGGACGGCACATCCTGGGGACCTCGCTGGCACCGATGGAGGTCGGTCCGGACACCACCCGTGGTTTTAGCGGGCCTGGGTGGCGTCCACGTCTTTGCGAGACGACCCCACCGTGACAGACAGCATCCACCAGCTACTCCCCCAACGACAGCACACCCGCCGTCGCGGCCCCCTGGGCCTTTCCCGACTGTCCTCGGCTGCGGCCGATCTGATCCTGCTCGGCGACCTCACCGGCCGCTACGCGACCGGCAGTTACAGCAGGCTCGCCTCCGACGGCCGGACCGTGATCCTGCGCGCGAATCGCCAGGGCGCAGCTGAGCAAGGGCACCGGATCACCGCGGCCATCGCCTGCCACGTGGCCCGCGCCGGCGGAACTCTCGACCAGCTGGCGCAGCTCCTGCTGCACCCCGAGCACGAAGGCGGACGCCACGCCCGGCACATCGCGCTGCGCTCCGGGCAGTCGCGCGCCCTGGACTACCTCCGCCGGGTGTGGGCCGGCGCCTCTGAAGCGGTCAGCACCACCAGGGCGCTGGGCTCCCGGCACGAGGCGTACGAGTTTCTCGCCGCGCTGCGCGACCGCGTCGAGACGACGCCCTGGCGCGGGGAACGGGGACGGACCGCGCTGCGGGTGCTGCGGGCGCATCTGACCTTCGCGGAGATCGCGGGCGGCCCCCTGCACCACGCCAGTGAACGGCAGACCGCGGAGGAAGCGGGCATCTCCCGCACGACGCTGCGGGCGGTCTACGACACCGTCCTCAAGCCGCAGGGCTGGCTGCGCCGCCTGCGGGTCGGCCACGGCCGCGACGGCTCGACCTGGTACCTCGACGACGGCAGTGCCCCTGGTGACGATGCTCCTGCTCTGCCGTCTCGTTCGTGGACCACTCAGTTCCCCCCCGACCCGGCACTTGAGGAGTGGCCCACCCCTGAGACGGCCACGACCGCCGACATCGACTCCACCGTCCTCGCCCGGCTCATGGGCCACGACGCCTTCGCCCACCACGCCCTCGGCAGCTCCGCCCTCATGATCATCAGCGCCCTGCACCAACGCCCCCACCAGACCGTCAGCGAACTCGTCGGCACCTCCTCGGTCTCCCGCGCCACCACCTATAGGACCCTGAAACGCCTCGCCGACCACGGTCTCATCCAGCACACCGGGGAGACCTGGGCCCTCGCACCACGTGCGCTGGAGGGCTTCGGTATCCGCCTCCCAGACGTGGACAACGGCCACGCACCGGCACAGGGCTGGGACCACATCGCCGAGCAACACGGCACCAGGGGCGTTGCTGCCCAGCGCAAGGCCCTGCACGCGGCCGAGCGTGCGGCCTACCAGCGGGCACTGGACCGGCTTGCGGAACACCGCAGCAGGGCTCTCGTCATCGTCCGCGACGGCCACGCCGTCCTTGTCCCAACGCTGCGCCCCGACGAGATCCCGCCCACGTGGCACGCCCCCGACGGGCGCGTCCTCGACCCGGTCACAGGACATCCGGCCGCCGACTGGCGGGTCGCCACCGACGGCCGCCTGATCCTCATCACGCCCGCAGACCAGCGCAGTTACGACGAGCTGGCCGCTGCCCATGCCGAAGCCCTCAGCGAATGGGAGTCCGTCGCATGAACCCACATCCCCCACCCACCTCCGACGCGAGCCAGGCGGTGACGCCCCAGTACCTGCGCCAGCAGTACGAGTCCGGTGCCACGGTCGATGAACTCGTCACCGCCAGCGGCCTGTCCTACGGCACCGTTCTCAACCGGCTGCACGACGCCGGCACCGTCATGCGCACTTCGTGGCAGACCCGTCGGATGCGCCAAGACCCAGAGGCACGCCAGCGCCTCGCCGCCCGGCTTCGCACCCTGTACGAGCAGCACGGCGCAACCCTCACCGAACTCGCGGCAGCCGCGGGAGAGACGCGGCGCGGTGCCCGGCGCCTGCTGATCGAGGCCGGCGGCACGGTGCGCACGACACAGCAGACGCTGCGCATGCGCGCCGCAGCGCGGGCCGATCAGCGGCGCAAGCTCGCACTGTCCCTGCGGGCCCGGTACGAGGCCGGCACCACCGTGCCGGACCTCGCCACGGAGTACAGCTACTCCGTCGCCAGCGTCTACCGGCTCCTGCACCAAGCAGGCACCCGCATGCGGCCCCAGCACACCCACGGACCGGCCCACGACACGAAGAAACGACCATGAACTCCCACGTCCTCGTGGGTGTTCCCCACCCTGCCTGGCAGATCAAGAACGCGGCTGTGCGCCATTCCGGCCCCGGTAGGGCAGCACGGGCACCCCCGTCACCGGCCCGCTCGCCAACACGCGCACCAAACAACACCCCTTCCCCTTTTCAGGAGATCAAGCACACGTGAACGAGAACACCCGACTCAAGACCCTGGCCACCGCCACCGAACACGTCTGGGACGCGTTCGTGATCGTCGTCGGCATGCTCAAGGGCGGCACCGGCAAGACCACCTCCGCCTGGTTCATCGCCCTCTACTACGCCGTCGTCCTCGACCTGCCGACGCTGCTGCTGGACGCCGACGCCACCAGCCAGTCCGCCTACGACTGGTTCAAGGTCGCCCAAGCAGCCGGCTTCGACATCCCCGCAAACCTGGTCATCGAGCGATACCCGTTCGACGACATCGCCGAATACATCCACACCAAGCGCGCCGAGTTCGGCGCGATCGTGGTCGACGCCGGCGGCGGCAGTGCACGCATCTTCCACGAGGCTGTCACCGAGGCGAACCTCCTGCTCGTGCCGGTCGCCCCCACCAAGATCGAGCGCCGCAAGCTCGTGGCCACGTTCGACGAGGCCGAACGCGCCGCAGCACGCAACGAGCACGGCGTCACCGCCCACGTCGTGATGGTCAAGGCCGACGACCGCACCAGCCTGCCCAGCCGGGCCAAGGAGCAGCTGCTGGAGCCCGAGAAGGGCGAGGGCATCGGCCCGGACCGCGACGAGCCGTTCCCGCTCGCCGAGACCACCATCCACTCCTGGGTGCACTACATGGAGGCCTTCGGCGAGATCCCCACCGAACTGAGCGAGTACACCAACCTGATGAAGGAACTCACCGCATGAGCGAGAAAAACGAAAGGCCGAAGCCTCCGGCCCGCCGCACCAGCGGTCGCGCCCTGGGCGGGGCCAAGAAGACGACCCCACCCCCTCCCCCTGCCGCCGAACTCACGCCCGAGCAGTTCGCCGCCGAACAGACCGCCGCACGGGACGAAGGCCGCCCCGCGATCGACGAGTCCAAGGCCCAGCACCCTTCCACGGCCCCCGTGGACACTGCAGCGCAGGGCAACCCGACCGGAATGCTCTCCGAGGTGCCGCAGACCCAGGCCCCGGTCGCCCAGCAGGCTCACCCCGCCGAGGTACATGCCGCGGTGCAGCCGGTTCCCTCTGGGCATTCGCCGCAGGGACCGGAGCAGGTCGTGGCCCACACTGCTGAGCCCCCGGCACCTGCGGCTCAGTCCACGCAACCGATCGAGCAGGTTCCGCAGGCCGGTCCAGCCCAGGCAGTCTCCCCGACCGCTGATGTTGCCGTGCGGCCGGCCGTGACTCCGGTCCCGGGCGGTACGGCCTTCCCTGTGAGGACCGATGTTCCGGGATCTCACCAGGAGCAGAGCACCCGGCCGGGGGCAACACCCCGTGAGGGAACCCCGTGGGGCCAGGGACCCGGCCGCCCCAAGGACATCCCCGAGACCGCTGTCGTACTTAACCAACGCATCATCACGCGCGAGAGCCTCGACTCGTCGGTCCCCGCGGCGCTGAAGCTGAAGAAGCGAATCAAGCGCTTCGCTCTGGACAACGAACTCGACCACCTGCCCATCGGCGACATCGTCGCGGTCGCACTGGACGAATGGCTCACCACCCGCGGCTTCTAACACGCACGTCCCCAGGGTGGTCGCGAACGCTCAGCTCGTTCACGGCCACCCGTCGCTCGACTATTCCAATAGCCCACTAGGCCAATAGGCGGCTCACTAGTCGAATAGTGGACCCACGGCCGGAGGAACCATGCCCGATCTCTCCCACCACGCCCGTCAGTTGCGAGACCTGGCTGACGCGCTCGAAACGCAATCCAGCTGCCACGAAGACCCGTTCACCCCACATCCAGACACGTGGGAGATCGTCAGCGGTCGCCATACCAGCCGCGGGCAACTCAACTATGCGGTCCCCGACGTGCTCCAGCTCCAACGGCGCATCCGCCGCTACAACGCCGACTCCGACATCGCGCACGGCGACATCGTCGCACTCGCTCTGGACATCTTCTTGCGGGCAAAGGGATACCCGCCCACCCAGAGACTACCCAAGGCGGAGACGTCGTGAGCACGTCAACAGGATCAAGATGCTCAGCGCCAGATGTTCGGACGCGCCGGCTTCGCACTGCTCCGCAAGCGGGTCGAACCCACGACTTCCGGCGGCCGAAGACGGCCGCCTTTGCCCACCTCAAGTACCCCGACGCTCGCCAGGCCCTCCAAGTCGTGCGCTGGAGGAAGGACTTCACCAGCGGCAAGCTCACCATCGAGCGCGTCTACCTGATCACCAGTCCGCCGCCCGGCGCAGCGACCGGCACCCAGCTCGCCGCCTGGATCAGGGGACACTGGAAGATCGAAAAACCTCCTGCACCACGTCCGCGACCACACCTTCCGCGAGGACGACTCCAAGATCCACGTCGGCCGCCTCTCCCGCGTCATGGCCGGCCTGCGCAACCTCGCCATCGGCGTGCAGCGCCAGGACGGCCACGTCAACATGGCCGCCGCCCTACGCCGCACGGCCCGCGGCTGCTGAGGCCCTTGCACCGTCCTCGGCCTCACCGGATGAATCCGGACAGATCTCGATCACGCAAGAGACCCCGGGGTGACGGGTACCAGTTTCGGCATCTGCAGCTACAGCAATGGCTGGAGGCAGTACCCCTCCCGCAGCCCCGGGGACTCAGGCGGAGAACAGATCGCAGTGTCTGCCCATGATCGCTTCGCTCGTCCGTCACAAAGGAATAACTAGATCAATTAAGTAGCGCCGAACAGACGATCCGCACGGCGGCGATGACACGGCGGCGATGACTTCCACTGACGCTCGACTGACAAGACAGCCCCATCAGCTCCGGGTAGGAGACTTCCGGCAGGGGTCGGCACCTTGAGTACGCCGAAACGACGGCATGCCGCTCGGTGGCTACTACATAACCCGGTCACACGGAGGCGCGGACCACGATGCGGCCGTGCACCGGTGCCAGTCCTTGCGGGTCAAGGCCGAGGGCGGTCCGGGCAGCGATCCGTCCTAGGATCTCGGCGTCGATGTGGACGGTGGTGAGCGCGGGCGTCGACAGGGAGCCGTACTCGGTCTCGTCAAAGCCGATCACGGCGACGTCCTCAGGGACGCGCCGCCCGAGGTCGCGCAGGGCAGTCAGGGTGCGCAGCGCAATGTCGTCGTCGAAGGCGGCGACGGCGCTCACATCCGGGTGCTCCGCCAGGAACGCCTCGACGGCGGCGGCGCCGGACTCCCGGGGCCGCGGTACGACGAAACGCTCGAGGGGCGGGAGCCCGAGGCGCCGGGCGGCCTCCTGGGAGAAGCCGAGGCGGGCCTCGGTCAGCGGGAAGTCGTGGTCGGGCATCGCCATCGCGATCAGAGTGTGGCCCCGTTCTGCGAGGTAGCCGATCTGCAGGGCGGCGTTGGCGGCGAACCCGTTTTCCCAGTCCTCCTCGATGGGCTCGTGCCCTTGCATGTAGACCTCGCCGAGCCGGAGCACGGCCCGCGGAGCGATGGCGTCGAGGATCTTCTGCGTGGCCTCGGGCGCCTCGTGCCCGTGGCGGACGAGGAGGACGTGGTCGTGTTCGGCCAGTTCCTCGTCCAGGCCCCGGACGTAGCTGCGGGAGAAGTTGCCCTCCATGCCGTGGTCGACGTGGAGCACGACGATGCGCGAAGCTCCCTCGCGCAGCGCGCGGGCGATCCCGTGCACGACGTACCCCAGGTCGCGGGCAGCTTCCAGGACCCGCCGCCGGGTCGCCTCGGAGATCGTCTGCCGTGGGTCATCGTTCAAGACGAAGCTCACCGTCGCCCGCGACACGCCAGACGCCTTGGCCACGTCGTTCAACGTCACCCGGCCTGAACGGCCCATGCCGGCACACTCCCTCTTCGTCGGACTACGCCCACCCGCCCACGAGCAGTGGCACCAAGCGGCGTCAAGCTCTAGAACGATTAAGCGCTGAGGGCTACTCTACGCGACTAGATCGATCCACTGCGCAGGGCAGGGCTCGCGCCCAGCAGAGCTGGTCCCTGCGCGCGGAGCTGGCGGAAGGCGTTGCTGCCCGTTCGAAGTCATGCCGGCGAGCTGGGGCGGGACGGAAACGCCGGTCCGGTCCCGAGCAGCACCAGCCGCCACGGCAAGGAGGCGAGTGGAGCGGGTGCGTCGAGCTAGTCGGGAATTGCATTGCCGTGGCTGCGACCATCAGTCGGCAGGCGATCATCACGTAGGCCGGGACCCGTGGGTCAGTCGTGCGACCAACGGGCTCAGCAGCAGGCCCATCTCACTGACGAGCGCCACTCGGATACCCACGCGAGTGTGCTCAGTTGCAGTCTGACGGCTACCCGCCACGCCTCGGGCACCGAGCGGACCGGGTCGGTCCAGTGCCAGGGCTGGGCTTCGCGGCACTCACTGAGCCGTCTTTCTCTCGCGTGCTGCGCCGTGTCGGCCGAGCGCAGTTTCTTCTACTGCCATGCCGGACCTCCGCTCGCGACGGCGAGCAGCCGACGCGCCTTCAGTTCGGTTTCCCGCCATTCTTGTTCGGGGTCCGAGCCCCAGGTGATGCCTGCTCCGGTACCGAACTTCAGGAGTCCTCCGGCTCGGTCGACAATGAACGTGCGGATGCCGACGGCCAGTTCGCCTTGGCCGCGGTCGGCGTCGACCCAGCCGATGCCGCCGCAGTACGGCCCGCGGGGCGATGCCTCCAGTGCCTCGATGATCCGCAGGGCGCTCTCCTTGGGCGCCCCGGTGACCGACCCGGGCGGGAACGTCGCCGCCAGCAGCTCGGGCCAGCCGGCGCCGTCGGCGAGGCTACCCCGCACCGTCGACACGAGGTGGACGAGCCCCGGATGCTTCTCCACCGCACACAGGTCGGGGACCGTCACGGAACCGGGAACACAGACGCGGCCGAGGTCATTGCGGACCAGATCGACGATCATCACGTTCTCGGCGTGGTCCTTCTCCAGCAGGTCGGCCTCCGTGCGCCCGGTTCCCTTGATCGGTCCGGACGCGACGACCCGCCCGTCCCGCCGCAGGAAGAGCTCGGGCGAGGCGGTCACCACCTCCACCCCGTGCCGAGGTAGACGGACGACTCCCGCGTACGGAGCCGGGTTGTGCCGGGCCAGCGGCCCGGCCAGCGCCATGACATCGGCGTCCGGCGCGACCGGGGCGGTCAGCACCCGGCACAGATTGGCCTGGTAGATCTCACCGGCTGCGATGTGCTCACGGATGCGGGTCACTCCGTCCATGTAGGCGCGGCGGTCGAGCGAGGTGGACCAGGCATCGGCACGCGGTCCGCGCCAAGGTGCCGTGGGGATGTGACGGTGTTCGATCCGTCGTACGTCGCGGAAGCGGGCACACGTCAGTCGGCCCTCGAAGTCGGCCACCACCGCCCAGAAGCCCTCGGAGTCCAGGGCCGACGGGTCGCTGGTGACATCCGCGAGGCCGGTGGCGAGACGTCCGCCGAGCAGCGCCAGGGAAGGCGCCTGGTCCAGTCCGAACTTCCTTGCCGCGGACGGCTGGTCAGGCCGCGACGGCCTCAAGCTCGGCACCCCATTCGGCCGCCCGCAGGGTGTTGACCAGCAGCATCGCGATGGTCATCGGGCCCACCCCGCCGGGGACGGGGGTGATGCGTCCGGCGATGCCGTCGAGCTCGCGCGAGCGAACGTCGCCTGTCAGGCCGGAGGGGGTGCGGTGGATGCCGACGTCAATGACGACGGCCCCCGGCCTGATGTGTTCGGGGCCGACGAGACCGCGTACGCCGGTGGCGACCACGACGATGTCGGCGGGCCGGGTGACCGCGGTGAGGTCGGTGGTGTGTTCGTGGGCCACCGACACCGTCGCCCCGCGTCGCAGCAACAGGTTGGTCAGGGGCTTGCCGACGAGCTCGCCCCAGCCGACCACGGCGACCTTCGCGCCCTTGAGGGAAATGCCCTCGGCGTCGAGGAGTTCGATGACGCCGCTGGGGGTGCAGGGGCGTAGTCCCCGTTCGCCGCGGGCGAGGCGGCCGAGGCTGGCGGTGGTGAGGCCGTCTACGTCCTTGGTGACGGGGATGCGGTCGATCAGGGGGGCCGCGTCCAGGTGCCGGGGCAGCGGGAGTTGGAGGAGGATCCCGGAGACCTCGGGGGTGGCGGCCAGTTCGTCGAGTACGGCGGCCACGTCGTCGTGGGTCGCGTGCCCGGGCAGATGGCGGTGGACGTCGCGCATTCCGGCTTCCCTGATCGCGCGTCGTTTGGCGGTGACGTACACGGCGCTGGCCGGGTCGTCGCCGACAAGGACGGTGGCCAGTCCAGGGACCGGTCCCGACCTCGCAGCTGCGGCGACCTCCTCGGCGACCTGCGACCGGATCCGCTGGGCGATCCTGGTGCCGTCGATGGTGGTTGTCATGGTGGCGAACCGCTTTCTTGTGGTGAGCGACGATCGGACCGGGCGGGGGCGGGGGGCCTGCGTGCGGTGTGGCGCACGACAGGACCCCTCTCCCCGCACCGGGCGGTTGCCGTCAGGCGAAGACGATGGTGTGGTTGCCGTCGCGGATGACCCGGTCTTCGGCGTGCCAGAGCACCGCGCGGGAGAGCACCGCGCGCTCCACGTCGGCGCCCCGGCGGGCGAGGTCGGCGGCGGTGTGGGCGTGGGTGACGCGGACGACGTCCTGCTCGATGATCGGGCCCTCGTCGAGGTCCTCGGTGACGTAGTGCGCGGTGGCGCCCACCAGCTTCACCCCGCGGCTCTTGGCCTTGGCGTAAGGGCCGGCGCCGATGAAGGCGGGCAGGAAGGAGTGGTGGATGTTGATGATCGGGACGCCGACCTCCCGGATGAAGTCGCCGGAGAGGATCTGCATGTAGCGGGCCAGGACGACGAAGTCGACATTGGCTTTCAGCAGCCGCAGGTGTTCCGCCTCCGCCGCCGACTTGTCCGTGCCCTGGCAGGGGACATGGAAGAAGGGGATGCCGAAGCTCCGGACCTCCTCGGCCACGTCGGGGTGATTGGAGATCACCATGGCGACCATGACGGGCAGTTGGCCCTGCCGGTGGCGCCACAGCAGGTCCAGCAGGCAGTGGTCGGACTTGGAGGCGAAGACCGCGACCCGCTTGGGCACCGACATGTCCCGCAGCGTGTAGCTCAGCCCCAGCCCCTCCACCAGGCGCCTGTCGAGGTCGGCCCGCAGGGTCGGCAACGCGGCCTGGAGACCGTCGAGTCCGAAGACGGTGCGCTGGAAGAAGGCGCCGCCCTGCGGGTTGTCGGAGTACTGGTCGAGGGAGACGATGTTGGCTCCGTGGTCGCTGAGCACCGAGGCGACGGCCGCCACGATGCCCGTGGCGTCGGCGCCCTGCACGATCAACGAGGCCTGCTGGGCAGGGGACTTGTCCTTCGCGGTGCGGACCGGGGCATCTTGCGTGAGGGTCATGCCAGGCTTTCCTTCCGGAAGCGGGCGGCCCACTCGGAGGTGGCCTTGAGCCCGCCGAACGTATAGAAGTGGATCTTCAAGTCGCCGTGCCGGGCGGGGTCGTAGGCCACGGCGAGATCGCGCAGGAAGCGGTCCGGACCCGCCGTTCCCATGAGATTGGTCAGCGAGAAGCCGTACTTCTTGACGACGGAGGCGCTGGTGCCGACCCCGAAACGGGCCGCGTACGACATGAGCCGGCGCACCCCGGCAGGTCCGGGCACGCCGATGCGGATCGGGAGGGCGATGCCGCGGCGCCGTACCTCTTCCACCCAGGCAAGGACCGCGGCGACGTCGAAGCCGAACTGGGTGATGACACTGCCCACCAGGGGCTGAGCGGCGAGCGCCGTGTGCTTGCTGTCCAGCGCGGACCACAGCGTCGGGCCGTCGATCGCGGGATGGCCTTCCGGGTATCCGGCGATGCCGACGTGCCGTACGCCGTACTCCTGCAGCAGCCCGGTGTCGATCAGAGAGAGGGAGTCGGCGTACGGGCCCTCGGGGTGGGCCGGGTCGCCACCGACGAGGAACACGTTGTCGGACGTGCCGTCGGCCTGCAGGCCCGCGAGGAACTGCTCGAAGTCGGCCCGGGAGCCGAGTCGGCGGGCGGATATGTGCGGTACGGGGACGAAGCCGAGCCGTTTGACGTTCCGGGCCGCGTCCAGGCGCATCCGCAGGTCCTCGTTGCCGAGGAAGGTGACGTTGATGCGCGTGCCCTGCGGGATGCTGTCGCGGGCCCCCTCCAGCTTGGGAACGTCCTTCCCGGTCATCTCCAGGGAGAAGTCCTCCAGCAGCGAGGTGGCGACCGCTGTCTGTGCTGTGCTCACGAGACGCTTTCCCTTTCGTCTCAGCGATCGCGCCGATAGAGGGTGCGCGCATGCTCGTTGAACGGCGAAGGCTGCACGGTGGCCCGGATGCGCGGGAAGCCGAGGTCGGCCTCGGCGTCGGTACCGGAACCGGGGTGCTCGCCCCAGACGACCGTGACCTCGGTGCCCCGTGCGGCATACGCGGGGTCGATCAGGGTCTGCGCGAGCACGGTGCCCACGGGGTCGACCGACGCGCTCTGCATGGTGACGCCGACCAGGCCGGAGCCGCTTTCCACCCGGTGCCGGGCGTAGCTGAGAACGAAGCCGGGGTCCTCGCCCTTTCCGACCACGGTGCGCACGTCGTCCGGGTCGAGGACGAGGGTCACCTTGGTACGCAGCGGCCCTTCCTTGGCCTTCAACAGGGCGTCGCGGCCCACGAAGTCGTGGCCGAAGTGGATCACCTTGCCGTAGCCGAGCTCGTACGGGGAGACGTAGTAGTCCTCGATGTCCTCCGAGAAATAGCTGCCGTTGAGGGGACGCTTGCCCTCGATGCCGAACAGAGGCAGGTACTTGCGGTATTCCAGCAGGTCGACGTCGGTGTAGATGGCGGGTACCGGCGAGGGGATCCAGCCGCTCTCCACGCTCGGCGTGGCGTAGGCGAGGGCTCCGACCTGGACGAGGCCGAGCGGCTCGCCCGCCTTGAGGAACGCCTCGTGCACGTAGGCGGCATGCTCCCAGTGGCCGATGAACTCGTAGCCGGCCTGTCCCGCCATGCCGTGGCGCAGGGCGCGGAAGGAGCGGCCGTCGAGGGTGACCGCGGTGGAGTGGAAGAACTTCGTCTCCGGCAGCGGCCCGCCGAAGACCCGCTCGATCAGCTCTACCGCGAGCGGGCCCTGGATCTGGTAGCGGAAGAGCTTCGGGTCACCGCCGCCGGGTCGGAACGCGGAGGAGGCGTCGGTCTCGAACGCGACGTCGTAGCCGCCCTTCTCCGCGTGGTACTGCACCCAGTGCTGCGCGGCCGGGATGCCGCTGAGCAGGTACGTGTTCTCGCCCTGGCGGGCGAGGATCCCGTCGGTGACGATGTGGCCGTGGCGGGTGACCGGCACGTACTGCTTGGCCTGCCCTATCGCGAACTTCTCGAAGTTGTTCACGCCGTGGTCGGCCAACACCCTTGTGGCATCCGGCCCTTCGATCCACATGTCGTACATGTGGTGCGAGAGGTTGAGGAGGGCCACGCCCTCGTGCCAGGCGGCCTGTTCCCGACGCCAACCGGCGTACTCGCGCTCGACGATCTCAGGCGTCCACGGCTCGGCGCTCGGCTGCCACAGCAGATTGATCGGCGATCCGGCCTTGTCGATGCCGTTCTGGAGGGAGGGGGTTGCCATTGCGGCTCCTTCTGATGGTTGGCTTACTGCGCTACTAAATCGATCTAGCAATGTCGCTGTCGGCAGAGCTCTCGCCCGCGGGGGGTGGCGATTTGCAGACCTTCTACAGCTGCTGACTGCGGTGGGCTCGGTACGCGGACGCCATGCGCACAGCGTCGAGGCTGGCCCGGACGTCGTGGACGCGCACACAGAACGCGCCGTCCAGGGCGGCGAGCGCGGAAACGGCGGCCGTCGCCGCGTCCCTCCCTCCGGGCGGCACCTCACCGGCACCACCGTCCGCGAGAGCCGTACCGATGAAACGCTTCCTGGAGGCACCCACGAGCAGGGGGTGTCCCAGCTGCCGCAGAGCCCCGAGGCCGGTCAGGAGCGTCCAGTCGTGCTCCGACCGCTTGGCGAAACCGAGCCCCGGATCGAGGACGATGCGAGCCGGGTCGACACCCTGTTCCGTCAACTGCCGGATTCTGCAGGTGAGTTCGGCCGTGACCTCGGTGACGACATCGTCATAGTGTGCGTGACGGTCCATCTCTCGGCTCGGCGCACGCCAGTGCGTGGCCACGTAGAGCACGCCGGAAACGGCGATCGTCTGGGCCATGGCCGGATCGGCCAGCCCGCCACTGACGTCGTTCACCATGCGCACCCCCGCCTCGACGGCGGCCCGGGCAACGGGCGCGTGCACGGTGTCGACGCTCGTGCACACACCGGCTCGGGCGAGCTCACGCACCACGGGGACGGTACGGGCCAACTCCTCCTCCAACGCCACCGGGTCCGCCCCCGGCCGGGTGGACTCGCCGCCCACGTCCACGATGTCGGCTCCTTGCGCGGCGAGTTCCAGCCCACGGTCGACCGCGCGGCGCGTGTCGGCATAAAGGCCGCCGTCGGAGAAGGAGTCGGGCGTGACATTGAGGATCCCCATGATCAGGCAGCGGCCGGGAGCGGGGAGCCCCTCCAGTTCCGCCGGCGACGCCGGCTCGTCAAGCGCGGCGACACTTTGCAGGGTCGACATCGGCGGCCACCTCCTCGATCCCGCGTCCCGTCGCGAGAAACGATTACTAAATCGATTAGGTAGACGCCATGTTACAGGAATCTACTTAATCGTTCTAGCCATTGAGGGTGACCAGACCGTAGGTCGGCGACGGGACACCCGACGATTCGGCGGACAGAACGGAAAGCGGCCTCAGATCGGGGGCTGCGGCCAATGGCATGCGTCACGCGCGTCTCACTGCGGGTGAGGGCGATGGCGGGCGCTGACGGCGCCCGCCCACAGCACGAGCGGTTCGGGAACGCCTCAAGACTCGGGACGGCCCACCGTCGGCCAGTGCGGGTGTACGTGGCTGCAGCGCCCGGGCGGCGGAACCGCACATCGACACAGCCGCCCGTCCATTTCGGCGCGCTACACGACTACTTCTGGCAGCGCTACGCCCAGCTTCTGGCCCTGTTCGGTCAGCTCTCGCCATACCTTCGGCGCTACGGGGATGCCGTTCTTGCCTCGGCCCGCGGCCACAGCAGCACTGCGCTCGCCGGGGTAGTACACCCCGCCGGCGCCGTCGGCCACCGGCAGGTCCTTGAGCGCGCTCAGGGTGGTGTCCACATCCGCGGTGAAGGCGTCCGCGCTGCCGAAGGCCGCCGGGTCCAACGCGATGAGCAGAGCGTTCTGGCGGTGTTTGCGGCCGGCCGGGTCGTCCGAGTGGAACGCGGCGAAGATCGGTGCGCCGACCAGCACGCTGGTCAGCAGCTCGAAGGCCAGCGACATGCCCGACCCCTTGGCGCCGCCCAGCGGGAGCGGCATGACGGCCTTCTCCGGGTCCGTGGTCGGGGTGCCGTCCTCGGTCGCGGCCGCGCCCTCCGGCAGCGGGGTGCCGCTCGCCCTGGCCTGGCGGATCCTGCCGAGGGCGACGGTGGCGGTGGCCATGTCGAGGAGCAGTGGCGCGTGCTCGCGGGCCGGTACGGCGATGGCCAGCGGGCTGGTGGCCACGGCGGCGCCCTTGACGCCGGTGTAGGCCATGTTGGGCATGCCGGCCACGAAGCCGATGCCGACCATTCCGTGCTCGGCGATCTTCGATACGTAGTAGCCGATGGCTCCGGTGTGCACGGTGCGCCGCACGCCCACGGAGGAGATGCCGGTCTCCCGGGCTCGCCGTATGGCTTCCTCGGCCGCCGCGCTCAGGGCGACCGGGCCGGGGGCGCGGTCGGCGTCGAGGACGGCGACGGCCGGGGTCGTCGACTCGACCTTGAGCTGGGCCTGTGCGTTGGCCACACCCTTGGCCAGCAGCTCCAGGTAGGCGGGGATGCGGGCGATGCCGTGGGAGTCGACGCCGCGCTGTGCGGCCCAGATGAAGACGTCGGCGGTGGTGTGCGCGTGCTCGGCGCTCAGACCGGCCTTCTCCAGGAGGGCGGCGGAGAAGGTGCGCAAGTCGTCCGCGGGGACGAGGACCTTCGAGGGGGTGGTGGACATGGATGTCTCCTGGGTCAACGGGTGACGAGGACGTCGACGACGGCGGTGGTGCCCTCGGTCACGGCCTTGAGGGCGCGCTCCAGCGCGGGCGCCAGCGCGTCCGGGGTGTCGACGGTCTCGGTGTGCATGCCGAACGGCTCGGCAAACTGGGCGAGTCGGGGCAAGCGGTGCAGGTCGGTGCCGAGCCACTCCCCCGTCTCGGCGGCCGCGCCGTCGGGATAGAAGCGGCGGTGGTTGAGGTTCATCGACTTGTAGACGCGATTGTTGAACACCACGACCAGCAGCGGGAGTTCGTACGCCTTCGACGCGTCGTACGACGGGACGATCGGGTTGTACGTGAACGCGCCGTCACCGATCGTCAGCACCACCGGGCGTTGTGGCGCAGCGAGTTTGACGCCCAGGGCGACCGCGATGCCCTGCCCGAGACCGCCCTGCACGTAGAAGTACGAGTCGGGCGCCGCTGTCCGCAGGTGCCGTTTGACGACGCGGCTGTGGGTGATCGTCTCGTCGACCACGATGGCGTCGCCGCCCTCCAGCAGCCTGCGCAGGGTCGCTGCGACCAGGACCGGATCGACGCCCTGCGCCTTCGCCGCCTTGCTCTCGGCGGCGGCGATGGCGGCCTGCTCGGCGGCGTGCCGCTCCTCCTGCGCCGCACGGCGGGCGGTCACCACCGCCTCGTCCACATCCTTCGCCCGCTTGGCCAGCTGGCGCAGCGTGTTGGCGACGTTGCCCTCCAGGTACCGATCGGCGAACAACACTTGGTACACCACGTGCGGGCGTTGCGGCACCTCGTCGATCACCACGATCTTCGCCTTGGAGGGGCGGCGCGACGGCGGGTAGAAGGGGGCGCGGCAGTTGACGAGCAGGATCAGGTCCGCCTCGTCCATCCACGGGCCGATGTCGCCGCCCGCGTGCAGCGGGTGCGTGCGCGGGAAGTTGCCGCACACCGCCGAGTCGGGCTCGACGACCGGGATGTGCCAGGCCTCGGCGAAGGCGGCCAGCGCCTCGAATCCGCCCGCCTCACGGCCCGCCGTCTCGGTGACGATGACCGGGTTGGCCGCCTCGCGGATCATCTGCGCGACGGCGTCGACCTCTTCGGGCGAGCTGTGCGTGGACCCCGGTGCCACGATCGGCTTGGCCTCGCGGCCGTCCCACTCCTCCAGGAAGATCTCCAGGGGGATGTTCAGGTACGCGGGGCCGGCCGGGGCCCGCCAGGACAGCTCGGCGGCACGCGTGATCATCGTCGGCAGCGTGTGGACACTCGCCGCCTCGGTGGACCACTTGGTGAAGGGCTCCGCCACCCCGTGCGGGCCGCCCACGATGGACAGGTTGCGGTACCACTGGCCGCCCGGGTCCTGGCCCGGGCCGTCGCCGTACGTGGTGGACTCCGAGGAGGAGACCACCATCGGCACGCCGGCGAGCAGCGCGCCGTGCACGGCCATCGAGCCCTGCAACAGGCCGGGGGCCGCGTGCAGCAGCACGCCCTGCGGGCGGCGCCGGACGAGGCCGTAGCCGGTGGCCATGCCGACCGCGACGGTCTCGTGGGTCAGGTCCAGGTACCGCGGGGCGGGTTCGCCGTCGCGGTGACGGCGAGCCAGCGACTCCCACACCGGGGCCCACTCGGACCCCGAGGAGCAGAAGAGGTAGTCGGCGCCAACGGCGTTGAAGGCGGAGACGAGGGCGTCCCCGCCGTCCAGGTGCTCGGTGTGGGTCATCTCAGCCCTCGATCGGCCAGTTCAGGACCTCCGAGATACCCCGGCCCATGATCCATTCGAGCTCTTCGGGGGTGAAGTCCCAGTGCTTGGTGAACTGCTCGATGGTGTCGGTGTAGGTGATGCCGTGGCCCAGGAGACGAGTGATGTCGGTGCCGTAGAAGCAGCGGTGCGGGCCCATCCTGTCGACCATCTCGCGCACGTACTTCTGGATGTTGTTGTTCGGGAAGGGCTGCGTCGAGTAGCCGGGGAGGGCCGACACCTTGACGTAGATGTTCGGGTGGACGTGCAGGTCGGCGGTCTCCTGCACCCAGTACCCGATGGCGTCGTCGACGCAGCGGGCCATGATGCCCATGTGGTCGATGATGATCTTCAGCTCGGGGTGCTTGGCGGCGATCTCACCCAGCTCCCGCTTCCAGATGGGCGCGTGGACCATCGTCGGGATGCCGAGCTCCTCGGCGAGGGGCCAGTACCAGTCGTTGGTGCCGTCGATCATCCAGTTGCGGTCGATCGGCCGGTGGAAGGTCAGGCGCGTGCCCTTGACGTGCGGGTTCTGCGCGAAGTCCTTCAGCATGGCCGTGCCCTCTTCGGGCTTGTTCTGCGGGATGCGGGCCATGATGCCGAAGCGGTCCGGGTGCGCCTCGCACGCCTCCAGGGCGTAGTCGATACGGTCGCCCTCCCAGGACGGCGGCAGGATCAGCGCCCGGTTGACGCCGGCCTCGTCCATCAGCTCCAGGGCCTCCTCGTACGAGAAGGGGTCCTCGCGGTGGCCGTTGAGGCGGATGCGCTCGCGGGCGCCGGGGACCCAGGGGCGGTCCGGGGTCTCTTCCTTCCAGATGTGGATCTGGGTGTCGACGACGAACATGTCTCAGCTCTTTTCACGGAAAGGGATGGGGATGCTGTGAAGGGAACGCTAGGTGGGCCCTGAGCCCTTGCGGAGTCCCCTGGCGCGCAAGCAGTTGTTGCGCGCAGGCGCCCGTACGCAGGGCGTTTTCATCGGGCGTCGCCGAAGGCGGCGTCGACGATGTGCTGGGCGATCGCCATGGAGGCCGTAGCGGCCGGAGAGGGGGCGTTGCGGACGGCGGTGACCCGGCCGGCCCGGTGGATGCGGAAGTCGTCCACGAGCGTGCCGTCGCGATCCAGTGCCTGGGCGCGGACGCCCGCGCCGCCGCGTATGACGTCGTCGACGCCCACTTCGGGGACGTACAGCTTGGCGTCCTTCATGAAGGCCGCCTTGGACAGCGAGCCGCGGTACTCCTTGATGCCTGTACGCCAGTGCTGGGCAGCCATCTTCCAGGCGCCCGGGTAGGCGGCGAGGCCCAGCAGGTCGCGCGGTGAGACCTTGGTGAGCCGGTAGCCCTCCCGGGCCAGCGCCAGGACGGCGTTGGGGCCGACCTCGACGGAGCCGTCGACGCGTGGGGTGAAGTGCACGCCGAGGAAGGGGTAGCGCGGATCGGGCACCGGGTACAGCAGGCCTCGTACGAGATGGGCGCGGTCCGGCTTGAGGAGCATGTACTCGCCGCGGAACGGGATGATCCGCGGTTCGGCCTTGTCCTGGGCGAGCCGGGCCACCGAATCCGACTGGAGGCCCGCACACAGGATCAGTCGGTCCACGCGCACGCGCTGCTGCCCTGAGGCGACCTCGATGCCGTTCGGGACGTCGGTGACGGAGGTGACCGGGAAACCGAGCCTGACCTCGCCGCCGGAGTCCTCGATGTCCTTGGCGAACTCCCGGGCGATCGCGGGGTAGTCGGTGATCGCGGTGCGAGGGGAATGCAGGGCCGCGATGCCGCCGGCGTGCGGCTCCAGCTCGCGGATCTCCTCCTTGGAGACCTTCCTGAGGTCGGGCACGTGGTTGTTGCGGGCCCGCTCGTAGAGGTTCTCCATCCTGCCCAGCTCGTCGGGGCGTACGGCCATGACGAGCTTGCCGATCTCCTCGTACGGCACCCCTCGCTCCTGGCAGTACTCGCGCAGCACCGCCACGCCCCGCACGCACAGGTCGGCCTTCAGACTGCCCGGCGCGTAGTAGATCCCGGCGTGCACGACACCCGAGTTGTGGCCAGTCTGGTGGACGGCTACCTCGTGCTCCTTCTCCAGCACAACGACCCGGGTACCGGGGCGGCGCAGGGCGATCTCCCGGCCGGTGGCCAGGCCCACGATGCCGGCGCCGACGATGCCGATCGTCTCGTCAGCCACGGGTCGGCTCCCCGAAGTGGACGGCGACGGTCTTGACGCGGGTGGAGAAGCGCAGGACCTCGTCCCCCTGCTCCTTGTAGGCGGTCCCGGAGTCGTGGAATCCGCCGAAGGGCAGGTGGACGTCCCAGCCGGTGGTGGTCGTGTTGACGGCGACCTGCCCGCACTCGGCCTCGTCGGCGAAGCGGTAGGCGCTGCCCAGGTCGCGGGTGAAGACCGCTGCCGCCAGGCCGAAGTCGGAGTCATTGACGGCCTCGACGGCGGCGGCGAAGTCGTCGACCGCGCGGACGGCGAGAACCGGGCCGAAGACCTCCTCGCGCCAGATGTCCGTCTCGGGGGTGACGTCGGCGAGGACCGTCGGCTGGACGTAGCAGCCGTGCTCGCGCTCGCCCTCGGTGTCCGCCCGGCCGCCGGTCAGGACCGTGGCGCCCTGTTCGACGGCCTTCTTCAGGTCGGCGAGCACCGAGTCCCGCTGCTTCGGACTGGACAGCGGGCACAGGGTGGTCGCCGGGTCACTGCCCGGGCCGACCTTCAGCGCCTCCACCTCGGCGACCAGCAGCCCGGTGAACTCCTCGTACACCGGCCGCTCGACGATCACCCGGCTGGTCGCGGTGCAGCGCTGGCCCGCCTGTCCGAAGGCGGCCGCCACCACGGCCTTCGCGGCGGCCGGCAGCTCGGCGTCGCGCAGCACCACGGAGGCGTTCTTGCCGCCGAGTTCGCCCTGGAAGCGGACGTTGCGGTCGGCGAGGCGGCGGCGGATGCGGGCACCCACGGCATTGGAGCCGGTGAAGGTGATGGCGACGATCCGCGGGTCGTCGAGCAGGGCCTCCTCGATCTCGGCGGTACGGCCGGTGACCATGTTCAGCACGCCCGCCGGCAGTCCCGCGTCGTGCAGGGCGCGGGCGAAGTGCAGACCCGCGAGCGGTGTCTCGCCGGCCGGCTTGAACACCGCCGCGTTGCCGGCGGCGAGCAGTGGGGCGAGCTTGCGGGCCGGGGTGATCAGCGGGTCGTTCCACGGGCTGATCACCAGGATCACGCCGATGGGCTCGCGCTGGGTGTGCGTACGGTGGTTCGGGCGTACGTCGTGCAGGAGGGTGCCGTAGCCCTGGCGGGCCAGGCCCGCGTAGTAGTCGAGGAAGTCGGCGGCCTTGAGGGTCTCGCCGGTCGCCTCGGCCAGGGTCTTGCCGTTCTCGGCGGTGACGTCTGCGGCGATCGCGTCGACCCGCTCGCGGATCAGCCGGGCCGCGTCGGTGAAGATCCGGGCCCGCTCGAAGGGGCTGGTGCGCTTCCAGACGGCGAAACCGCGCTCGGCGTGGTCGTAGGCCCGGGTGACGTCCTTGGCCGCGAGGGCGGGGACACGGGCTATCGGGGTGCGGACGTCGCTGGGGTCCTGGACGTCGATCCAGTCGCCGGTCGCCACCCACTCGCCGCCCAAGAGGGTTTCGAGGGTGCGCATCGAGATCACTTCCTTTGTCGTCCGCGGAGCGGATCGTGCGGGCCGGATGCGACAAAACACCACGTGGGGGCAGTGGCACCAGCCCCGTGGGGGCAGGCAATGCTTGCGCTGTGCGCGGGTGGACGGCGGCATGATCCGTGCTGGAATCGGCGGGCCGGACCAGTCCTGAGGAGGAGAGAGATGGCATACACGGTCGTCGCCCACTACCGCTGCGCACCCGCCGACGAGGAGACGGTGCGGGCGACGTTGCTGAAGGTACGGGAGGCCACCCGTGCCGAGCCCGCCAACGAGGTCTACGAGGTGCACGTCGTCGAGGGCGAGCCCGGTGGATTCCTGCTGTACGAGCGGTATGCGGACCGGGCCGGCTTCGAGGCCCACAAGGGTGCCGGGCACTTCAAGGAGCTGATCGTGGAGACGGTGTGGCCGCTGCTCGTGGAGCGGTCGGTGACCTTCGCCGAGGCCCTGTAACGTCCGCTGGGTTTGTGTCCGCCTGGGGCGCGGGGTTTCTGTGGCTGGTCGCACAGTTGCCCGCGCCCCTCGCGGTGTCTCAGAACTCGTTGCCCCAGATGTACCGGGCGATCGTCTCGATCAGCACGAGCTTCTTGCCCTGGTCCTCGGCGCTCACCAGCGGCCGGCTCGCCACGTCCGCGAATCCGCGCGAGGGTGACACGGCGCCGTCCTCGAGGTCCTTGAACTCGCCGACCACGTCGACGCGTTCCAGCACCGTGTCGATGTCCTCCAGGTCCGGTGTGGTCGCGTCCACGACGCCCAGGCAGAAGTCGCGGTCGTCCGGCAGCGCCCGGACAAGGTCGAGTTCGGCCGCGGTGCCCTGGTCGAAAGGGAGGATCCAGCGGTCGGCCGGAATCCCGCCGTACAGCTTCTCGGCGCGGGCCCGGTCCACCGCGACCGGAGCGGTCCAGCCGGGGGCCATGCCGATGCGGACGCCTTCGGGGCGGTCGTCCCGTCCTAGGGCCAGTGCGTCGACCGCCAGCGCGTCCTCGAAGGACAGGGTGCCCGGGTCGGCCGGGTCCGTGACCAACTGGCCAAGCAGGAGCGGGTTGTTGAGCTGGATCAGGCGTACGCCCCTGGATATCAGCAGGTCGATCTCCGCCTGGATGATCTCCGCCAGGGTCTCACCCAGTTCGCGGGCTGAGGAGACGCCGAGGCCGGGCTGGTACGTGGTGGCGGCGAGGTAGGCCGGGGAGGGCAGCGAGGCCTTCGGCGCGATGACCGTCAGCTCGGCGAGCTGTGCCGTCCAGTCCGCCAGCAGTGGTCCGGTGGCCTTGGGCAGCGACTCGGCGACCCAGCGCGCCAGACCCTCGGAATCCGTCGCGTCGGTGCGACGGAGACCTGACACACCGTCAAGTACCGCGCTACGGAAGTCCTCGCGGGGGAAGTCGCCGTCGGTGACGACGGTGGAGCGGAGCTTGCGCTGGTAGGCCACGGTGTCCTTGACCGCCTGCGCCACTCCGGTCGTGGCGAGGTCGGTGGGGCGGACCAGGCTGCCGTGGTGGTCGATGCGGTAGTTGAAGGTATCCGCCATGACTCACGCATCCTTTCCGGACGAGGACGAAGCCGGCTTGCCCGTGACTCCCCAGGCGGCGAACTCCAGCTCGTATCCGAGGGATTGGAGGACCTCCTCGGCGATCTGCTGATCCTCGTCGGCGGTGCCGCCGGCGATGCCGAGGCCGCCGATGATCTCGCCGTCCTTCTTGATGGTGAGGCTGCCCTCGGTGGCCATGATGGGCAGGGCGGCGCCGGGGAGCTGGGAGAGCTGGGAGAAGAAGACGGGCTGGCTCTCCTGCCACTTCTTCAGCATCGTGCCCGGCCGCTGCATGATCGCCGCGGTGTAGGCCTTGGCGCGGGCGATGTCCGGGGTGAGGGGGCGGGCGCCGTCGGGGCGGCGGATGGCGATCGGGAAGCCGCCGGCGTCCACCACCGCGACGCTCACCGCCTTGCCGATCACCTGGGCGCGCTTGTGGGCGGCGTCGATGATCTCCTCGGCGGCGTCCAAGGTGAGGCTGCTCATACTGCTTCCTTTGCGGTCAGGGTGCGGCGCAGGCGGGCGATCGCCGCGTTGTAGGGCTGCGGTGTCTCCCAGTACATGGAGTGCGGGGCGCCCGGGACGATCTCCAGGTGGGAGCCGGGCAGCAGTTCGTGGGCGCGGGTCACGGTCTTCACGCTGAGCACCGCGTCCTGCTCGCCGACGAGGAAGGCGACCGTGATGCCTGAGGCCTGGATCTCCTCCAGCAAGGGGCCGTTGGTGTCGAGGTTGCGCAGGTCCTGCATCTTGGCGACGTTGAATGTGCCCATCTGCTGGAACAGGAAGGTGAGATCGGCACGCTCCTGCTGGAACTGCTTGGTGAGCAGGCGGTCGATGACAGGCAGCTTGACGGCTTCGGCACGGTCGGCGGCGGCCAGTTCCTTCAGCTCGGGGTGGCTGATGCCGCCGAGGGAGTGGCCGAGGACGACGCAGGAGACGCGTTCGGGGCGCATCAGGCCGGCGCGCAGGGCGGCGACGGAGCCGATGGACTGGCCCACCAGCATGGCGTCGGTGAGGTCCTCGGCGTCGAGGACCGCGGCGACGTCGCCGGGGAAGTCCTGGCCGTCGAACTCAGGCATGGATGAATCGGACTTGCCGAAGCCGCGCAGGTCGATCGTGAGGACCGTGAACTCGTCGCGCAGCGCCGCGACTTGCTGCCACCAGGCGGCGTGGTGGCCGCCGCTGCCGTGCACGAACAGGATCGCCGGGCCGCTGCCGTGGCGCTCGTAGTAGATGGAGGTGCCGTCGGAGTCGGCGATAGGCATGGGGTGAACTCCCGTAGGTGCAGGCTTAGTTGGGGCGGCGGCCGTGGTAGACGAGCTCGATCATGGTGTGGTCGGGGTCGTGGATGTAGCAGAACTTCGACTGGTTCTCGGGGCGTTCGATCGGCCGGGTGTGCCGGATGCCCAGCTCCCCCAGGTGCTCCAGGAACTCGTCCCAGTCGTCGACCTCGACGGCGAAGTGATAGGGCGCCATGCGCTCCATCTCCTCCACCGGGGTGAAGTGCAGGTCGAAGTTGCCCCGGGTCATCAGCACCACACGGGTGTTGGACTTGGGCATGATCCGCTTCATCCCGAAGACCCTGGTGTACCACTCGGCGGTGCGGTCGGGGTCGGTGGTGGGGAAGTTGACATGGTGGATGTAGCGGGGTGCCTTGCTCATGGCTGAGTCCCTTCGAGGTGTACGGGGTTGGAGAGCACGCCGATGCCGCTGATCTCGACGTCCACGGTGTCTCCAGGCTCGATCTGACAGGTGGCCTCGGCGCCCATCCACAGCACGTCGCCGGGGCGCACGGTGAGGTGCCTGGTCATCTCGGCCAGGTAGTCGAAGGGGTCGAACACCATGTCGCCGGTGGCGAACCGCGCCCGTGTCTCCCCGTTGACCCGCAACGTGGTCTTCTGGGCAAGGGCCTCGACGTCGGTCTCGATCCAGGGCCCCATCGGCTTGAACGTGTCGCTGTTCTTGCTGCGCCAGAAGGTGCGGTCGCTGTGCTGCCAGGTGCGGGCGCTGACGTCGTTGCCGATGGTCCAGCCGAAGACCGCCTCGCGCGCCTCCTCGTACGTGGCGTGGCGCAGCGTACGGCCGATGACGGCGACGAGTTCCGGCTCGGCCTCGAAGCGGCCCTCGACCTCGACCGGCTTGATGATCGGCGAACGGTGGCCGGTGAGCGCGTTGTTGGCGCGGTAGCCGACCTCGGGGCGGGTGGGGGTCTCCACGCCGGCGTGCGCGATGTGGCGTGGGTAGTTCATGCCGACGGCGTAGAAGACGGGCGGGACGACGGGCGGTAGCCATACGGCACTCGCGCGCGGAACCGCGCCGATGACGTCGGGCTCGTCCCCGATCGGGGAGTCGGACAGCAGCTCGATGTCCGACTCCCCGACCCGGCCCCACACCGCCCGGCCCTCGACGGAGATGCGCGCGTACCTCATGGCACCAGCAGGTGGGAGACGCGCTTGGTGATCAGGTAGGAGTCCAGGGCCTCGGGCCCGCCTTCGCGCCCGTAACCGCTCTCCTTCACCCCGCCGGAGGGTGCCTCGTGGACCGAGCCGCCGCAGTGGTTGAGGGAGAGGATCCCGGCCTCCAGTTCGTCCGAGAGCCGTTCGGCGGTGGCGGCGGACCGGGTGAAGCCGTAGGCGGCGAGGCCGTACGGCAGCTCGTTCGCGATCCGCAGTGCCTCGTCGAGGTCGCTGAACGGCACGATCGGCGCGATCGGCCCGAAGGGCTCCTCGTGCAGCAGGTCCGCGTTCGCCGGTACGTCGGTCAGGACGGTCGGCGCGAAGAAGTACCCGGGCCGGTCCAGGCGTTCGCCGCCGGTGAGGACCTTGGCGCCCTTACCGACGGCGTCCTCGGTCAGGCGGACCATGGCCTGCAGCCGGCGCTCGTTGGCCAGCGGCCCCATCTTCGTGCCCTCGGAAAGTCCGTCGCCGACGGTCACGGCCTCGGCGGCCTTCACGAACTCGGCGGTGAAGTTCTCGACCAGGCTCTCGTGGACCAGGAAGCGGCTGGGCGAGGTGCACACCTGACCGGCGTTGACGAACTTCGCCTGCGCGGCGCGGCGGGCGGCCATCGCGGAGTCGGCGTCCGCGCACACGATCACCGGGGCGTGGCCGCCCAGTTCCATCAGGGTCGGCTTCATGACCTTGCCCGCCTCTGCCGCCAGGAGCTTGCCGACGGGGACCGAGCCCGTGAAGGCGACCAGGCGGACGACCGGGGAGGCGATGAGATGGGCGGAAACCTCCGCCGGCTCACCGAAGACGAGGTTGAGGACACCGGCCGGCAGACCCGCGTCCACGAAGCAGGCGACCAGGGCGGCGGCCGTCGCCGGGGTCTCTTCGGAGGCCTTGATGACCATCGAGCAGCCCGCCGAAAGGGCGGAGGAGATCTTCCGCATGGGACCGCCGGCCGGGAAGTTCCACGGCACGAACGCGGCGACGGGGCCGACCGGTTCACGGCGCACGGACAGTACGGTGCCGGGAGCGGAAGGAATGATACGGCCGTACGCGCGCCGGGCGTCCTCGATGTGCCAGCGCAGGGTGTCGGCGACCCGGCGGGCCTCGCCGGTGGCCTCCGCCAGCGGCTTACCCTGCTCCAACGTCATGACCCGGCCCACGTCGGCCGCGCGCTCGGTGAGCAGGTCGGCGGCGGTGTGCAGGATCTTGGTGCGCTGGGCGACGGAGGTGTTGCGCCAAATACGGAAGCCCTGTTCGGCAGCTTCCAGGGCGCGGTCGAGATCGGCGGTCGTGGCGAGCGGGACCTCGCCGATCGTCTGCTCAGTGGCCGGGTCGACGATCGGGGCGGTGCGTTCGGTGCCGCCCTGGCACCACTCGCCCGCTATGTACATGCGGACGGTCGGATAGCCGTGGTCGGTGGTCATGAAGGGGTGCCTCTCAGGCGGGGGTGTCCTGGTCGCGGTTGGTGCGCAGGGCCCAGATGTGGTGCGGCGGGGTGGTCTCGTGGACGCGGGTCTCGTAGCGGTCGTCGACCCGGTCCATGTCGGCGGCGTACTCGACGCGGCCGCCACACGGGGCGTGCAGGAAGCGGAAGACGTTGGAGCCGACGGTGTGGCGGCCTAGCCTGCGGGCCTCCCGCCAGCCGTGGTCGATCATGTAGTTGCCGCCCTCGATCACATCGTCGAAGCCGGGGACCTCGTAGGCGATGTGGTTGACGCCGGCCTTGTCGGGGCGGTGGCACAGCAGCATGGTGTGCTGGTCCTGGTCGCCCGGGGCCTGCAGGAACACGCCCATCGGCTCGACGACGTCGGTCGGGCGGAAGCCCAGGAGGTCGGTGTAGAAGGCGACGGCCTCCTCCTTGCCGGGCTTGGGGATGTTCAGGGCCACATGGCACATGCGCAGGGGGCGTACCCGGGTGATGGGCTCCAAGGGGATGTTCCAGCGGTTGACGTGGCCGAGCGCGTTGGCGGGGCGGGGGGTGACAGGGGCCGCCTTGGGGCGGGCGAGGGTCAGTCCGACGCCGAAGCCGGTCTCGTCGACGGTGTGGTGGACGCCGTCGGCGCTCTCGCGGACCTCGTGGTCCTTGGCGACGGCCGTCACCAGCCGCTGCAACTCCTCGGCCGTGTCCACGCCCCACACCACCTCGCGCAGGGTGGGCCCCGTCTCCACCGGAGGCGGCAGCCACGGGCCGGGACGCGTTTCCAGGTGCAGGGGCTGCCCGGTCAGCGTCTCGAAGACGGCGTGCTCCTCGGTCCGTTCCAGGAGGAACAGTCCGAAGTCGTCGAAGAAACGGACGCATGCGTCGAGGTCGTCGATGCCATAGGTGACCGATTCGATCCTCTGGATTCCCATGGATTCCTCTTTTCGCGGCTCGCCAGTGAGCCTAGATTTCCGCAGGCCACGGTCTCAACGGAGTGGGCTCTACGGAATTCGCAATCGTTTCTTGCGACTGCCGCGCGACGCCTACCGCCCGATCGCGGGGATGGGGTTGAGCGAGAACCAGTCGGTGAGGAAGTTCAGGAACACGCTGACCTTGCGCGGGGTCGCCTGGCCGGGGCCGTAGATCGCGTACAGCGGGCGGTCGGGCACCGTCAGCTCCGGCAGCAGCACCTGCAGCGCGCCAGAGACCAGATCGTCGTAGACCGGGCGCTGCGGCAGCAGGGCGATGCCGCGCCCATGCACGGCCGCCTTCTGCAGGGCGATGTAGGAGTTCGAGGAGAAGGCGATATTGCGGATCTTGTGCAACGTGGAGGCGTGTCCGTGGCCGATGCGCCAGACCGGGTCGTTGACGTGCACGAGGCAGTGGTGGGCGGCGAGGTCGTTCGGGTGGGTGAGCGGGCCGTGCTCGTCGACATACGCCTTGGAGGCACACAGGACGAAGGGCAGTGAGGAGACCTTCTTCAGACGGACACTCGAATCACGCAGATCCCGGGTGTGAAAAGCGACGTCGAATCCGCTGTCCAGGAAGTCGTAGGTACGATCGGACATTCCGCCGAGTTCGAAGCGCACGTGGATTTTCGGATGGGCGGCGGAAAACGCGGCAATGGCGTCTCCGAGGTCGAGGCTGCCGATCCATTTCGGGCAGATGATGCTGAGCGTTCCCTCGGCGCGGTCGTGCGACTGGGCGATGCCGGCGTCCTCGGCCTCGATCTCGTTCAGGATGCGGGCGGCGAACTCCGCGTACCGCAGGCCCGGCTCGGTGAGACTCACCGAGCGGGCCGTGCGGTTGACCAGCCGAACGCCCACCCGCCGCTCCAGCTCCGCCACGTGCCGGGACACCAGCGAGCCCGACGAGCCCAGTCTCTTGGCCGCTCCGCTGAAGCTGCCGGACTGTGCAACCGTGATGAAGCTGTGCATCAGGAGCAAGCGATCCATGTTCTCCTCCAGGAGCCGCCCGCCCGCGACGCCGGGAGCCGGGCGTATTCAGACAAGAGGATTGTCGGCAATCTTGTCAACCTTCTTGTCCCTGAGTCGGCGCGACGCGTCCGTGCCCGCGGATGTCCGGAAACGGGGGCTCCTTGTCGGCCTGCAGGTCCACCTGGAAAGTGTTGAGGCACATGCCGAGCATGGTGAAGTTGCCGAGCGCGCCGATGGTGTCGACCAGCCCTCTGGAGCCGAATTGCTCAATCGCCCGGGCGAAGGTCTCGTCACGGACGAAGTGCTCCTCCAGAACCTCACGGCAGAACTGGTAGAAGGCCTGGTCGGCTTCGCTCTCGAAGACGGCGTCACGCTTCTCGGCGATGGCCTTGACCGCGGCTTCTGGGATGCCGGCCTCGATCGCCTGGTGCACATGGGCATTCCAGGAGTACTGGGCGTCCCAGTTCCGGGCGGCCATCAGCAGCGCGAGCTCGCGCAGGTGCCTGGGGAGGCTGCAGTCGAAACGGGCGAAGGCCCCGAGGGACTCGGCGCGTTCGCACATCTCAGGGCTGTGCAGCCAGACCCGGAACGGGCCGCGGACGGCGCCGCGCCGGCCGGCGATACGAGCGGCCAGCTCCTGCTGGCGCTCGTCCATTTCATTCTCGCTGAGAACGGGGAGCCTCATCTGGCCGATACCTGCCTGTTCGTTGTGGTGCGCGATTCGGGCACGGAACGAAAGGCCGTGCGCTGCCAGGCGACAGTACAGCCGTGTTCAGGCACCTCGGCACCTCTCGGATTGCAAGGTAAACCTGCACGTTGGAGGGCACCCATTCACGCGCGCGTGACCTAACGTCGGTCGATGGATCACCGTGAAGGGAGAGGAACTCCGCATGACAACGATCATCAAGACCGCGCAGGTGCCGCTGCTGGACCGAGGGGGCGCCGTCGTCACGACACCCCTGATCACCACGCCGTCGGCCGGCGGGGAGAACAAGATCACCAGCGGCATGAGTGTGTATCCGGTCGGCTCCGGCGCGCCCCTTCACTCACACAACTGCGACGAGCACGTCACGATCCTTGAGGGCGAGGCGGAGGTCTGGGTCGACGGCGAAGTGACGAAGCTGGAGCAGTTCGACACCACGTATATCCCGTCGCCCATCCCCCACCTGTTCCGCAATATCGGCGGCGTTCCCTTGCGCATCCTGTGGGTCTATTCCTCGGGCCATGTGACACGCACTTTCACCGAGACCGGTAAGACGGTGGAACACCTGTCGGCGGAGGACCAGATGGGCAAGGATTGACGCAGCTCAATGGGAACGATTGAGTTCGGCCGTCGCGTCAGTGCTTGTTGGAGAAGGGACGTGACATGACCGTGCCCCTTACGCGGGTCTGGGTGTGCCGCTCGACGGCCGGATTCGGTGATCCGCCGTTGGGCTCGCCCCACACGATCTCCACCTCGTCACCCACGGCCGCGGTCGGGTCGATCGTGCCGAGGGAGATCCAGCCGCGCACGTTCGCCGAGTACACGGTCAGCATGGCCGCGCCGACGAGTTCAGCGTCCTTCTCCACGCGGTCGAACTGGCAGGCCGTGTAGAAGGCGGCAGGCATCTCAAGGTACTTGAAGCGCTCGTCGCCCTGTTCGTACATGCTCGCGAAGATCTTTGCCACGTCGTGGCGGTCCCACAGCACCCACGCCTTGCGGCGATGCGGCTGGTCCTTGATCCGTTCGAGTCCTTCGCGTCCGACGAAGTCGTGATCGAACTTGACAATGTGGCCGTAGCCCAGATCCCACGGGGTGAGGTAGTAGTCCTCGATGCGATCCGCCACATAGCTGCCGCCGAGGGCGAGATTGCCTTCGAAGGACCGGGCGGGCATCCACTCCCGGAACGCCTTCATGTCCTCGCCGCTGTAGGTTGCCGGCAGGGTGTTCGCGATCCAGCCGGACTCGGTGGCGACCGAGGCGTACGCACGTGCGCCCACCTGGCGCACGCCGTACTCGGCGCCGGCCTCCACGATCTGGTCGCGTACCGCCTCGAAGTCCGCGTAGGGCCCGGTGAATTCGTAGCCCGGGAAGCCGGACATCCGGTGGTTGAGCGCGGTGACCTCGTAGGGGCCGACCTTGAAGCGGCCCATGTGGAAGAACGGGATGTCGGGCATCGGGCCGCCGTTGACCTTCTCGAAGATGGCGGCGGCGTGCGGGCCCTGCAACTGGAGCCGGAACAGGTCCCTGCCCTTGGGGTTGTTGACAGTACGTTCGTCCCGGCGCACGGTGACGTCCCAGTCGCCGGTGGACGCGTTGAACTCGACCCAGTTGAGGGCCGGCGGGCGGCCGACGATGCGGACATCGTGGTCACCGGCACAGAACAGAATGCAGTCGCCGATCATGTAGCCGTCCGGCCTGACCGCGATGAGCTGCTTGGCACTGTCCGGCCCGAAGCCCTCGAAGCTGTTCGCCCCGAGGTGCTGGAGCAGCGTGTAGGTGTCCGGCCCCTGGACCAGGAGATCGGTCATGTGGTGCGACAGGTCCATCAGCGCGGCGCTGTTGCGCCAAGCCTCTTGCTCGTCGCGCCAGTTGGTGAACTCGGCCTTGATGGGAAACGGGTACGCCCCGGAGCGCCCCTGCCTCAGCAGCGCGAGCGCTCCCCCGGCGTTGTTGATCTCTTCCTCGAGGCTGGCCATGACAGTCCTCCCATGCCGTCGCCGCACGGCAGTTCGTTGCCGCGCGAGGCCTCCAGGCTATATCAGACACCTGAATAGTTTGAAGATGTCTGAAACAATCGGCTGCGAGCGATGGACGGAACAGGTGGACAATGGGTCCCCTCACGAACGGAGGGTGTCGATGACATCGGCGACAGGGCGGGCTGATCCCACATGGCAGGACGGGTTCCCCCATGTGCTCTGGCGGGCCCAGCAGGCGGTGCACCGCCACACCCAGTCCGCCGTCGAGGGCCTGGGCGTCACACTGACCCAACTCGGGCTCGCCGTTCACCTCGACGAACTCGGCCTCATGTCCGCATCCGATCTTGCCCGCCTCTTCCGCCTCACGCCGCAGAGCGTGACGACGGCGCTGGGTCAACTCGAACGCCTCGGCTGGGTCCGGCGTCTGCCGCATCCCGTGCACAAGCGCGTCGTCCTTCATGAGCTCACCGAGACCGGTCTCGCCGGCGTCGCGGACGGCCGTGCGCGCATCGCCGAGGCCGACGCCGCGCTCGGCGAGATCCTGGGTGAGGACAGGGCGGCGACCATGGCGACCCTGCGGCGACTGACGATCGCGCTCGAGGGCGAGGACCCGTCATCGGCCTCGTTGTGGCCGGTGGTGCGGGCCGCGCCTTGACTCGTGATCAGGGGCCCGTGCCGCACGCCATGGATTGCAGGCGTTCGCGGCTAGGCGCCGGCACCTTCGAGGGCCGGAATCGGATTGTCCTTGAACCACTGGGCGAGGAACTGAAGAAAGACCATGACCTTACGGGGCGTGGGCTGCCCCGGACCGTAGACGGCGTACAGCGGCCGCTCAGGAACCACATGGCCGGGCAGCAGAACCTGCAGTGCTCCCGACATCAGTTCGTCGTGCGCCGAGCGCTCGGGCAGCAGTGCGATGCCGCGTCCGAGCACCGCGGCCTTGCGCAGGGCGATGTAGGAGTTCGATGAATAGGCGACGTTGCGGATCTTGTGCAGTGTGGAGGTCGCCCCGTGTCCGAGCCGCCATACGGGCTCGTTGACGTGCACCAGGCAGTCGTGCGATGCCAGGCTGTCGGGATGAGTCAGAGCCCCGTGCCTGGCGATGTAGTCCCTCGACGCGCACAGCACGAAGGGCAGGGAAGTGATCTTCTTCAGGCGAACGCTGGAGTCCCGCAGGTCGCGGGTGTGCAGGGCGACGTCAAATCCGCCGTCCAGGAAGTCGTAGGTGCGGTCGGACAAGCCGCCCAGTTCGAAACGCACGCGAATCTTGGGGTGGGCGGTCGAGAAGGCGGCGATCGCGTCGCCGAGGTCGAGGCTGCCGATCCACTTCGGGGCGAGGACCCCCAGGCTCCCTTCCGCGCGGTCGTTCAGCTCGGCGATGCTGGCATCCTCGGTCTCGATCTCCTTGAGGATGCGGGCGGCGAACTCGGCGTAGCGCAGTCCGGGTTCGGTGAGGCTGACCGAGCGGGCCGTCCGGTTGACGAGCCGTACCCCGACCTGGCGCTCCAGCTCCGCGACATGACGGGACACGAGCGATCCCGAGGAATTGAGCGCTCTGGCGGCCTGGCTGAAGCTGCCCACCTGCGCGACGGTCACGAAGCTGCGCATCAGGAGCATGCGGTCCATGGGGGTGCCTCCCGCCCACCTTTGCGCCGGCGTCTCTCCGTTCGGCACGGGTAACTTAATCGTTCTAGCACGATAACAGATGCAGCACGTCCTTGACGAGGCCGGAATCTACGGTGGCGACGACGTACCGACAGGGTGGTTGTCCTCGGAGACACCGAGAACAACCACCCTGTCGTCCCGAAGGTCAGCTCACCTCGCCGGCTGCGGTCGCCCCCGCGGCCCCGGCCGGGTGCGTCACCGTCTCCGCCGTCCGCTCCGCACTGTGTTCCGGCCGGCTACGGACACCGATCAGGACGAAGGCGATCACAGCGGCGACCAGCATGCCGATACCGCCGACCAGGGCACAGGTGTGCAGCGCGTCGGAGAAGCTCGCGCCGTAGGCCGACAGGGCCTGGCCGGTGGTCTGCGGGGTCTTCAGGTGGAGGAACGCGCCGGCCTGGATGCCGACATTCGACACGATGCCGTTCACCTGGCCCTGGTCGGCGGCGTTCAGACCGGACTGGGCAAGGTGGCCGGGCAGGCTGTCCAGCGTGCGATTGGTGAGGATGACACCGAAGACGGCGGGGCCGAGTGCGCTGCCGATCTGGCGCAGCGCGCTGTTGGCGGCGCCTGCCGTACCTGCCAACTGGTGCGGCAGGCTGTTCATGGCGATCGTCGTGATCGGGGCCATGGCCAGGGCGATACCGATGCCCAGGACCCCGATGACCAGGGCCGCTTCGCCGGTGCCGGTAGAGGCGTGGAAGAGGTTGACGAGCAGGGCACCGATGCCTCCCACCACGAGGCCGGTGACCAGCAGCAGTCCGGGTGAGGTCCAGTTCATCAGACGTCCGACCAGGGGCCCCAGGACGACGGTGAAGCCGTTGATGGCGATCAGGCGTATGGCGATGTCCAGTGTCGAGGCGTGGTGGACGAGGCCGAAGAACTCACTGAGCGCGAAGACCAGGCCGACCTGGGCGAACAGGGTCAGGGCCATCACGAGCGCGGCCCCCGAGAACGCCGGGGACTTGAAGAGGCGCATGTCCAGCATCGGGCAGGGCGAGCGTAGCTCCACCAGGACGAAGGCCAGCAGACCGAAGGCGGCCGCCAGGAACGCAATCACGACCTGGGCGGATCCCCAGCCGGCGCTGCCGCCCTCGATGACGCCGTAGACCAGTCCCGTGATCGCGACGACGGCCAGCAGCTGTCCGGGGATGTCCAGGTGGCGTTCGCGTTCCGCGCGGGAGTCCTTGAGGACCACGGCACCGGCCACTACCGTGACGACGCCCATGACCAGGGAGGGAAGGAAGATCCACCGCCAGCTCGCGTGCTCAACGATCACACCGTTGATCAGCGGGCCGAGGGTCAGGCCGAGTCCCAGCGAGGCGGTCCACAGGGCGATGGCCCTCGCCCGCCTGTGGGGGTCCGGACAGACATGGCTGATCAGGCCGAGGGTGGACGGGAGCAGTGCGGCGGTGCCTATGCCGGTGAGTGCCTGGCCCACACAGACCTGCACCACGCTGTCGGCGGTCAGGCATACGAGGCAGCCGAGGCAGAAGAGCGCCAACCCGCCGAGGTATGCCTTCTTGCGGCCGTACAGGTCGCCGATCATTCCACAAGTCAGCAGCAGGGCCGCGGTCGGCAGGATGAATGCGTCGGTGATCCACTGGAGCCCGGCGGTGGAGGCATCGAGCGCCTGCTGCATGACTGGAAGCGCGACGGAGACACCGACGACCGGCAGGTAGGAGACGAACACCCCTAGACAGGCCAGCACGATGGTGCTTGTGGTGTGCCGGGATGCGGGCGGGGGCTGCTTGGACTGGGACGGGGCAGGAGTGATGGCCGACATGGCACCTCAAGACACGGAGTTGGGAGGACAAGGGGTGAGAGCGGCCGCCGACCGTCCGGTGACCGGCGGTCGAACGCCGCTGTTGCGCCGCGGCACCGCATGTGCGGCGGACTCCAGTGCTGATCCGCGAAAGTGCCAGGACCGTATGCGTCCTGGCCCCGCTGGGGATGCCGTTGGAGCTGCAAGCAAGGTGAACGACACCGACGGCTCGTGGCAGTTCAGGGCGTACGTCGTCGTGGGTGGCGCTCCGGAGGGGGTCTTCCTCGCTAACGCACCGCGACGCGCATCAGGTCGGAGCCCAGCAGCATGCGGCCGTCGTAGTCGGCGTCGCGCGCACTGTGGTGCAGAAGGCCTCGCCAGGTCGAGTCGCTGACCGCGGACTCCTGTCCCGGGCCGAGGTGGGTGGCGACGAGCGTGCGCGCCCCAGCCTGCGCAGCGATGTGGCCGAGTTGAGCCACATCGGTGTGGCTGTCCAGGATGTGGTCGATCAGACTCTGCGGCAGTCCGAGGCTTGCCAGCCCGGCGGGGTAGACGGTCTCGTGCACAAGGACGTCCGCATCACGGGCGAGTGTCACGATGTTCGGCGTCGGGGCGGTGTCCCCGGAGAAGACGACGCTGCCGTGGTCGGTGTCGAACCGGTAGGCGTAGGCGGGGAACACCGCACCGTGCGGGACCAGGACCGCGGTAATTCTGACGTCGTCGTTCTCCATGACGGTGAAAGGCCGCATCGTCGGTGCGGTGCGGGCAGCGGAGGCGCCGACTGCAGGGGGCGGCGCGAGGTCGTGGACGTTCAGCAGGGTGGCCGGGTCGATGCCCGCGTGCTCCGTCATGAAGAAGGTGGCGGATGCCGCGTATGCCTGACCGGCGAGGCGCGTCATCTCCACCGTCCCCGGCAGGGGCCCGGGCGCACCGGTGACGGTGGAGGCCATGCCGGCCGCCCCGGGGCCGTACACGTCGATGCCGTTCTGGAAGCCCTGCGTTCCCGCGGCACCGGCCGCCAGCATCGGAAAGGCGTAGTAGTCGACGATGTGGTCGGCATGGAGATGCGTGAGGAAGATGCCGGCCAGAGAGGGCATCGACAGCCCGGCTCGCAGAAACTGGGTGACCGCTCCCCGACCGCAATCCACCACGTATGTACGGCCGTTGACGACGAGCGCGGAGGAGATGCCGTACCGGGTCGCGAGCGGTGGCGGGCCACCGTTGGTGCCCAGCAAGGTCAACGACAGGCCCTTCCCGGACCCCTTCGCTCCCGTCACCGACGTGGCGGCCGAAGCCCGTTCACTTCCCAACAGGGGTACGGCGACGGCAGTGGCCGATGCCGCCGCCGCGGCCAGCAGCCTTCTGCGGGACGGGTGCGCGTCCGCAGCATCGCTCATCGACTCACACATGGCGGACCAACTCCTTCGTGCGGCTCGAATCGTGCGCTGCCACAGTCGTCACAGCACGCGAGACGGTCTATGGTTCGGCGCGCAGCATGAGGTTGCGCAGAGTGAAAGCTGCTCCACTTGCCACGTCGAGCCGACCACAGGAAGCGCAGCGGCCCGCCAGCGGACAGCTCGACGCCCGGCGGGTGGCAGGGGGTGTCACCCGCCGGGCTCGGCGTTTCCGGACGGTGCGCGGCGGAACTGCGGGCCGGTGCCGGTGTCGTGCCGCGGGACCCTGCATGAGGCGAGCGCGGTTCGGCGGTCGAGCCGACGAAGCAATGAGTGCGGCGGCGCTGCTCAGCGCCGCCGCATCGGATGAACCGCTCAGGTGTGATCTCGAGCCGCCAGCGCGGCCGGTCCGGAGGGAACTCCGCATGGGGAAGGGGTGGTTGTGCAGAGAGACCGGTGCGCGACGGTCAGCCGACCTTGGTCATGGTCCACTGCTGAGGAGTGCCGCTGTTGGAGGTGTACTGGATCACCTTGCTGCCCTCGGTGGTGACGTTGCCGTTGTCCAGAGCCTTGCCGCTGCGGCGGTTGACGAGCTTGTACCGTCCGCCGCCCAGGGACGAGATGGCCCACTGCTGGGGGGTTCCGGTGTTGGAGGTGTACTGGATGACCGCGCTGCCCTCGGTGGTGACGTTGCCGTTGTCCAGAGCCTTGCCGCTGCGGACGCAGACCAGCTTGTAGTAGCCATGCCCCGTGTAGGCGAGGCTCCACTGCTGGGGGGTGCCGCCGTTCTCGGTGTACTGGATCACCGAGCTGCCCTGCGTGGTGACGTTGCCGTTGTCGAGGGCCTTGCCGCTGTTGGCGCACACCAGGCGGTAGACGCCCTCCGGCAGGACCGCGGGCATGCCGCTGACCTCGACGCAGACCACCGAGACGTCGGCGCTGGGCGCGGTGGCCGGGACGGTGACGTTGATGGTGCCGCCGCTGACGGTGTAGGAGAGCGAGGTGGAGGGGTTGTTCAGCAGGTAGACGCGGCTGATGGTGTTGGAGACCTCCGGGATCCGGAGCACGCGGTCCGTGGGCCAGGTGAAGACGTGGGCGAACAGCTTGCCGTCCTTCATGGTGACCTTGCCCCAGGACGGTTCGGCGGCGAAGGGGCTGCCGCTGGTGCCGTAGACGCTGTCGCCGTAGGTGTCCATCCAGGAGCCGATGCCGCCCAGGACGTTCACGGTGCCGGAGGTGATGGTGCCGTCGCCCTTGGGACCGATGTTGAGCAGGTAGTTGCCGTCCCGGGAGACGACCGTGATGAATTCCCGAAGCAGGGCCTGGACGGACCGGTAGGAGCTCTCCTTCGACTGGTCGTAACCCCAGGCGCCGTTCATCGTGGCGCAGGTCTCCCAGGGCCGGTCCATCGGTGTGGCGGGGACCGTCTGTTCCGGGCAGGCGAAGTCGCCCAGGCCGAGGTCGCGCTTGACCCGCTCGTTCACGACGAGTCCGGGCTTGCGGCTGATCAGCCAGTTGTACAGGTCCTGGCCGTCCGACTTGATCCACCAGTCGTCGAGTGTGGGGCTGGCGGGGTTGCCGCACCAGTCGCCGTCGAACCACAGCACGGCCGGGTCGTAGCGGTCCAGCAGCTCCTGCAACTGGGCCTTCATGTCGGTGATGTAGGCGGTGCGGGCGGACTGCGAGGCCATCGTGGAGAAGACGGTGCTGTGGTTGGCGGTCTGGGAGGAGTGGTTCCAGTCCATGATCGAGTAGTACAGCCCGAACTTGACCCCCCGGCTCTCGCACTCCGTCTTCAACTGCGCGAGCAGATCGGGCTGGTAGCCGCTGTAGTCGCGCAGGTTGTACTGCTTGGTGCCCGTGGTGTCGGTGAAGCTCGCCACGTCGGAGTCCCACATCGCGTAGCCCTCGTGGTGCTTGGCGGTGATCACGAGATACTTCATGCCGGCGTTCTTGGCGAGCTCCGCGATGGTCGCGGCGTTGAACGAGGTCGGGTTGAAGGGCGCGCTGACCTGGTTCTGGTAGTCGGCCTTGGCCCAGTTCTCGCTGTAGAACGCCCACTCGCCGTGGCCCAGGTAGGAGTAGGACCCGACGTGGATGAACATGCCGAACCGGGCCTGGTACCACCAGTCCATCTTCGAGGGAACCGTGTAGGCCTCGGCGGCGGAGGGCCACAGGGCCTGCGGCACTCCGAAGGCCGCCACTCCTCCGGCAAGGGCGGCGGCCTTCATCAGAGAGCGTCTGCTGAGGGAGGCAGGGGACATGGTGCGGCTCCATGTGTCAGGGGAGAGAGGGCACGGCGTCAGGAGCGGAACACCGCCTTGGCAACCATGCTCCACGGCGCACTGCAGTAGACATCGGATGAATTTATAGGAGCACAACGGTGGCCGCGTCTACAGGTGAGACAAGATTCGCCCAAGCATGGGCCTTGTAAAGGAGGTTCTGGGACGTGTTTAGGTGCAGAAGATCACCTTCCCTTGAGGTCAACTCTATAGATGGGATCTATTGAGGTCGGCTCTCCTCGATCAGAGACCCAGCAGTCAAGCGGAGGAACCTGTGGAGCGCCTAGATGTGGACCCCGTTCGGATGGGCCCGCAGCACCGTCCGTAGGGCTGAGGGATCCTCGACCCCAAATGAGCGGCGTCGAGGATCCCACGGGCGGCATGAGCGATGCCCGCCACAACCCGAACGCTCGGCCAAGGCGATCCAGACGCTCACGGGAGACCCCTCCCAATCGCTCCACCGATGCCGCCGCGCCGACCGCCTGCGACCCCGATGCCTCCGAAAGCGACGGGCGCGACACTGCCAAGCGGCCGCAGGCGACCACAGTCTGCCCACCGCGAGCACAGCCTGGTCCGCGGTCGGCCGGTGCCACACCTGCTTGCCGGGGCCGCGCATTTCCGTCGCGTGTACGGCCGGAACGGGAACTGGCACCAGCTGAGTGCCAGCCGGCCTCACTCAATCGTCGCCGTTCCGGAAGCCGACGCGCCTCCTGAACGGTCGTGCTGAACGCCGCGCGTCTCGGGCCGGCCGACGACGCCGCGGCGTTGCCCGCCAGCAGCGCCGCAAGACTGTGGGCCGCCTTATCGCCGCAGGTCGCTGGTATCCCCGTCTGTGGAGCCCAGCCCGTTCGCCAGTGCCTGCGAAGGGACCGGGCCATTGCCGGCTCCGAAGCGCGCCAGGTGCGGCAAGGCGACGAGATGCCGGCTCGCCTCGCCAGACGGGCCTGACCCTGACATAGCCCTTACGTCACGCACCGTTCTGGCGGGCGGCCTGGCGAAGCGAGTCCCACAGGGTGTCGATGTGGTCGGGCAGCGTCGTCGGCGTGCCGATGGCGACGCGAATCGCGAAGTGACCGTTGACCGATGTGTGCGTGAGAAAGGAATGCCCTTCGGCGTTGACCGCCTCCATTGCCGCCTTGGTGGCGGCGTCGTCGGGGCGACCGTCCCGGTCGACGAGGTACAGACATACGAGCGCCAGTGACGGCGGGGCAGCCAGGGCGAAGCCCGGCTCGCTCTCGATCCTGCCGGCCAGGGAGTCGGCCATGGCGACGTGGCCGCGGATGCTTTCGCGCAGGCCTTCCAGTCCGGCGCCGTGCACCACCGACCAGATCTTCAACGCACGCATACGACGGCCCAGCGGGACCTGCCAGTCGCGGTAATCGACGACTTCGCCCGATTCCGTCGCAGCGTTACGCAGATACTCCGGCGTGATGGACAGTGCTGTCGGCAGCGCTCGGGCATCCCTCACCCACATGAAGGAGGCGTCGAAGGCGGTGTAGAACCATTTGTGTGCGTCGGTGCAGAACGAGTCGGCAAGGTCCACGCCGTCCAGGAGCCAGCGGAACTCGGGACACAACGCCGCGACTCCCGCCCACGCGGCGTCGACGTGCACCCACGCCTCGTACTCACGCGCCGCCAGGGCGACGTCTATGACGGGGTCGATGGCACCCGTGCCGGTTGTTCCCACGGTCGGACAGACCATGACCGGCCTCTTTCCGGCGGCTGCGTCCTTGGCCAGCATGTCTGCCAGGGCATCCGCCGACATGGACAGCGTGCCCTGCGCAAAAGGGACGATCCGCAATGCTCGCGCGCCGAGCCCAGCCACACGCACGGCCTTGGCCAGTGACGAGTGGGTCTCGGCAGTGACGTACACGGTCTCGGTGCCGTCCACGCCGTGTTCGCGCCAGTCCGGGTTGCTGCGTTGCAGCGCCGCCAGCAGCGCCGCCAAAGATGCCGACGAGGCCGAATCCTGCAGCGAACCGCCTCCGCCCCCGGCGAAAGTGAACTCGCGACCAAGGCCCAGCGCGTCCGCCAGACCGTCGAGTAGGACCTGCTCGATCTCCGTCCCCGCCGGCGATGTCGACCAGAGCATCCCCTGCGCTCCGATCCCGCCCGACGCGATGTCACCGAGGAGCGACAGCAGTGACGCGTTCGCCGGGAAGTAGCCGAAGAAGCCTGGGTGCTGCCAATGGAGGGACGAGGGAACGATCACGTCGTTGAGCAGGGCGATGAGTTCATCGCCCAGCGCCTCGGACGGTTGCTCAGGCAGTTCGCGAGGAAGCCGAGCCTTCACGGAGCCCGGTGAGACCTTCGGCTGCACATGCAGGGAGGGGAGCGAGGCGCGGTATTGGGCAACCCAGTCGACCAACTGGTGGCCTTGGCGGCGGAATTCATCTGGCGCGAGATCAGGCACGATTCGTCCTATGAGGTCGTGATGGTCATGACGAGGGCTGGACGCCTGTCTGGGCGCCGGACGCCGGGGGCCCGGCGCCCAGGGCGAGGTGGCCGGTACCGGATACAAAGGGGCCTCGGTGCTGCGTACCGACTGGTGCCGCGCCAGAGCCTTACGTCTACAGTTGTAGACTAATAGCTCCAATGTAATCCCTCATCGGACTGCTGGGAAGGGGCGAACCGTGCGGCCGACCACTGCTCCACGGGGGACCGACACCGTGCCTGCCCAGCCATTGAACGTTCTCAGTTGAGCTGCAATGGTGCTGACCACAGCCACCAGCATGCAGATGTCTACCCGTTGGTAAGGTGTCGCCATGCCCAAGATCGTGGACCACGACGCGCGGCGTGAAGAGATCATCGAAGCTGTGTGGCGCCTCGTCGCGCGGCGGGGATTCGCGGCGCTGAACATGCGGGATCTCGCCACCGAAGCGGGATTCACCAACGGTGCGCTCGGACGATACTTTCCCACCAAGGCATCGATTCTGCGGGCCGCGCTGGAGCGCGCCAACGCAGCCACCGAGCAGCGGGCCGCCCGCACCATCGCCGGTGCCAGTGGCGTGAACGCGTTCCGCAAGTTCTGCATCGAGATCATGCCCCTGGACGACGAGCGTCTCGATGAGGCCCGGGTTGTCATCGGCTTCTGGAACTACGCGGTAGCCGATGAGGAACTGATCGACGTCTACGACCAGGCGATATCGCGCTGGCGCGATCAGATGCTCTCGTATCTACGCACTGCGGCCGAAGCGAGAGAGATCAACCCGTCCTGCGATCTCGAAGCGTTCTTGGACCTTGTGATGGCCACGCTGATGGGACTCCAGATCAACGCGATCTTCTCGGCTCGCCTGACCACACCCGTCCGCCAGTTGCGGATACTCGACGGACTCATCGCGAGGTTGCAGACCGGCACTCCATGATCCGCGCACGCAGTGCGCAGAAGTACTCATAACTTGTTCGCGCCGTGGTTCGTTGCGCGCGCCACCACCCGACCGGCTTCGAGCCGTCGTCCGTTCCGCAGACCACGGAGGGGCCAGGACCCGCTGCCATCCCCTGCGATTCCATGATCGACACGCCGCAACTCTCGGTATCGCCGGCGTAGGCACGGGCCGAGACCCCCTTCGACGATGCCCTCGTCCGGGCAGTACACGGCACTGACACCTGAGAACAGCGCTTGCGACCGATCAAGTGCGGCGGCCTCCGGTGTCATCCATACCCGTGCCGGCTTGCCCGCTCATCCAGCCGACGTTCGCGCCAATCGGTCTCCCCGAGCCGGCGGGACATGAGAGCGAAACCGCCCTTGGCCAGATCGGCGACCGAAGGCCGATCGCTCCCTCGCTTGGCGCTTCGTACAATTTGAGTCCGAACGATACTGTCGATCCAGCGTGTCGCAAAGACATCGAAGGGGTGTGCCCGTGCCCGGCCATCGATCCATCACGGAAGCCGAGAAGCTGGCCGAAGCCAAACTCGGCGGTATCCCGATCCGCCATGAGCAGATGGCTGTCGTGGCCAACATCTACCGGGCGGCCTCGGCGGTCCGGCAGCATCTGGAGAACTCCGTACTCCGCGGATCCGATCTGACCTGGACGGCGTTCGTCGTGCTCTGGGTGGTCTGGGTCTGGGGCGAGTCGGAGACCCGGCACGTGGCTGAGGAAGCGGGGATCTCCAAGGGCACACTCACCGGGGTCGCGCGCACGCTGGAGGCACGGGGGCTGGTGCGGCGGGGCGGTCATCCCACCGACGGGAGGCTGGTTCTGCTCAGCCTCACGGACGAGGGCGAGGAACTGATGCGGCGGGTGTTCCCGCAGTTCAACGAGGAGGAGGCATTCGTCGCCGGGCAGCTCGACGACGAGGAGTGCCGCAGCGTCGCGGACGGACTGCGGCGAGTTGTGCTCCAGGTCGAGGAGCACGGCGAGGAGCGTCGGCGTGCCCTCCTGAACGGTGCCGAGCCCGCCCTGCGTCGCAGTGGCCGCCGTCCGAAGCCGAGGGCGTGAGGCGGAGCCCGCGCAGCGGGGGCGGGACTCAAGGGAGAACGTCTCCGCCGCGATGACGGCCGACATCGCGCTCTGAGTCAGGGACGCATCGGTCCAGGTCGTCTTCCCTGTCGGGGTGTAGCAGAGACCCAGCGCCGCGTCACCCGTGCCACGGGGAGCACCCGCCCTCGTTCGTGGCCCGGCGCAGGTGCGGGCACGTGTGACCGCGTCGGGCACCTCGACTATGAGCCCCGCGTTTCCTGTGACGCGGTGGCGGTGGCGGTCCCACTTCGCCGGCGGACCGCGGCAGCTGCTCCCGTCGAGCCATGGCACTGTCCTGCGTCCCGGTCTTCGGGCCGCGGTGATGCCCCGCAGAGCTCGGCCGTGGGTGAGATCGTCGAAGTACGGGCGAGTCGGGGGGCAGATCTTCTACGGCGTCCGATGAGGGACACCGCGGTGGGTCGCGTGCTGTCAGTGGCGGTCGCGTGCCGCGCCTACGAGAGCGTCGAACAGTCCCTGCTGGGCGGGGTTTTCGTGGGCGGTGTCCTCGGGGTGCCATTGGACGGCGGCGAACCAGCCGGAAACTCCGGGCAGTTCGAGCCCTTCCACCGTGTCGTCGGCGGCCCGGGCGGTGATCGCGAGGCCGGCGCCCGTACGGTCGACCCGTTGGTGGTGGTAGCAGGATGCCTCCACCTTCTCGGTGCCGGTGGCCTGTTCCAGCAGCGAACCGCGCCGGATCGCCATCGGGTGCAAGACGTGGCGGTGCTCGCGGCCCGGGCCGCCCATGTCCTGGTGGAGGGTGCCGCCGAGGGCGGTGTTGACGACCTGGAGGCCGCGGCAGATCGCGAGCAGGGGCAGGCCCAGGTCGATGGACTGGCGGGCGACTTCCAGGTCGAAGCCGTCCTGGAGGTCGTCGACGTCGTACACGCTGTCGTGGGTGCCGGTCGCTCCGTAGCGGTACGGGGCGAGGTCGCCGCCGCCGGGGAGGAGGACGCCGTCGAAGCGGGCGAGGCGGGCGGCCACGCCGGCGGCGGTGGCCTCGGCGGGGTGGATGGTGGCCGGTTCGCCGCCGGCCCGCCAGACCGCCTCGACCAGCGCGCGGGCGTTGACCTCGGCGGCGTAGCGCAGGGCGGAGGTGGAGGCGGCGAAGCGGGCGGGGATCGCGATCAGCGGTCGCGCGGGCGTCGTCACAGCTGGATCCAGGTGGTCTTGAGTTCGGTGTACTTCTCGATGGCGTGGGCGGACTTGTCGCGTCCGTTGCCGGACTGCTTCACGCCGCCGAAGGGCACTGTGAGGTCGCCCTCCTCGTAGCAGTTGACCCAGACCGTGCCGGCCTTCAGCGCGCGTGAGACCTGGTGGGCGGTGGACAGGTCTGAGGTCCACAGCCCGGCGGCCAGGCCGTACTCGGTGCCGTTGGCGAGCGCGACGGCCTCGTCGAGGTCGTCGAAGGTGAGCACGGACAGGACGGGGCCGAAGATCTCCTCACGGGCCAGCCGCATGCCCGGGTCCACGTGGTCGAAGACCGTGGGCTGCAGGTAACTGCCACCGGTGCTGACGAGTGTGCGGCCGCCCCCCACTCGCAGCCGCGCTCCCTCGTCGAGGCCGGTGCCGATGTGGTCCAGTACGCGCTCCAGGTGGCGCTCACCGACCAGCGCCCCCATCTCGGTCGCCGGGTCGAGCGGGTCACCGATCCGCAGCTCCTGGGCGCGCGCCACGATGGTGTCCGTCACGCGCTCGGCGATGGAGGCGTGGACGATCAACCGCGAAGGGGCCGTGCACATCTCGCCCTGGTTGAAGAAGATGCCCCAGGCAGCGGTGGCTGCGGCCTTCTCCAGGTCGGGTGCGTCCGGGAGGATGATGTTGGGTGACTTGCCGCCCAGTTCCAGCCAGACGCGCTTGAGGTTGGAGTCGGCCGCGTACCGCAGGAAGTGCCGCCCGACGGCGGTGGATCCGGTGAAGGCCAGCACGTCGACGTCCGGGTGGAGGCCGATCGCCCGTCCGGCGGTGGACCCGTCGCCGGCGACGACGTTGAGTACGCCCGGCGGCAGCCCGGCCTCGGTCGCCAGTCGTCCGAGCAGCAACGCGGACAGCGGCGAGTTCTCCGACGGCTTGAGCACGACGGTGCAGCCGGCCGCGAGCGCCGGAGCGACCTTCCAGCTCGCCAGTGTGAGAGGGAAGTTCCAGGGGACGACCGCGCCGACGACGCCCGCCGGTTCACGGGTGACCAGGGCGAGCGCGTCGGGTGCGGTGTGCGGCGACTCGTCGGTGAGTTTGTCGGCCAGCTGCCCGTACCAGCGGAAGGTGTTGATCGCGGCGCGCAGCTCGATGTCGTACGCGTCCGTGATCGGCTTGCCCATCTCCAGGCTGACCGTCAGCGCCAGCCGGTGACGCTGCTCCTCCAGCAGATCAGCGATCCGCAACAGGACCCGGCCCCGGTCGGCAGGTGCGAGGCGTGGCCACGGCCCCGAGTCGAAGGCCCGGCGCGCGGCGGCCACAGCGGCGTCCACCTCGGCGGGCTGGGCGTCGGCCACGTGCGCCAGCACCTGCCCGTCGCGGGGCGAGACGGCCGGGTAGGACTGCCCGCCGCCGGGTTCGTCGGCGCCGTCGATGTGGTGCGCACCTGACACGTCCAGTGCCTTGGCCCGGCGCAGCCAGTCGTCGTGGGTGATGTCCAGCATACGTAGCCTCCAGGTCATGGCGTTACGTTTGAATCCAAACGATAAGCAACGGGCGGTCCCCGCAGGGGAGACCGGGGTCTCGACCGGCTTGTCGTTCGGTCGTGCGGTCAACGGGTCATGGACATGTACGGGCGAACTCGCGCCCCTGCGCATGGATCACCACCTCGGCGTACCGGTGCTTGGTGTCTGCTTCGGCGGCCGGGGGCCGACCACCGCGCTCGGTGGATCGGTCAATGCGTCATCGCGCCCGGAGATCGGCCGGCGTTCCAGGTGGGGCGCTCTCTGGGGATGCGGATCCGGAGATCACCAGGGCTATGACGCGCGACTGCCTCGACCTCGGCGGCGCGGAGCGGTGCGTACGGCCGGCACGTCGGCCACGTGGCGTAGCGGCCGGCTGACGGCTTCTTCACGCACCCCGGACTCAGGGCAAGCCCTCCCCCGGCCCGGAGAGGTCGGTGTGGCCGGTCCGGGCCCGAGGGGGAGGACAAGGACCGGGCCGGCCACACCGCAGGGGGCGGGTTCAGCCGTCGGCCGTCGTCCTGCCACGGGTCGGCCGTGCGCCGATGACGCCCAGGACCAGGACCGCCGGGACGGTGAGCTCCAGCCACATCGCCGTGTCCTGGTCCCCGCCGATGAGGGTGGTGAAGTTGGCCAGGATCAGCCAGATGGCACCGGCGATGCCGAGCGCACCCAGGACGGGGGCGATCAGCGTGTTCCAGGGGCGCGTGTCCAGCCGTTCCCGGCGGAAGAACACGACCACCGAGACGGAGGTCAGGAAGTACAGGAGCATGACCGCCAGCACCGCGACCCCACTGAACCAGGAGAAGAGGCTCAGCACCGGGTCCTTGCCCAGCAGCGCGAAGGGCATGACCAACGCGAGCGAGATCACGGTCTGCACGCCGCCGGCCGCCCAGGGCGAGTGGCGTCGGTTGATCGCGGTCAGCCCGTGCGGCAGCAGGCCGTCGCGGCCGAGCGAGAACAGGTAGCGGTTGGCGGAGTTGTGGAAGGCGAGGACGCCGGCGAAGAGGGAGGTGGCCAGCAGGATGGGCAGCGCGTCGCCTGCCCAGCCGCCGAACTGCGCGGTGATCGGCGCGAAGACCCAGGACGTGGCGTCGCCGCTCTCCAGTGCCTTCCCGGCGGCCGCGGTGGCGTTCGAGGCGCCATGGGCGGAGACCAGCATCCACGAGGTGAAGGCGAAGAAGACGGTGACGACCATGACGGACAGGTACGTGGCCCGGGGGACGGTCCTGCGGGGCTCCCGTGCCTCCTCGCCGTAGATCGCGGTGGCCTCGAAGCCGAACATCGACGCCACAGCGAACATCAGCGCCACGCCCGGTGCCCCCTGCAGGGCCGCATGGGGCGAGAAGCTGTGGGCGAAGCCCAGCCCCTCGGGACCGCCGCCCTTGTAGAAGGTCACCAGGGCGAAGACGAACAGGATGCTGAACTCGGCCAGTACGAAGACGGCGAGGATCTTGGCGCCCATCTCGATCCCGGCGGCACCGAGGATCTGGACGATCACCATGGTGACCAGGACCCAGACCCACCACGGTGCGCTCAGCCCCGTGTGCTGCTCGACCAGGCCGCTGACGATGAAGCCGTACAAGCCGTACATGGCGGCCTGGACCGCACAGTAGGCGAAGAGCGCGACTCCTGCGCTCCCGGAGCCGATGGGGCGGCCGAGCCCCTTGCCGATGTAGGTGTAGAAGGCGCCGGCGTCCACGACATGTCGCCCCATGGCGACGAAGCCGACGGAGAACAGCAGGATGACGGCGCCGACCGCGGCATACGCGGCGGGCGCACCCGCGCCGTTGCCGATGGCGACGGCGATGGGCACGGCACCGGCTATGCCGGTCAGCGGCGCCTGCGCGGAGAGAACGAAGAAGAGGATTCCCGGAACACCGAGGGAGTTGGGTTTGAGCCGGCCTGCAGCGGAGGGGCTCTGCACGGTCTGTGTTGGTTCGACCGTCTGACTGTCCACGCGGATCACCTGCCTGGAAGGGAGAGAGGTTTCGTTTCGAGCCAAACGAGTTGCCTCATAGTGGGCTGGAACTATCCAGATGACAAGGGGTTGTGTGGTGATTTTTAGGCCACCGCATCGCCTATTACGAGGCCGTAACCGCGGTGACATCCGAGCCGAACAAGGCCCCGGGCGCCAAGCGTCCGGGGCCTCACAGCAGGCAGGTCGGCGAGTCAGTCGCCGCTGTCGCCCGCACTCTCGCCATCTGCGTCGGCGTCGAGCAACCGCAGCAGGGAGCGGAGCTCCTCGATGGCCGCGTCGGTGACCTCGGGTCCACCGCCCAGGACGAGCTGGTGCAGGACGAGACCGTCCAGGGCGGCGAAGACCAGCCGCGTCATTGCACGGTTCGCGCCCTCGGGGAGTATCCGGGACAGCTCGCGCTCGGTGGCGTCGAAGTACTCGTCGTACAGTCCGCGGATCAGCGGCAGCAGCTCCGGCCTGCGCCGGGATTCGAGCAGCAGTTCGTACTGGAAGACCTGGGTGTCCGGATCGGCCGTGACCATCTCGGACACTCCGGCCGAGAAGTCCGACACCTTGCCGGTCCCCGGCTCGACCGCGCTGACGCTCAGGCTGGTGCGTACGGTATGGGCGAGCGCCTCCTCGATCAGCGCGTCGCGGGAACCGAAGTGGTGGACGACAAGACCGTGGGTGACCCCTGCCTCCTCCGCCACCGCGCGATAGGTGAGCTTGCGCAGACCGCCCCGGGCCACCACCCGCACGGCCGCGTTGAGCAGGGCCTCCCGGCCCTCCCCGTAGTTCAGCCGCTTGCGCGGCCTGCGGCCCTCAGGGGTCTTGGCGGCTCCGGTCATGGGTGCGACCCTACCGGCCCGTACGCGTACGTCGGCGTCGTCCCTACGGCTCCGCCTACGGTGGGCATCAGCGCTTGGGTGGCCGGATACCGCGGAACTCCCAGTCGCCGCCGAGCGCGGTGGACAGGACCTCTTCCGATTCGGTGGGCTGGGCTCCGACGTCCGTACGGATCGAGGTGGGGCCGGTGACGATGTGGTTGGTGAGCCGCCCCAGGCCCTCGACCTCGACCTCGACGACGTCGCCGGGCTGGACGGGGCGGGAGTTGGCCGGGGTACCGGAGAGCAGCACGTCGCCGGGGTGGAGAGTGATGGTGCGCGCGATGTCGGCGACGAGGTAGTGCATGTCCCACTCCATCTCGTCCGTCGAACCGTCCTGTACGAGCTCGCCGTTGACGTACGTGCGCAGGTACTTGCCGTGGAAGTCCCAGTCGGTGACCAGGCCCGGGCCGAGCGGACACAGGGTGTCGGAGCCCTTCACGCGCAGCATCGAACCGGCGTCGGTGTCGCGGAAGTCGTGCAGGCCGTAGTCGTTGGCGACGGTGTAGCCCGCGATGTACTCGCCCGCCTCGGCAGGGGAGATGTTGCGCGCGGTCCGCCCGATGACGATCGCCACCTCACCCTCGTAGTTGAGCCATTTGCAGCCCTCGGGGCGGACGATGGCGCCCTTGTGGGAGTTGAGGGCCGAGGTCGGCTTGTGGAAGTACGTCGGCGTGGGGGTCAGCTGGATCTGGAACTCGTCGACCCGGCTGCGGTGGTTGAGGTGAACGGCGACGACCTTGGACGGCACGACCGGCGGCAGGTGCTGGGCGTCCTCGATCTTGACCCGGCGACCGTCTCCGGCGACGAGTTCGTCACCGTCACGGACGGTCTCGACGGCGGCTCCGTCGAAGAGGACACGGCGGTATTCGGGCATGGCGGGCCTTTCTAGAAGCGGCTGTGCGGGGTGCGCGAGGAGGCGGATGCGGGCGCGCCGGTGCCGGTCCAGCCCTCGGCCGGGCGGTCGAACCAGAGGTGGACCTGGCCGGTGCCGATGGAGTTCTCGTACTCGCCGTACTGACGGGCCTTGGCCACGCATGCCTGCTCGCCGAGGGCGCCGGCCATCATCAGGTAGTGGTAGAAGCGGGCCTCGGGCTTGTACTTCCAGAACTCGTCCATGGTGTCGAGGACCTTGTCGTGGCGGCCCTCCTTGAACCAGGCGATGCGCTCGTAGTCGGCCTCACGAGCCTCGGGCGTGAAGATGTGGCCGGGGTCGCTCGACTCGTGGTCGCGAAGCTCGCGCAGTGGCCAGAAGGTGTGCGACAGCGCGCCGGAGGCGATCAGAAGTACGCGGCGGCCAGGGGTGGCGGCGATGCCGTCCGCCAGGGCGCGGCCGAGCCGCAGGTGGTCTTCCATGTCACCGGTCTGGCAGACGCCGATGGTCACCCATCGTTTGTCGGGCAGCCCCTCGCCAAGGAACTTCCACAGGTTGATGGTGGCGTAGTAGATCGGCAGGTACTCGTCGTCGATCGCGGTGACCCAGGTGCCGTGCTTGTCGGCGAACCGGGCGATGTTGTGGGCCAGTTCGGGATCGCCAGGGAAGTCGTACGGCATCCGGCACATGCCGCGCGGCAGTTCCTCGGAAGTGAAGAGTCCGGCTCTGCGCTGCTGGGCGGTGACGACGAACTCGACGGTGGTGGCCCAGTGCGAGTCGAGGACCACGACGGTGTCGTAGTCGTCACTGTCGAAGACGTCCTCGCGCAGCTGTCGCAAGCCGGTGACGAGGGTGATCTCCTTGCCCTCGTTCAGCTCCAGCCGGTCCTCCTCCGGCAGCACGATGGTGGGGACGTGGGCGAGCAGACCCGCCCCGCCGATTTCACCCATGGTTGTGCCATCCGTTCGGCGCGGTGACGGTGTTCTTGACGTCGCAGTAGAAGTCGAAACTCCATGTGCCGCCCTCTCGGCCGACGCCCGAGTGGCGGGAGCCGCCGAAGGGCGCCTGGAGGTCGCGTACGAAGAAGCAGTTGACCCAGACCGTGCCCGCGACGAGCTGGGCGGTGACGCGCTCGGCCCGCTCGTGGTCGCCGGTGACGAGGGTGGCGGCCAGACCGAAACGGGTGTCGTTGGCGAGGCGCACGGCCTCTTCCTCGTCGCCGAAGGTCTGGAGCGTCAGGACCGGACCGAAGACCTCCTCCTGCACGATCTCCGAGTCCTGGGCGACGTCGGCGAGGAGTGTCGGCTCGTAGTACAGCCCGTCCTTGCGCTTGCCGCCGATGACCGCGCGAGCCCCGTCGTCGAGCGCGCGACGCACGAAGCCGTCGATCTTCTCCAGCTGGCGCGGGTGGATGTTGGGGCCGAGGTCGGTGCCCTCGTCACGCGAGTCACCCTGCCTGAGCCGGCTCGCCTTTTCCACGAACCGGCGGGTGAACTCGTCCGAGACCGTCTCCTCGACAAGGATGCGGGTCGCGGCCAGGCATACCTGTCCGGCGTTGTCGTACTGCTCCACCGCCAGGTCCACGGCGAGGTCGAGGTCCGCGTCGGCGAAGACCAACAGCGGTGACTTGCCGCCGAGTTCGAGGCTGAGAGGGGTGAGGTTGGCGGCGGCCGCCCGGGCGATGTGCTGGGCGGTGGGCACGGAACCGGTGAAGCTGATCCGGCGGACGTCCGGGTGCGAGACAAGAGCGTTGCCGACCTCGGTGCCGTATCCCTGCACGACGTTGAGGACACCGGCCGGCAGCCCTGCCTCGGCCGCGATGTCGGCGAGCAGCGAAGCAGTGAGCGGGGACCACTCGGCGGGCTTGAGGATCACCGTGTTCCCGGCGGCCAGCGCCGGGGCGACCTTCCAGGTGGCCAGCATCAGCGGGGCGTTCCACGGCGTGATCAGCACGCACGGGCCCGCCGGGTCCCAGCTCACGTGGTTGGTGTGGCCGCGGGTGGCGAAGTCCTCGTGCTCCAGCTTCAGCAGCCAGTCGGCGAAGAAGCGGAAGTTGTGCGCCACGCGCGGCATCACACCGCGGCGGTGGGAGCGCAGGAGGGCGCCGTTGTCGAGCGTCTCGACATTGGCGAGGTCCTCGATGCGCTTGTCGACTCCGTCGGCGATGGCGTGCAGGATGCGGGCGCGCTCGGCGCGCGATGTGGCGGCCCAGGCGGGAAAGGCGGCGCGAGCGGCGTCGACGGAGGCCGCGGCCTCCGTCGCCGTGCCCCGGGAGATCTCCCCGAGGGTGCTTCCGTCGATCGGTGACACGTCGGTGAACGTCTCGGCGGACGCCACGCGTTCGCCGCCGATCCAGTGCCGGGTGTCGACGGCGACCCCGGCCACCGTGGTGATGTGTTCGGTCATGTCCGGTCTCCAGGTCTTCTGATGCGTAAGGGAGTTACTCGGCCTCGGAGGTGCCGGACTCCAGCAGTCGGCCGCCGTCCCAGACGACGCCCACCTGCCGGTAGTACGCGGCGATCGGCTCCCGGATCTCCAGCCGGGCCAGCTCTTCGGTCGGCGCCTCGAACAGCTCCAGTTCCGCGTCGCCGACCCACGGCTGTCCGGCCTCGAAGGACGCGGCGCCGGTCTCGATCAACTCGTCGAGCGCGAGGCCCTTGCCGTTCTCGATGGAAGGCAGCCAGCGGTGGTGGGCCATCGGGTGGCTGTTGACGAAGCCGTTGGTCTCGGACGGCTCGCGCAGGGTCACTACCGTCTGGGCCAGGCGTCGGTCGGCGGCGGCGAGGGTCGCGCCGAAGCGGGCACCGGCCTCGATGCGCGGGGCCGGACCGTAGGGGTGCGGACGCGTCTGGTGGATCGAACCGAGCTTCTTCGGGTAGCCCTGGTGCAGCCCGCGGGCGATCGCGAAGTCCTTGTCGACCCAGATATAGACGCAGCGCGAGTACGTCTGCCCCTTGTACGAGCAGCGGACGACCGCGAAGGCCTCCTTGTACTGGGAGCGCACCGGGTCCAGCAGCTCCTCCTTCGTACCGGAGCAGGACTGCCAGTCGGCCCAGATCAGCGCGACCGCGCCCGGGTCCACCTCGGCGAGTTCCAGCGGAGCGGGCAGCAACTCCCGTACACGTGCGGGATCGGTGCGGTACTCGATCGTGAGCAGGTCGCCGGAGTAGTGCCAGGGCGGCGAGGGGATCAGGGACGACGAACCGGTCGCCGTCTTGGGGTGGAAGTAACCACGGACGCTGGCCATGACGTTCGTTCCTTACGCGGTGAGGGCGGGCTGCTTGAGCAGCTGGGCGCGGTAGCGGGCGGCGCCGGTGGCGGCGGCGTGGCCGCCGAGGGCGACGACGCCGACGAGCTGCCCGCCCTCGGTGTGGTAGCCGACGAGCATGTCGCCGTCCGGATCGCCGTCCAGGACGCGGATGTCGGCGAGGCCGAGCACGGGGGAACCGAAGGACTGCAACCGGAAGTCGTGCTGGTCGCTCCAGAAGGTGGGCAGCGGCGCGAACGGCGCCAACTCGGCTTGCACACCCGTGAGATGAGCCACCAGCGCCTTGGCCGCATGCTTCGCCGTGTCGCCGGGGATCGACCAGTGCTCGACCCGGCGCGGTACGCCGTCGTGGCGGGCGTTGGGGAAGCGGGCGACGTCGCCGACCGCGACGACGTACGGCAGTCCGCCGACCCGGAGCTGCTCGTCCGTGAGCACGCCGTCGGTGAGGTCGAGACCGTTGCCGTCGAGCCACTCGGTGTTGGCGACGGAGCCGACCGACTCCACGACCACGTCGGCCGGGAGCACCGTCCCGTCGCTCAGTACGACCCCGGTGACGTGCTCCTCGCCCTCGAATCCGCAGACGCCCGCGCCGAGAGCGAAGCGCACGCCGCGTTCCTCGTGCCGCTCCAGCAGCGCGCGGGCCGGCAGCTCGCCGAGCGGTCCGACCATGGGCAGCGGCAGCGGGTCGACCACGGTGACGTCCGTGACGCCGAGGCCGACCGCGGTGGCGGCCACCTCGCAGCCGATGAACCCGGCACCGATGACGACGACCCGGGCGCCCGGCCGGGTCAGCTCGGCCCGCAGGGCCTGAGCGTCACCGAGAGTCCGTACGGTGTGACGGCCGATCGCGGGGCCCTCGCAGCGCAGGCGCCGGGGACGCATACCCGTGGCGACGACCAGTCCGTCGAAGGGCAGCTCCTCGCCGCTGTCGAGCACGACGACCCGCTCGGCGAGTCGGGCGCTCGTGACGCTCGTACCGAGCCGCCACTCCACGTCGGCCGTGCTCGCCTTGGGAGTGAAGGCCAGGGACTCGAAGGGCGCCTTCCCGGCCAGCACTTCCTTGGACAGAGGCGGCCGGTTGTACGGCATGTGGGGCTCGTCACCGATCACGGTGATCGCGCCGGTCCACCCGGCGCCGCGGAGTTGTTCGGCCGCGCGCAGGCCGCCCATGGAGGCCCCGGCGACGATGATGCGCTGCGTCGTCATGCCGCTCAGTCCTCGATCCGGATGGCCTGCAGCGGACAGACGTCCGCGGCCTCCTCGACCTCGTCGCGCAGGGTGTCGTCCGGGTCGCTGACGTAGGCCAGCCGTCCGTTCTCGTCCAGCTGGAAGACGTCGGGGGCCGCGAAGACGCACTGTCCGTGGTCCTGGCACTTGTTCATGTCGACGACGACCTTCATGGCCGGTCCTCCTGGAAGGTGAGTGCGCCGGGCGGGCGGGCGAGAGGGGGGAAGCAGCGGGATGGGAGGGCCCGGCCTGTGGCCGGGCCCCTGGCCAAAGGGGTACGGGAGAGCCGAACCCCTGACTCGTTTGGCTTCAAACAACATAGGAAGCCGCCGCGCTCTGGTCAATACCTATCCGGATGGATAAATTCTTTGGCACACCCCCTTGCGGGAAGGTGGCCACCTCCATACCGTTTGGCTTCAAATGATTGACCCGGGGCTTCACGACCGCGGCATCGCCCGGCGCCCCAACCAGTCTTCGCTCCGCCACCCTCCCCCCGGGCTCGACGCCCGAGAGGTGCCCCGAATCCGCCGAGGAGACATCGGTGAGCGCTCACGACACCCCATCCGTCCGCCGGCACCAGGACCGGCTCGCCGCCGAGGGCATCGACGTGGTCCGGGTGACCTACCCCGACCTCATCGGCACCGACCGCGCCCGCGACGTGCTGCTCGACCACCTGCCGTCGGCCTGCGAGCACGGCCTGGCCTTCTGCCGCGCCGTCTACCACACCACCCCGCGCGGCGACGTCGTCGCGATACAGGGCGGCATCGATGCCGGCCTGCCCGACATCTCCGTGCGACCGGACCTGAGCACCCTCGCGCGCGTGCCCTGGGAGCCCGGCGTTGCGTGGTGTCTCGGTGACACGACCGACCCGGCGACCGGCGGCCCGGCCGCGGAGTCGCCGCGCGAGCTGCTGCGCTCGGTGCTGGCCCGATGTACGGACGCGGGTCTGAGCCCGGTCGTCGGCCCGGAGCTGGAGTACTTCCTCCTCGAAGAGGACGCCACCGCGCCGAACGGCTGGCGGCGCAGCCCCACCGTCACCGGGTCCGTCTACACCGCCGGCCTGCGCGCCGACCCCGACAACCACCTGCTGCGTACCCTGCGACAGCTGCGCGACCTCGGCATCGGCGTCATCACCGGCAACCACGAGTTCGACGGCGGCCAGTACGAGATCAACCTGACCCACTCCGACGCCCTGGACGCCGCCGACCGGGCGTTCCGCTTCAAGGCCGCTGTCAAGGAACTGGCTCGCAAGGAAGGCAAGTTGGCCACCTTCATGGCCAAGCCCTGCAACGATTCGGGCGGCTCCGGCTTCCACCTGCACTTCTCCTGCGTCGACGCCGACGGCCGCAACGTCTTCCATGACCCGGCCGGCGCCTTCGGTCTCTCCGGCAACGCCCGGCACGCCATCGCCGGCCTCCTCACCCACGCCCCGGCGCTCGCCGCGCTGCTCAACCCGACCGTCAACTCGTACAAGCGCTTCGGGCCCGACACCCTCGCGCCCTGGCTGATCAACTGGGGCCTGGACAACCGAAGCGCCATGGTCCGCATCCCGCCCGAACGCGGCTCCGGAGCCCGCCTCGAGCTACGGCTCGGAGACGCCGGCGCCAACCCCTATCTCGCGATCGCCGCGCTCACCGCCGCCGCCCTGCTCGGCGTCCAGGAGGGCAAGGAGCCGCCCGCGCCGCTGGAGGGCTACGGCTACGACCTGGAGAAGTCCCAGGTCCTGCCGATGAACCTGACCGCCGCGCTCGACGCCCTGGAAGCCGACGCAGCGCTCATCGAACTGCTGGGCAAGGACTTCACCGCGTCCTTCCTCGCCTACAAGCGCGACGAGGCCGAACGCTTCCAACGACACGTCACCGACTGGGAGTTCGCCGAGTACTCCTACCACCTCTGAGCACCCCGCAGGAGCACACCATGACGAGCACCCTGAATACCGCAGAGACGCACCACGCCCCCGACGACCCGATGCCGCTCGACGAGATCGACCTCGCCGACAACGACAAGTTCCTCGACGGCGTCACCCCCTGGCGCATGTTCCACACCCTGCGCCATCAGGACCCGGTCCACTGGCAGCCGGAGCCCGAGCCCAACCAGGGCTTCTGGGCCGTCACCCGGCACGAGGACATCGCCCGCGTGGGCCGCGACGCGCAGACCTTCACCTCCACCAAGTTCGTCAACCTCGAAGAACTCGACGACGACCAGATCAAGAAGCGCGCCTCCATCCTGGAACTGGACGGCGTACGCCACCGTGCGATGCGCAGCCTGCTGCAGCGCCAGTTCGGCCAGGGCGTCATCAACGAGTACGCCGACTTCCTGCGCGGCCTGACCGCCAGGACGCTGGACACGGCCCTCGCCAAGGGCACGTTCGACTTCGTCGCCGACGTCTCCGCCGACTTCCCCATCAACGTCCTCGCCCGCCTCCTCGACGTCCCCCCGGGGGACAACCAGCAGCTCATCGACTGGGGCAACCGGATCATCGGCAACACTGACCCCGACTACGCCGATGTCCTGCTCCACAGCGAGGAGAGCGAGCAGTACAAGGATCTGCCTTTCCGCAGCCCGGCCTCGCTGGAGGTCTTCGAGTACGGACGGGAGCTAGTCCGCCAGCGGCGGGGCGGCACCGGCACCGACCTGATCTCCAGACTCATCAACCAAACCCCGCGCGACGGCGTCCCGCTCTCCGCGCAGGACTTCGACAACTACTTCCTGCTGCTGGTCGTGGCCGGCAACGAGACCACCCGGCACACCATCTCGCACTCCATGCTGGCCCTCATCCAGCACCCCGAGCAGCTGACCAGGCTCCAGGAAGACCCCTCCCTCATCCCGGTCGCCGTCGAGGAGTTCCTGCGCTGGGCCACGCCCGTCTACCACTTCCGCCGCACCGCGACACGCGACGTCGAACTCGGCGGGAAGCAGGTGAAGGAGGGCGACAAGGTCGTCATGTGGTACGCCTCCGGCAACCGCGACGAAGAGGTCTTCGGCAACCCGTACGACTTCGACGTCACCCGCCGGAACAACGACCACCTCACCTTCGGCAAGGGCGGCCCCCACCTGTGCCTGGGCAACCTGCTCGCCCGCACCGAGATCCGCATCATGTTCGAGGAACTGATCCCGCGCCTCGCCGGCATCCGCCTCGCCGGCGATGTCCCCCGCGTCCGCTCCAACTTCGTCAACGGCATCAAGAAGCTGCCGGTCGAGGTCACCCTCGCCTGACCGACCGTACACAGAGCGGTGGCCACCCCGGACCGCTGGGTGGCCACAGCTCTGTGTGCTGGTGGCGGCATCGTCCGAATCGCGGAGATGACCTAGAACCGGGCATCCTCTCCCTGTCCGACCTGCAAACCGACCCCACCACCAACGTTCTGCAGGATCCCGGGCGGCGCACCCGCGAGATCGTGTCGTACGCCGTCGCCGCCGACCCGGCGGGCCTGGACCTCTTCGGTCTCGGCGAGCACCACAGCTGGGACTTCGCCGTCGCCAACCCCGCCGTCCTCCTGGCCGCGATCGCCCAGGCCACCACCCGCATCCGCCTGGCCGACGCCGGGTCCGTGCTCCCCCCTGGATATGGTCCGGCTGCACCAGGACTGAGGCCGGGTCCGAGGTCTCCCGATTCAAAGGAACCACCCTTATCGTCAGTGTCGGCCCTGGCCTCGGCCTGGAGCCGGCGGAAGCCTTCGCCGGGGACGGCCGCCCAGTCGCGCTCTTCGGCCACGACCTGGAACGCCTCGTGGGAGCACGCAACCATGACCGTCTTGCGCTTGACTGCCCTGATCTCCGTTGGCGCCCCTCTCGGGCTTGCAGGTGTCTTATTGCGTTCGCGAACGCAGGGAGCCACCCCATTATTGTCAACCATTTCTCGATCACGCTGAGGTCGCTCTGAGAGGAACGGCCAACTTCCTTGGTCAGAAGGCATATCAGGTAGGCCGAGGTGGGACGGGCGACCTCACCCGCCCGACACGCCTGATGCACCGTTCACACGCTTAGCTTTCGGAACACTTTCTTGCCCGCGCCTCGGCGTCGTCGGCACACTACCCACGGCGCACCGCGCTCCCGCTGCCCCAGTCGTGTGGACGACTGTGAGGGCACCTCGTCTGACCGCGGTCGGCGCCTCCATACCGTCTCGGAAGGAATCCATTGACTTCGGAGCACAGTCACACCCATAGCGCGACAGGATTCGGCCGCCGCACGTTCCTGGAAGCGTCGCTGGCCTCGGCGGCAGCTGTGGCCACGGTCACCGCGGCGGGCACGAACGCCCACGCGACGGTGGCAGGATCGTCCCGGCCCAGTTCGACCAGGGAAATGTCCGGCCCCGTTCGCATCGACAGCGGACTGGTCTCCGGCATACCGGCGGCCCGCCCGTCGGTCACGGTGTTCAAGGGCCTCCCCTACGCCGCCTCCACCGCCGGCCCGAACCGCTGGCGACCGCCGCGCCCGGCGCCCTCCTGGTCGGGGGTGCGTGTCGCGGACACGTTCCGGGACATCTGCCCGCAGGGGAACATGCCAGGCGCACCCCCAAGCCGCCGATGAGCGAGGACTGTCTGAATCTCAACGTCTGGACAGCCGCCGAGTCGTCGCACGACAGGCGCCCGGTCTTCGTGTGGATCTACGGCGGCCGCTTCACCTCCGGCTACGGCTCGGATCCGACCTTCGACGGCGCGGGCCTGGCCGAGAAGGGCCTGGTGGTGGTGACGTTCAACTACCGCACCGGTCCTTTCGGCTTTCTGGCCACCCCGGTGCTGACCGCCGAGTCCCCGCACGGCTCCTCGGGCAACTACGGTCTGCTGGACCAGATCGCCGCCCTGAAGTGGGTCCATCGCAACATCAAGGCGTTCGGCGGCGATCCCGACCGAGTCACCATCGCCGGTCAGTCAGCGGGAGCCGCCTCCGTACTGGAACTCATCAACTCACCGCTGGCGAAGGGGCTCGTCCACCGGGGCATCTCCGAGAGCGGTGCCCGAGGTACCGACGATCCCGAGATCGCGGCCCTGGCCGAGTCCTACCGCCCGACACTGGCCGGCGCCGAGCGACAGGGCCTCACCTGGGCCGCCCAGCACAAGGCCACGACCCTGGCACAGATGCGGGCCCTCAGCGTCGAGGAGCTGCTCGACGGGCTCGACGACAACGACACCACGGTCGAGGGCCCGGTGAACGGCCACCCGCCGCTGTTCCGTCCCGTGCTCGACGGATACGTCCTGGCCCGCACATACGAGGAGTCCCTCAGCCGCGGCCTGCACAGCGACGTCCCCGTCATCACCGGCAACAACAAGGACGAGAGCGGCGCCTCGACCGCACCGGGGGCCACGCCCACCTCGTACCAGGCCATGGCGAGCAAGAAATACGGCGACCTGGCCGACGAGTTCCTCGCGCTGTACCCCGCTGCCACGAATGCCGAGGCCGACGCCCAGACCAACGCTTCGGCACGCGACAACTCCCGCGTCTCCACCTCTCTGTGGGCCACGGAATGGGCCAGCAGGGCCAAGAGTCCGGTGTTCAAGTACTTCTGGACGCATGCTCCTCCCGGCCAGACGCAGGGCGCCTACCACGGCTCGGAGATCAACTACATCTTCGACAACCCGTATGCCACCGACCTGCCGTGGACCGACGACGACCGGCGGATCGCCGCCACCATGTCCCGGTACGTCGTCAACTTCTCCGCTCATGGCGACCCCAACGGCCGAGGACTGGCCCACTGGGCACCATCCGGCCCGGGGTCGTTCACCTCGATGGAGCTGGGCGACGACTTCGGCCCGCTGCTCGACGCCGACGCCGCGCGGCGGGCGTTCCACAAGCGGTATTTCGAAGCCCAGCCGCCCTGGTGAGACATCGACGATCGTGCGACGCGCCGGGCTCCTCCTCTTGACGGGTATGGAGCCCCGGGCCCTGTAAGCCCCTGCCGCGCCGGCGGGCATGCGCGGATGGCGGAAGGGACCCCTGGGATTCGCCCGCGCCCATTTCGGCAGCTCAAGGCTCGTGGGGCCGGACCTCATGCATGTCCGCTGCCTCGCCGCCGCGCCCACTGAGTCGCCTTCGTCCGCCCCGGTACGGGTGAGAATCCACACCGAAGTTCTCCCCGCACGGGTCTCGAAATCGTCGACAGTCACCTGCTACGGTCCACTAAAACGATCTAGCGATGCCTGCCGGACCCCACACGATCACGGTGAATCTGTGGTGGACCATGCCTCAGCCCCTCGGGGCGACGAAGGAACGCACGCGGGCGTCGCGGCCATCGCACCCGTCCTTCGTGCCGCCATGACCGAGGGGCGGATCGTGCGCGGAACTTGGAGCCGAGAATGGACCTGACCGCTCATCAGCGCAGCACTTACGAGACGACCCTCCGGCTGGGATTCGAGGCACCTTTCGTCACCGAGCGGCCGCCGTTGTTCAGCCCTGCCGCCGCGGCCCAGGACGTCGCCAACGCCCATGGCTCGCTCAGCCGCTTCGCTCAGATGCTGATCCCCACGGAGTATGGAGGCTGGGTGGAGGAGACCACCGCACACGTCGAGTCGTGTTACGTCGGCGACTGGAGCTGCCTGCACAAGGTCGTCGTACGGGGGCGGCAAGCTCTCGGATTTCTCGACCGGCTGGGCATGCGGAACCTCGCGCGTTTCGACATCGGGCAGATCAAGCACCACGTGCAGCTGGACGAGAACGGCTGGGTGGCTTCCGAAGGTGTCCTGTGCCGGCTCGGTGCGGAGGAGTTCGTCTACACCGCGGGCAGCTGCGACTGGCTGCTCTGGCAGTTCAGCCAGGGCGACTGGGACGCTGAGGCGGTCGACATCAGCCCCGACCGGTTCATCTTCGGCATCCAGGGACCGGCGTCCCTGCACACCGTCGAGAAGGCCACCGGCGAGCCCCTGAGCGACATCGGGTTCAGCCGCAGCAGGATGGCGCAGGTCTCCGGAGTGCCGATACGCGTGCTCCGTACAGGTATCTCGGGTGAACTCGGCTACGAACTCCACGGACCGGCGGATCACGCGAACGACATCTGGGCGGCGGTCGTGCAGAGCGGCCTGCAGTTCGGGATCAGGCAACTGGGTCTGCGTTCGCAGCCCGTGCAGCACATCGAAGCCGGAATCGCGACCAACGGCCTCGACTATCTGCCCGCCGCCATCTTGTCGCCCGGCGCACCCCGCCAGTTCCGCAGGGGCATGCCCACGGGCAGCTTCGTACCGCCGAACGGCATTACCGACTACTTCCGCAGGCCGGGCGAACTGGGATGGGGATTCCGCAAAGGTGTTCCCGAGCGTGACTTTCTCGGGCGGGACGCACTGGTGAAGGACGCCCGCGACGGCGGTCCCGGGCGCACTCTCATGGGGCTGGTCTGGGACAAGCGGGACGTGGCCGGGGTACTCACCTCGTTCCTGGAGGAGGGTGAAGTGCCCGACCAGATGGAGATCCCTCGGGGGCGCGGTCCCCACTTCGACCAGGTCCGCAAGGACGGCTCTCCCGTAGGGGTGGCCACAGGACGGACGATCAGCGCGAACCTGCGGCAGACCATCTCGCTCTGCGTCATCGAGCAGGCGTCCGCCACCCCGGGAACCGAGGTGGCCGTGCTGTGGGGCGGTCCGGGTACGTCCCAGCGCGAGATCAGGGCGACGGTCACCGCGCTGCCCTTCAAGCCCGACCGTCGGCGCACGGACGTCACGTCATTGTGACGACAGTGGTCGGTGCCGGGAAGTGGGTCCGTCGCCGACCGAAGTCGTCAGATAAGCCATGACCAGCTCGGCCCCAAGGCCGCCCGCAGCCATGAGACGGTGCGGGCCGAGCTTGTCGTGGAGACGGGGGACGAGCTGCGGGGCCGTCAGCATGCCGAGCGCCTCCGGAAAAGTGGCCAGCTTCGAGCGCAGGGCGTCGTAACCCAGGCCCCCGTACGCCCACGGAGGCGGCGTCGATCGGGAGCAGGACCGACTGCGTCGTACGGAAGAGCTGATCTTCTACGATCTGCAGATCGATCACGGAATGCCTGGCAGGCAGCTCCCACGGCACCATCAGCGCCGGCGGACGACACCGCTCACCAGCGGGACCAGGATGTACCCGCTCCCCCACCCTCGGTCCGGGACCCTGGTCAAGGCGTACAGGACCGACGCGAGACCGCCGCCTGCCAGGACTAAGCCGATGAGGTCGAAGCGGGATGCGGGGCAGGGAAGTCAGGCAGCACCCACGGCCCGAAGAACAGGGCGAGCGCAGCATCATGGTCATGCCGACGGGAGCGAACAGGCCGCCGCCCCCGCCCTGCAGGGTATGGAGACCCGGCGACACCACCTCACGGCACCAGCGGCAGCAGCCTCCGCGCCTCACGGCTACCGCACCGGCCATCGCGCCGACCGTCACCAGACCGCAGGCGAGCCGCAGTCGCTGACCATCACCCTCGCGCGCCACCGAACACCAGCGCGGCAGCCTTGTTGAGCACGGGCGGCTCTGCCCATCTACATCGACATCAGAGTGTCAACCGAGGTTCAGCGGTCCACGCTCTCGGCCCCCCTGGTTGCGTAGCCGGGCGTCGGGCTGTCCGCTCGCCCGAGCCAGTACAGAACCGCCTGGGCCTGGTTGCGCACGCCGATCTTGCTGTATATGCGGCTCAGATAGTTCCTGACCGTCTTGTCGGTCAGGAACAACTGCCGGGCGACATCACGGACATCGAGGCCGGAGGCGAGAAGGTCCATGACCTGGCTCTCTCGCTGGGACAACAGCGGATGCGATCCAGGGACGGCCTCCGACGCGGATGGTGATCTGCCTGGCTTCGCTGTCGCCGTTCGTCCCTCTGCTCGAGCCTCGGTCCGGATCCTTTCGATGATTTCCGGGTCGAGGATGCCGAAGCGGCGGGCGGTGCACATCAGTACCTCGTCGAGCCGACAGGAGTGCGGTCCCTCCAGCACGTAGCTGGTGACACCGTGCTGGAAGGCCAGGCAGACGTCGCCCCAGTCGAGCCGCCGTGTCAGCACCGCGGCGGGTGGCAGCTCGTCCGCCATCTCGGCCGAGAAACGAGCCAGATCCTGCGCCATTCCGACTCCGTGGAAAAGCACGACATCGTCGCTCGAGTGGATCTCGCGAGGATCCCGGACCACATGGACGGAAACTTCGGAGAGCGAGGGACGGGGCAGGTTGTCGCGACTGACGAGCGCAACTGACAGCGTCGCCCTGCGCCACGGCGACTGGGCAGGGAAGTGAAGGGACACTTCGGCTCCACGGGTGGGGGGTGTGGTCTGGGCCGCGCAGGTGACTCTCCCCCAACCTACTTGAACGATCTAGCAAGTTGTTTCATTCGTCGGGACTTTGTCGCAGGTCGAATCCCTCCCTGGTGACTGACTGCGCCGAAGTCACCTATTCCGCACCGAGCTTGTCCGGTCGCTGGAGCGACTCTCACTCGACATGGCTCCTGGGCAGGTCGACCGGCGGAGCGCCCAAGCGTGAGACAAGACACAGGCGCGCGAGCGCAGTTGAGGATGTTTGCCCCTATCCCGTCGACCGGCGTGGCGAAAATGCTTGGTCAGGCCGTCTGATCGCGGCAGCCGGACGGCCTGGTGGAGTACGGCGACAACACCGCGACGGTCGGCCGACCCCCCTGACGGTCGCCGTCACCCCGTGGCGGACGAACCGCCCCGAGGGAAAGGAAGCACATGCCCCCCACGACCCCCCACGTCTGCCCGATACCGGGTGCGAGACGCTTGACCCGCCTAGCCGTGGCCGCCGGACTGACGGCCGTACTCACCACGACCGGGCTGACACCCCTGTCTTTCGTTGCCGAAGGCCACTCCACTGCAGAGAGACCCAAGTCCGCGCATGACAAGCTCGGTTCGGCGGACGCCGAGCTGCTCGCCAAGGCGGAGGCCACCGGCGAGAAGAACGTCACGATGATGATCGCCACCGCTCCGGGGAAGACCGAACAGGTCGCCGAGGAGCTGGACGCGGTCAAGGGCGGCTCCGTCGGCCGCACTTACGACAAGCTCGGCTACGTCAGGGCCACCGTACCGACCGGCAGAGCGGACGCGGCCATCGACGCCGCCGTCAAGCTGTCCTCAGTGCACGGCATCGACCTGCGCGACGAGATACAGCTGGAAGATCCGTCGCCTGCTGCCCCCAGTGTCAATGGCGCTGCCGTGAAGGCGACTTCGGACACGTATCCCGGGCCCGGCAAGGACACCCCGGCCGAAAACCCGTACAACCCGTCCTTCGAGACGGGTGCCGTCGACTTCGTGAAGAAACACCCGACGGCGGACGGCCGCGGTGTCACCATCGGTGTCCTCGACACCGGAGTGGACCTCGCGAGCCCGGCGCTGCAGAAGACCACCACCGGCGAGCGGAAGATCGTCGACTGGGTGACGGCCACCGACCCGATCGTCGACGGCGACGGCACCTGGCGCGCGATGACGACCGACGTGTCCGGGCCGGCCTTCACCTACGGCGGCCAGAGCTGGAAGGCCCCTTCGGGCTCCTACCGCGTCAACGTCTTCCGTGAGTCCGTCACCAAGGGCGGCAAGGTCGAGGACGGCCTGACCGACGGCGACGCGAACCGCGACGGTGACACCACGGACAGCTGGGGTGTGCTGTACGACCCGGCGGCCGAAACGGTCACCGTCGACCTGAACAACGACCACGACTTCACCGACGACGAGTCGATGAAGCCGTACAAGGACGCTCACCAGATCGGCTGGTTCGGCACCGACGACCCCGAGACCGACATCGCCGAGCGGCAGCCGTTCGTCGTGGAGATCCGCAAGGACGTACCCATGGACCCGCTCGGCGGCGACTGGGTCGGCAAGAAGTCCGACTTCGTCAACATCGGCGTCGTCAGCAAATATCACGGCACCCACGTCGCCGGTATCGCCGCGGCCAACGGCCTGTTCGGCGGCACGATGAACGGCGCCGCGCCGGGGGCGAAGATCGTGTCGTCCCGCGCCTGCATCTTCGGGGCCGGCTGCACCAACGTCGCGCTGGCCGAGGGCATGATCGACCTGGTCGTCAACCGCGGCGTCGACATCGTCAACATGTCCATCGGCGGCCTGCCCGCACTCAACGACGGCAACAACGCGCGCGCCGAGCTGTACACGCGCCTCATCGACACCTACGGCGTCCAACTCGTGATCGCCGCGGGCAACTCAGGCCCCGGCACCAACACGATCGACGACCCGGGCCTGGCCGACAAGGTGATCTCGGTCGGCGCTGCCGTCTCCAAGGAGACCTGGGCCGCCAACTACGGTGCCGAAGTGGAGAAGAAGTACGGCCTGTTCACCTTCTCCGCCCGCGGCCCCCGCGAGGACGGCGGGTTCGCACCGACCCTCGTCGCCCCCGGCTCGGCGGTCTCCTCCAGCCCGTCCTGGATGCCCGGCGCCCAGCTCTTCGAGCAGTACACGGGCTGGAACCTGCCTGCCGGCTACACCATGTACCAGGGCACGTCGATGGCGTCCCCGCAGACGGCGGGCGGGAGCGCGTTGCTGCTGTCCGCTGCCGAGCAGCAGGGCGTCGACCTCACCCCTGTGAAACTGCGCACGGCGCTCACCTCGGCCGCCCGCCACATCAAGGGACTTCAGGCGTACGAGGAGGGCGCGGGCCTGATCGACGTCCAGGCTGCCTGGAAGGAGATCCAGGAGGGAGCGAACGCCCACGAGTACACCGTGAAGGCCCCGGTCGACACCGCGCTCGACCAGGCGCTGAAGACGCCGGGCTTCGGTGCCGGGATCTACGACCGCGAGGGCGGGCTCAAGGCCGGCCAGAAGAAGACGTACGAGGTCACCCTGACGCGTACCTCCGGCCCCGACGGCCCGGTCCCGCACACGCTGCGGCTGAAGAACAACGAGTCCCGCACCTTCTCTCTCCTCGGCTCGCCGACGGTGGCACTGCCGCTGAACCGTCCGGTGACCGTGAAGGTCCAGGCCGCGCCGACGTCCGAGGGCATCAAGAGCGCCCGCCTGGAGATCGATGACCCGACGACCGTGGGCGTCGACAAGCAGGTTCTGACGACCGTGGTGGTCTCCACCCCGGCCGAGTACACCTACTCCGCCTCGGGATCGGTGCAGCGCAACAGCGCGAACACCTACTTCGTGACCGTCCCCGAAGGCGCCACGACCCTGGAGGTCAGGCTCGGCGGCCTGAAGGACGGCAGCCGGACGGTGGCGAGCGCGATCCACCCGTACGGCCTGCCCGTCAGGGACGCTGACCCCGCCACGTCCGATGTGGCCGCGTACCGGGACCCGCAGGCCGGTGTGTGGGAGATAGTGGTCCAGTCGTCCTACGCCTCGAAGCTGCTCGACAATCCGTACGACCTGGACGTCACTGTGTACCGCACCTCCTTCGACCCGGAGCCCGCGACCGTGCCGGAGGCCAAGGCGGGCACAGCGGCCGCCGTCTCCTGGACGGCCGAGAACGAATACGCGCCGGTGAACGGCACCGTCAAGGGCGGCCCGCTCGGCTCGTCGCGGACCACACGTCCCACCATCGCCACCGGCGACACACAGACCACCACGGTCGTGGTGCCCGAGGGCGCCACGTCACTGGACGTCGCCATCGGCAACCCTTCGGACAAGGCCACCGACCTGGACCTGAGGGTGTACGACGCCGACGGCGACCTCGTCGGCACGGCCGCCGACGCCGACGCCGAGGAGTCGGTCTCCGTGCCCCGTCCGGCCGCCGGCACCTACACGGTCGAGGTGCTGGGTTTCGACGTCCCGTCCGGCTCCACCGCCTACGACTACCTCGACGTGTTCTTCTCCGCCGCCCTTGGCTCGCTCACCCCGGACGATGCGGGGCCGGTGCGGCTCGGCACGGGTGCCTCGGCGACCGTGTCCGCACACGTCACGGCCGCGGCCGTGGCACCGGAGGGCCGCGCGCTCTTCGGCGAGGTGCACCTGCTCAACGACCACGGGACCTTCGCGGGCAAGGGCACTGTCAAGTTGGGGAAGGTGACGCCGTAGACGCGGGTGACGCCACCGCCTCACGCCCGCCCGGCTGAGGCACCAGCCCACCTCCATGGCAGTGCCCGGGACGGCTCCGACCGCCCTGGGCACTGCTGTTCGAGCTTAGCCGCCCGCGATCCTCTGATGCGAGCAGGCCAAGTAACCTGTGGGCAAGCTCAGTTGAGCCTGTGCGCGGAAGACACAACTCCGGGATGAAAGGAGCCTTACCGCAGTACCGTCACCCCTGACGTCCCTTCGCCCTTTCATCACGAGACTTTTCGGGGTCCGTTTTCCCGTTGCCCTCCGTTGGACTGTCTCAAGCACCACATGAAAGGGTCTGCCGAGTGAACACCACCGACATTCGCGTCCTTGTCGCTGATGACCAGGATCTCGTGCGTACGGGGTTCCGGCTGATCCTCGAAACGCAGCCCGGGATCGAGGTGGTCGGGGAGGCCACCGACGGCGCCGACTGTGTCGATGCCGCCCGGCGGCTGCGTCCGGATGTGTGTCTGGTCGACATCCGGATGCCGAGGCTGGACGGGATCGAGGTGACCAGGCTGCTGGCCGGCCCGGGTGTGGTGGATCCTCTCAACGTGGTGGTGGTTACCACCTTCGACCAGGACGACTACGTCACCTCCGCGCTGCGCAACGGCGCCTGCGGGTTCCTCCTGAAGGACGCCTCGCCCGCCCTGCTGGTCGAGGCAGTGCGGGCCGCTGCCCGTGGCGACGCGCTTGTCTCGCCCGCGGTGACGGTGCGGCTGCTCAGGCGGCTGGAGGAGCACGAGCGGGCCGCCGCACCTCCGGCGCCGCTCCGGGATGTGCTCAGTGGCCGGGAGCTGGACATCGTGCAACTGGTGGCGGTGGGGCGCACCAACCAGGAGATCGGCAATGAGTTGTTCCTGTCGCTGTCGTCGGTCAAGACGTACCTGGGCCGGATCCAGGGCAAGATCGACGCCCGCAATCGTGTCGAGATCGCGGCCTGGGCCTGGAAGAAGGGTGTCGTCAGGTCGGCAGACTGAGCCAGTCGGCAGGCGGCGTGTCAGGTTCCCTTCGCCGGCAGGTACTCGGCCGGCGTAGGCGTCGCAGCCTTCTGGCCGTCGGCGGTCAGCGGGAAGACGGCTGTCGTCTGCCAGCCACCGCCCAGCGCGGGACCGGCGGTGAGTGTCCCGTCGACGGCTTCGATCCGTTCGCGCAGCCCGACCAGGCCGAAGCCGCCCCGGCCGCCAGTGGGCGGTGAGCCACGACGGGTAGGAGCGGTGTTCAGGGTCGTGACCCGCAGCCAGGCGTGATCGGCGTCTAGGCGCACCGTCACCTCCGCGCCCGGCGCGTGACGGCGTACGTTGGTGAGTGCCTCCTGCACCATGCGGTGGACGGAAGTCTCCACCTCCGGAGGCAGCCGTACGGCGCGAGCGGCGGCCGAGACGTCGAGCCTGGCCTGTCCTGCTCTCGTTGGTCCGGTGCCCGTTGCGGATGCCGTCGCATCCTCCATCGCCGTCGCTGAGAAGTCCGAGACCATTCGGCCGAGTTCGGTCATGAGCTCGCCAGGCCGAGGGCCGCCGCGTTCCTCCTCACGCAGGACATGGATCAGCCGCCGCATGGACGCCAGCGTCTCCGAGCCGGAGCGGGCGATGTTCTTGAGGATCGGATCGACCTTGTCCGGCGAGGTTTGGTGCACCGCCAGAGCCGCGTTGGCCTGCACGATCATCCCGGTGACGTGGTGGGCGATGAAGTCGTGCAGATCCCGGGCCAGCTCCAGGCGCTCGCCGTGGCGCACCTCGACGATCGCTCGGGCCCGGCGGGCCTGCAGCAGCCGCAGATACGCCCCGAGGCTCGTGCCGCCCACGACGAAGATGAACAGTACGAAACAGCTGGCCAGGGTCCGCGGGTCCCCGTCGACTCGCAGCGGCTGCAGGATCATGGAGACACCGAGGGCCGCACCCAGGCCGAAGGCGGCGCCCGGCCGAGCCACCCCCCGCACGGTGAACGTGATCAGCCCGAGCAGGCCGGCGGTCTCCAGCAATCCCCAGGCCGCCGGACCCTGTCGGTAGGGAATCGCGGGGGCCCATACGGTCACTGCCGTGGACAGCACGGCCGCGACACCCGCGCGCCACATCAGCGCGGGACTCCGGTCGGCACGAACGAGAGCCGCCGCGGCGAGTGGCCCGGAGCCCAGGGTGGTCAGCCAGACGGTGGGCGAGTCGATCACCGTGGGCCCGTACACCAGATGCGTCAGGTCCAGCAGCCAGACCAGGACGAAGACGGCGCCCACGCCTATGGTGATCAGGCGCTGAGCCCTGGCGGGGAACGGCAGGTCGTATTTCACACCGGGCAGCCTACGAAAGGTGCGGGACGGGCAGCGTCGGCCGAATGGCCGACGCCCGGTCCCGATCAGGGACGGATGGCCGACGAGCACCGGGTGCCGGGCGGCCCAGGATGGCGACGGCATCTCGCCACTCCCCATCCTGATCCGTCGAACGGAGTGCGCCCTCGTGGCCGAATACCTTTACAGACTGGGCCGGTTCGCCTTTCGCAGGCGGCGCGTCGTCGTGGCCTTCTGGCTGGTCGTACTGGCACTGACCGGTGTCGCCGCCGCCAGCGCGTCGACGCCCAAAGCCACCTCCTTCTCGTTGCCGGGAACGGAGGCGCAGAAGGCCTACGACCTGCTCTCGGAACGCTTCCCGGGAACGTACGCCGACGGCGCGACCGCCCGCGTGGTGTTCAAAGCGCCCGACGGCGAGAAGATCACCGACCCGGCCAACAAGGCCGAGGTCGAACAGGCCGTGGCGGAGCTGAAGGACAGCTCCGACCAGGTCGCCCGGGTCCTGGACCCGTTCGCCGTCGGGGCGGTCAGCCGGGACGCCTCCACCGCCTACATCCAGGTGTCGTACAAGCTGCCGGCGTTCGAACTGGACGGCTCGATCCCTGACCAGGTGTTCGAGATCGCCGACGAGGCACGGCAGGGCGGGCTGACCGTGGAGGCGAGCGGCGACGCGGTCCGGGAGAAGCTGCACCTGGGAGCCGGCGAGATCATCGGCGTGGCGATAGCCGCCGTCGTCCTGATGATCACCTTCGGCTCCCTGATCGCCGCCGGGCTGCCGCTCGCGACGGCGCTGGTCGGCGTGGGCATCGCCGTGACCTCGATCTACGCCCTGGCCAACGTACTCGACCTGGGCAGCACCACCACCATCCTGGCGACCATGCTCGGGCTGGCCGTCGCCATCGACTACGCCCTGTTCATCGTCTCCCGCTACCGCGCGGAACTCGCCCACAGCAGCGACCGAGAACACGCGGCCGGGCGGGCGGTGGGCACAGCCGGGTCCGCGGTGGTCTTCGCCGGGCTGACCGTGGTCATCGCGCTGGTCGGTCTGACCGTGGTCAACATCCCCCCGCTCACGAAGATGGGGCTGGCCGCGGCCGCCACCGTCACCCTCGCCGTGGTGATCGCGCTCACCATGATCCCGGCACTGGTCGGCTTCGCCGGCGACCGTCTCCTCCCCCGCAAGACCCGCGAGAGCGCCGTCGCTCACGACGGCAGGCCCAACATGGGCACGCGCTGGGCCCGGTTCGTGCTGCGCCGGCCGGTGGCGGTGCTGCTGTTCGCGGTGCTCGGGCTCGGCGTGGTCGCCGTACCCGCCGCCTCCCTGGAACTGGGGCTGCCCAACGAAGGCTCGCAGCCGACCTCCACGACCCAGCGCAAGGCATACGACCTGCTGTCGGACAACTTCGGCCCCGGCGTCAACGGCCCGCTGCTCGTCGTGGTCGACGCCAAGGGCACCGACAGCGGCCCCAAGACCGCCGCCGCCGACCTCACGGCGAAGATCCGTACCCTCGACAACGTCGCGATGGTGCGCCAGGCCACCTTCAACGAGGCCGGCACCACCGCGGTCGTCCCGGTCGTCCCCAAGTCGGGCCCCGGCGGCACCGACACCGAAGACCTCGTCCACACGATCCGGGACGCCGGCGACACCATCAAGGCGGACACCGGCGCCACCGTCTACGTCACCGGTCAAGCGGCCATGAACGTCGACTTCTCGCAGCGGATGAGCGACGTCCTGCTGCCCTACCTGGCCCTGGTCGTCGGCCTCGCCTTCCTCCTGCTGATCGCCGTCTTCCGCTCCGTGCTGGTCCCGCTGAAGGCCGCCGTCGGCTTCGTGTTCTCGGTGGCCGCGAGCCTCGGAGCGGTGGTCGCGGTCTTCCAGTGGGGCTGGTTCGGCTTCCAAGAGCCGAGCCCGATCATGAGCATGATGCCGATCTTCATGATCGGCGTGGTCTTCGGACTCGCCATGGACTACGAGGTGTTCCTGGTGACCCGCATGCGCGAGGCATACGTCCACGGACAGGCACCGCGCGAAGCCGTCGTCACCGGCTTCCAGCACGGCGCGCGCGTCGTCACCGCCGCCGCGACGATCATGATCGCGGTCTTCGCGGGCTTCATCGGCGTCGACGACTCCATGGTCAAGATGATCGGCTTCGGCCTTGCCATCGCCGTCCTCTTCGACGCCTTCGTCGTCCGGATGACCATCGTCCCGGCCGTCCTTGCGCTGCTCGGCAAGCGGGCCTGGTGGCTGCCCAGGTGGCTCGACAAGGCCCTGCCCAACGTGGACGTCGAGGGTGAGGCACTTAGCGCGTCGCCCGAACTCCAGCACATGCTGGACAAGCCGACGCCCGCCGACGAGGACGTGCCTGCTGCTGATGAGCGCGAGTCGGTGGCCCGGGACTCGCACGGCGCAGGCTAACCGGGAGGCCGTACGACGGGCCAGAGGCGGCCCCGCCTCTGTCCCGTCGTACGGCCGACATCGCCCGATTCCCCCAGACGCCGCCCGTCGGTCCCGACTCCCCCCAGGACCGGCGGACGGTCCGCCCGCACGATGGAGGGTCCGCAGTGTCCTCGCCAGCGCCGACGGCTCGTCCCGTCGAGCCCGGATCCCTGATGCTCGACTCCGAGCACCACATGATCGCCCGGCTGCTGCCCTGGCTGGCGTCGGTGGAGCGGGCCGACGAGGCCCACCCGAGGGTCAGACGGTGGGGGGTACCCGCCCTCTGCGCGCTGGTCGGCCTTCCTGCCGTGCTGGAGGCCGCCGCCGGCTCGGGGCCGGGCGTCTGGGTGGCGCTGGCGCTGGTGTCCTCCTTCTCCGTGCCGTTGGTGTGGCGGGAGCGCCGGCCGATGACGGTCTTCGCGGCCGGGTCGGTCCTGTCCGTGGCGGACATCGCCCTGGGCCTGAGAGCGGGATCCAACGCTGGCCGGCTGGTGGCCCTGTACAACGTGGCCCGCCGCGGCACCCCCGTGCAGATCGCCACCGCTCTCGCGGTCAACCTCCCGGAGACGGTCGCGACGGGCTTCGTCCTGGCGGCGGACGGACCGAGCCCTTATCTGATACGGCTCCCGGCGATCGTGATAGTGCTGGTGGCCTGCACTGTGGCGTTCGCCGCGCTGGGCCTGGCCGGCTGGCTGGTGCGCGGCTACATCACCGCCCTGGAGGAGCGCGCCGTGCGCCTGGAGGTGGAACGCGATCAGAGGGCCCGGTTGGCCGCCGCCGGCGAACGCGCCCGTATCGCCCGGGAGATGCACGACATCCTCGGCCACACCCTCGCCGAAAGCGGGCGCGGCGCCCTCGGCGAACTGACCCGCCTCCTAGCCGTCGACGTCGACGTCGACGACGACGACGTGGAACGCGACGCGTCCGGCACCGACGACAGCACCCCGCTCGCTCCGCAGCCGGGCCTGTCCGATCTCGACGCCCTACTGGAGCGGGTACGCGCGGCTGGACCGAGTGTCTCCCTGCACACCGACGGCGACGTGGACAGACTCGGCCAGGGCCTGCAACTCGCCATCTACCGCATCGTTCAGGAAGCCCTCACCAACACCCTCAAGCACGCCGCCCCCGACACCTCGGTCACGGTCGCCGTCGCTGCCGACGGAGATCTCGTCCGTGTCGCGGTCGAGGACACCGGACCACCCCACAGCCGGAGGGCGGGCCGCAGAAGCGGTGGAGGCCACGGCCTGGTCGGCATGCGTGAACGGGCCGCGCTCTACCAGGGCAGGCTCGACGCCGGACCCAACTCCCGCGGCGGCTGGACTGTCCGCGCCCTCCTCACCGCAACCCCGCCGAACACGGCCTCGGCCAAGACCACGGAGGAGCATCCGTCATGACCACCGTCCTCATCGTCGACGACCAGGCCCTGCAACGCCTCGGCTTCGGCATGCTCCTGGAGCAGCACCCGGACATGAGCGTGGTCGGCGAGGCCACCCACGGCGCCGAGGCGGTCCGCATGACCGCCGAACTCCGCCCCGATGTCGTCCTCATGGACGTCCGCATGCCGGGCATGGACGGCATCGAGGCCACCCGCCGCATCGTGGAGTCCGGTGGCCGCTCCCGGGTCCTCGTCCTGACCACCTTCGACCTCGACGAGTACGCGTACTCGGCGCTGCGCGCCGGTGCCAGCGGCTTCCTCCTCAAGGACGCCCTGCCCGACGAACTGATCGCCGGCATCCGGGCGGTGGCCGCCGGGGACGCCGTGATCTCCCCGAGCCTGACCCGCAAGCTCATCCATGCCTTCGCCGACCGCCTACCTGGCGGCTCGCCGGCCAAGGATCAGCGGCTCGCCGAGCTGACCCAGCGCGAACGCGAGGTCCTCGTCGCCCTCGCCTCCGGCGCCAGCAACGCGGAGATCGGCCAACGCCTCTCCCTGGCCGAGACCACCGTCAAAACGCACGTCAGCCGCATCCTCGCGAAGATCGGCGCTCGCGACCGCGTCCAGGCCGTCATCTTCGCCTACGTCACCGGCGTGGTCCGGCCCGCATGACCGGCTCCCTCGCCGCACGAGCCCCGCACAGCGCCCGTTCTGTCATGTCTCCGATTCCCAGGTTCCTCTCAGAACCTTTCAGGGAAACCTCGGGCGAGATGACCAGGCTTCCGGACCATGAGTCATCACACCACGCTGACCTCAGGCGCCCCGCGAAACCCTCTTCCCCCTCGTCCCTCCCGGCATGGGCACCCACCACAGGGTCCCCGCGCCTCGAAAGGCCAGGGCCCGTCCGTCACGGCTGGGCAGAACGTGTCGGCGGGCGTCGTCTGCGCCCTCGCGGCGTTCGCCGCGATGCTCGCTGTGGCCTTGTTCGGGCTGTCCCTCGCGGACGCGTCGTCCGCCACACCTGTGATGCCGGCGGCCTTGGCGATCGTGTGCCTGGCCGTCGGCGGATCGGCCGGCTTCTCGGGCGGCTCCGGCGGTGGCTTCCTGTCGATGGGGATGGAGGGCGGTGTGCGCGGCACGCCGCTGGCGGTGACCCTGGCCGGTGCACTCGTCCTCGGCCTGGCGTTCTTCTGGCGGTTGCGCGGCCGGCGCGTCACGGCCGAGTTGCTGTTCGCCAGGGCGGCCGTCGCCTCGGTGACCTGGCTCGTCCTGCTCCTGGTGGCCGCGCCCCTCGCCCGGGGAAGCCTGCAACTGCCCGACTCGGTCACCGCCAAGCTGAAGCCGGGAGCCGGCGGCTCGGGCGGGGGCGGCCTGCTCGGCGGGGGCGGTGGCGGCCTGTTGGGCAAGCTCGGCGGCGCGGATCGGTCCTCCAGCCTCTCCGCCGTGGACTTCCACACCGACGTGGCGATGACCGTGTTCGCCGGCCTGCTCTGGCTGCTCGTGGTGCTCGCCCTGGGGACGCTGGCGGCTCGGCGGCCCCGCTTCCCCGTACGGTTCGCGACGGGCAGGCTGCGTACGGTGGTGGGTCCCGTGCTCTCCGCGACTGCCACCGTCGTCCTGGCCGTGACGCTCTCCCTCACGCTGGTCGTGACCGTCGGCGCCTTCGCCCTGGGGGGCGACAACGGCGGCAAGGCGGCCGGTGCGGCCCTCCTCGTGGCGCCGAACGGCGTGTTCGCCCTCCTGTCGACCGGCCTCGGCGCCTCCTGGTCGTTCTCCTTCGAGGGAGCGATGGACGCGAGCAGCCCGTTCGGGAGCCTGCTCAGCGGACTGTCCGGCGGCGGTCTCCTAGGCGGCATGACCGGAGGCTCCGACGGCGGGGGCTTCACCCCGCCGCACCGCTCGATGAGCCTGGCGGACGTCACGGGAGGCAGCCTCGCCATGCGTCTGGCGGTGCTCCTGTGCGCCCTGGCCGTGCTGGTCGTCTGCGGGATGCTGACCGCTGCCCGTACCCCGGTGGCGACCCGGCGCGACGGCACGCCGCTGTCCACCCGGTCGACGCGGGCTGCGATGACCGCCGCGCAGGTCGGCCTCGCCTGGTCGGTCCTGCTGGTGATGGCTCAGTTGTTCGGCGGCCCGTCGATGACGGGGGTCATGTCGCTCGGGGACATGCCCCTGATGAACCTGAACGCGCGGGGCGGTGCCGACAGCGTGACGGCCGCCGTCCTCCTCGGGCTGTTCACCGCGGCCGCGTCCGGATGGGTCGGCAGCGTCGTCAACGACACGTACCGGGTGCGCCGCTCCCGACGTACGGCCAAGGCTTCCCAGCGACCGCACGCGACCACGGCGCCCGCTCACCACAGCACTCCCTGAAAGCACTCCCTGACCCCACGACCACGCGCACTCCACTCCCCGAGGAGGACGGTATGCAAGCGACCGAAGCCGCGGCCCCACGGGAGGTGTCCCGCGGGGCGGGCTCCCTCCTCGTTGTCGACGACGAACCCGTCGTCCTCGAACTCCTGCCCACCGCGCTACGGCACGCCGGGTTCACCGTGACGACCGCCGCCACCGGCCGACAGGCCGTGGCGGCGGCCTACGAGAACCCCCCGGACCTGGTCGTTCTCGACGTGATGCTGCCCGACATGGACGGCTTCACCGTCATCCGCCGGCTGCGCGACTTGCCGGACCCCACCACCGGAGAGACGGGCCGCCGCATGCCCGTGCTTTTCCTGACGGCCCTGGACACCACCGAGGACATGCTCAACGGCCTGCGTCTGGGCGGGGACGACTACGTCACCAAGCCGTTCGACCTCCAGGTGCTGATCGCCCGCATCCAGGCCGTCCTGCGCCGTACCACCGCCATCACGAGCCCCCTCATGTCCGTCGCGGACGTGCAACTCGACCCCGATGCCCACCAGGTGACCCGGGCCGGGCAGCCCGTGCGCCTGTCACCGACGGAGTTCCGGCTGCTGCACTTCCTGATACTCAACGCCGGCCGCGTGGTGTCCAAGGCACAGATCCTGGACAACGTCTGGCACTACGACTTCGACGGCGACCCCAGCATCGTCGACACCTACATCAGCTACCTGCGCCGCAAGCTGGACGCCGGTCGGCCCCGGCTCATCCACACCATCTACGGCCAGGGCTACGTCCTGCGCAGGCCCACTCCATGAGCACGCTCCGGTGGCTGCGAGGCCTCCTCGCCCGCCTGTCCCTGCGCACCCGGCTCGTCCTTCTGACCGTCGTCCTGCTGACGGCGGGGCTGGTCGCCTCGACCGTCGTGGTCCACCACCTGCTGCGCGCCTACCTGCAGGAACAGACGGACCGTCAACTTGTCCCCGCCGCCGACCTGTTCGCCCGCATCCCGCCCTCCCTCTCACCCAACCCCACCACCACGGACAGGCCACTTACGAAGGAAGCCGCCGAGCGCCTGTCCGCGCTGAACCTCTTCGACACGCCCGCTGTCGTCTACCTCGACGCCGCGGGCCAATCGGTCGGCGCCGCGGGTACGCAGCCCGACACCAGCCCGCAACTGCCTGCCCCCGCCCCCACCACCGTCGTCGCGCATGGCACCGATCCCTTCACCGTGTCCGGCCAGGACGGCGGACCGCGCTGGCGCGTGGTCGTCCGGCCGCTGACCGACACGGCACGCCTCCTCGACAGTCCATCGGACCCAAAGGCCGTCTCGGTGGCGGTGGCCACGTCGACGGGCGAGGCCGACGCGACCGTCGACCGCCTGTCGACCATCTCCACCACCGTCGCCGCCGCCCTCCTGGCCGTACTCGCCGCGGTCGGCTGGTTCGCCGTACGCTCCGGCTTCCGCCCGCTGACCAGCATCGAGGAGACGGCCACCGCCATCGCCGCCGGGGATCTCTCCCACCGCGTTCCCGACCTGGCCGCCCCGCAGACCGAGATCGGTCGGCTGGCCACCGTCATCAACAACATGCTCGTACAGATCGAGACGGCCTTCGCCGCCCGCGCCGACTCCGAGGCGCGGATGCGCCGCTTCGTCGCCGACGCCAGCCATGAACTGCGCACCCCGCTCGTGGGCATCAAGGGCTCCACCGACCTGTACCGCATGGGCGCCCTCCCCACGACTGAGGACATCGACCGCACCATGGACCGCATCTCCGGCGAGGCCGAACGCCTGGCTCGCCTGGTGGAGGACATGCTGCAACTCGCCCGCCTCGACGAAACCCCGCACCACACCGGCATCCCCCTCCAGCTCGCCCCGACCGACCTGCGCACCCTCGCCGTCGACGCCCTGCGTGACGTACGCGCCCTCGACCCCACCCGCCCGGTCGAACTCACCGGTCCCGACGACGGGGCACCGGCCTCCTCCGCCGCCCTCGCCGACGAGGCGGCCCTGCGCCAGGTCGTCTCCAACCTGGTCGGCAACGCCGTCACCCACACCCCCGGCGGCACCCCCATCCGCATCGGCGTCGGTACCGTCGACGGCCACGCCGTCCTCGAAGTCGCCGACCAGGGCCCCGGCATGACCGACGAACAGGCCAAGCAGGTCTTCGAACGCTTCTACCGCGTCGACAGCTCCCGCACCCGCTCAGCCGGCGCCGGCGCCGGCCTAGGCCTGTCCATCGTCCACTCCCTGGTCACGGCCCACCACGGCCGAGTCGAACTCACCACGTCCCCCGGCCAGGGGGCGACCTTCCGCCTCCTGCTGCCGCCGGTCACGGACACGATCCGCTGAAACTCAACCCGCCCCAGTTCGAATGGAGACGCTGGCGGGAGACCTGCTCAACCTGCGATAGGGCAGTCGGCGTGGCTGCTCAAACCTGCGGCCAACTCTGTGAAAAATATCTGGAGTTATTCATATTTGTGCCGTTACCGCTTCTCATGGCGGCCTCAACGGCAGCAGGATGGCCGCGATCTTCAGCGGCCTTCTCCTCACCTCCGTGCCGAGCGCGCCAATCCCGCCGACCGATCCGGCGACGGCCCGAACCCCGGGCGTCGTCTCGCTGTCTACGCCGCAGTCCTTCATCCTGGCCTCCTCACCGACGGCCTGAGACGGCTCCGGAGTTGACCACCCGTCACCGACGCGCGGCCACGCACTGCGATACCGGCCCATATCCACCAGATTGGAGCCGGCCTGTCGCTTGCGGGGCTTTACCACTGGTTCCTCACATACACCCTCTCGTCTCGCTAGCCGGACCCGCACCGTCTGGCAGTACCGGCACGTCCCGTCGTTGTCGGGGCTGCTGTCCCCCCTCCCCGGCGTCCCCCGGATCAGGCTGCCCCCAGCTTCAACCGGGCTGCTGCGACAACCCGGCGGCGAAGTCCTTCCACCTCCGCTCGACCACCCAGCGCCTCGTGGTGCACGAGCCCGTCCACAGACAGCGGCCACAACGACGCACCGACCTCATCCACCCCACCCTGCAGCGCGAACTCCCGCTGATGTACATACGAGGCATACGCGGCGACCCCGGCAACGACCAGAGCGCACAGCGACCGAATCCACGCGTCGAGGTCGAACACCCGGCTGCCGCCAGCCCCCTCTGGCGACTCGGTGATTTCACTCATCGAACCCACCGTCCGACACCGTCCCCCAGTGCACAACGCGTGCACACTTGCGCGGGAACTCCCGGGAACTCGCAGGTAGAAGCGGGATGTGCCCAGACACGACAAAGGGCCCCGACCAGACCATAAGACCAGGTCAGAGCCCTGCTGGCAGACGAGTCGGGCTGTACGCCAGGTTCTGTTCGAGATGGAGAAGACCACCGTTCGGTATCCGTCAACTATCCGGGCGTGACACATCGGGCGGAACGCAACCTGGCCGCTTCGCGTCACGCGTATCGCGCTCGGGTAGGCGGCACGAACGGACGCTGCTGGGGCGTAGCCCTCCCCCTCGACCAGAACGCGCCGCTGCCGGGTTGCACGCCCTGTAGATCACTTCCCGGATCTCAGACCGACGCCGGAGTCGAAGGTCCAGGAGAAACCGCGATCTCAGCGGAATGGAGACTGGGATCCAGGGGGCTGGTCTCTGTGTGGCGATCATCAGGGTGACGACATCGCCCGTCAGGGTCGAGCGCGGCGGACTGCTCGGCCACCACGATGAGCCGTGCATCGGGGCAGAGTCCCGCGCTATGGACACGATCTACTGCTGAGCCGCCGACAACTCGCCCACGAGCCGTACCGGGGGAATACCGGGTGCCCAAGTTGCTCGACCGGTCGCGTTGTTGACGCTCAGGCGGTCTTTCCGCGTACGACGAAACACCAGGCCGACGGCGTGGTTGCCGCCCTCGCGTATCAGGTCCAGCCCGATGTCGTCATTGGCGCCGGTCAGGATGCCATACGCCTTGTACCCCGATGTGAATTCCGTGACCGGCCCTGCTCGGCCACCTCCACGGTGTCCCAGGTGTCCCGAGGCGTACCGCCCCCTGAAGCGAGCTTCCAAGCTGCCCGCTCGCCGCGGGCGCACGGGCGTCTGCCACCCGGCCGGCAGTGCCGATCTGACACAGAAGATGTGACCCCCAACTGCCCAACCATGAGCAGGACTTACATGAGCCACTCAAGGGGCCTCGCGGACCATGAACTCGTCGAGGTACCAAGATTTTCCGGTTCGGCGTTGGTGACGGCGAGCCAACCGAAGCTGTGCTGATATCGACGCCGAGGACTGGCAGTTCCGGGGTGTACCGGATGTTGCGAGAGTGCCGGCTGCCGCGCGAGGCGGCGGGCCTCTGCCACATGGCCCGACCACCGCGCGGCTCCTGGACGGCCCCTGAAACGCTCGGCAGGTCGGTCTCGGCCAGGAACCAGCAGTCCCAGGTCATCACGCATCAGCCGTCCCGTCTGAAGACATTTCCGCAGGGCATGATCGCACCACCAGCAGCGAAGAATCCGCTGGTGGGCCCCTCGCCCCTGACAGCCGACCGCCGCCACTCAGTGTCTCTTCAGTGGCTCATCGGCCCGACGGCTCGCCGCTTGGTCCTCATCCGCAAGGCGAACCAGCACGCGACCTCACACCACCCTGACCAGCAGCAACACGCTCGACAACCTAAAAAGGTGCGGATTCGACCCGGATTCGACCCGAGGGCCCCAGAACTCAAAGCGAACAGTAATTGACCTGCAGTGATGCTGATTCTTGCCGCTGTACCGAGCATCCACCGACAGGGGAGTTCCACAATTGAAACTAAGCGGACATTTTTGGGTGATTAACGCCGTGTAGTGAGTAGTCGCACTCGCCGTCGCCGCCTCCGGCTCCCCCGAGCGCGAACCGAATTGCCGCACCACGCGGCACTCCGCTCTGGCGACTAGGGGGTGACAGAGCAAGGTTCTGACCAGCCTCTTTACAGAAGTTCTTCCGCCTGACAGAAGCCGTCTTGCCGAGCCGATGTAAGCCTCACGACCCTGTTTCCAACCACGGCACGCGGGGCGAGGACGCCCCGCCGACAGGGACGGGAACTGCCATGCCCCACATGACCGCCTTCGCCAGGAACCAGTGGTACGTTGCCGCCTACAGCCACGAGGTCGGGCGTGAGCTGCTCGGTCGGACCGTCCTCGGTGAGCCGCTCGTCTTCTACCGCACTGAGGGTGACGGGACGCCCGTCGCGCTGCACGACCGGTGTGTGCACCGCCGGTACCCGCTGTCGGAGAGCGGTCTCGACGGTGACCGGATCGTGTGCGGCTACCACGGCTTCACGTACGACACGACGGGCGCGTGCGTGTACGTGCCGGGGCAGAAACGCATCCCGCGTACGGCCCGCGTCGCCTCCTACCCGGTGGTCGAGCAGGACTCGCTGATCTGGGTGTGGATCGGCGACCCGGCGCTGGCGGACCCGCAGACGATTCCGCGCGCCCGGCACCTCGACGCCCCCGGCTGGACCACCGTCCGCGGCATGGAACCGATCGACGCCGACTACGGACTGCTCGTCGACAACCTTCTCGACCTCTCCCACGAGACGTATCTGCACGGCGGCTACATCGGCACCCCCGAGGTCGCCGAGACGCCGATCACCACGGAGGTCGACGAGGGCGCGGGGATCGTCCGGGTCAGCCGGCACATGGACGACGCCGAGTGCCCGCCGTTCTACGCCAAGTCCACCGGCATCGAGGGCCGCATCACCCGCTGGCAGGACATCGAGTACCACGCCCCCTGCCTCTACCTGCTGCACAGCCGGATCGCGCCCGTGGGCGTGGTGCCGGAGGCCGACGGCAGCGACCCGAACGGCTTCCACACCGAGATCACGTACGCCATCACGCCGTCCTCGGACGGCAAGGTGTACGACTTCTGGATGGTCTCCCGGGACTGGGCGACGGACGACGACGAGGTCACGGAGTTCCTGCGGGGCAACAACCACACCGTGGTCATGCAGGACGTCGACGCCCTCAACCTGCTCCAGAAGACGCTCGGGACCGAGCGGACGGGGTATCAGGAGCTGAGCATCAACATCGACACCGGCGGTCTCGCAGCCCGCCGTATCCTCGCCCGCCTGGTCGAGGAGGGCGACAAGCCGATGGAGAAGGTCCAGTGACAAGCCCGACCGGCGAGATCTACCGCATCGACTGGCTGCCGGGCACCGACATCCTGCACGGCACCTGTCACTGCGGCGCCGAGCACACCGCCCAGGATCCGATCGAGATGTGGGAGTGGATGCTGGGCCACCCCGAAGGACACCACCCCGAAGGACACCAGCCGCGAGGAAGCGACTCATGACCGTGTACGAAGCCGAACTCGTCGTCGACCGCACGGAGTCCGCGGCCGACGGCGTGCTCGCCCTCACCCTGCGCCATCCCCTGGGCGAGGAGCTCCCGGCCTGGGAGCCGGGGGCGCACATCGACGTCGTACTGGGTCCGGAGCTGGAGCGGCAGTACTCGCTGTGCGGGGATCCGACGGACCGCTCGGCGTGGCGGATCGCGGTGCTGCGGGAGCCGGACGGGCGGGGCGGATCGGCGTACGTGCACGGGCAGTTGGGGCCGGGCGACAAGGTGCGCGTGCGCGGGCCGCGCAACCACTTCGCCCTGGCCCCGGCGCCCCGCTACCGCTTCATCGCGGGCGGCATCGGCATCACGCCGATCCTGCCGATGCTGGCGGCGGCGGAAGCCGCGGGCGCCGAGTGGACGCTGCTCTACGGCGGACGGAGCCGCCGATCGATGGCGTTCACCGAGGAGTTGCGGCGGTACGGCGACCGCGTCACCGTCGCTCCCCAGGACGAGGCCGGTCTGCTGGACTTGGCCTCGGTCCTGGACGACCTCCCCGAGGGCACCCTCGTCTACTGCTGCGGTCCCGGCCCGCTGCTGGACGCGGTGGAGGAGCGCTGCCCGGGCGGAGTGCTGCGCGTCGAGCGGTTCAGCCCGAAGGAGCAGCAACGGACTGGAGAGGACGAGGAGTTCGAGGTCGTCCTGCAGCAGAGCGGGCGCACCCTCACCGTCCCTCCGGACGTCTCCGTGCTCGACACCGTGCGTGCCGCGGGTGTCGAGGTGCTCTTCTCCTGTACCGAGGGCACCTGCGGCACCTGCGAGACCGACGTCGTCGAGGGCACCCCGGACCACCGCGACTCGGTCCTCACGGACGAGGAGCGCGAGGCCGGGGAGACCATGCTCATCTGTGTGTCCCGGTGCCGGGGGAAGCGGCTCGTGCTGGACCTGTGATCCGTACGTCCGCCTCGATCCGGGCGACCGTCGCGAGCAGGTGGGGCAGCAGATCGCGGCGTACGGACTCGACGGAGTTGCGGCCGGCGTGCACGGCGATGTTCACGCCGGCCACCACCTCGCCGTCCCGGTCGCGCACCGGGGCGGCGACCGATCGCAGCCCCTCCTCCAGCTCCTGGTCGACGAGGGCGTGCCCCTGACGCCGTACCCGGCGCAGTTCGGCGCGCAGGGCGTCCGCCGTGACGACGGTGCGGGCGGTGAGGGGGCGCAGGTCGGCGCGGGCGAGGCGGATCTCGATCTCCTCGTCCGGCAGATGGGCGAGGATGACCCTGCCCACGGAGGTGACGTGCGCCGGGAAGCGGGTGCCGACCGTGATGGACGCGGTCATGATGCGGCTGGTGGGGACCCTGGCGACGTACACGATGTCGTCGCCGTCGAGGACGCACAGCGAGGACGACTCCCGTACCTGCGCGACGAGTTGCTCCAGATGCGGTTCGGCGATCTGCGGCAGGGTGAAGCTGGAGAGGTAGGAGTAGCCGAGCTCCAGCACGCGCGGGGTGAGGCGGAAGCGCCGGCCGTCGGTCTGGACGTAACCGAGATCGGCGAGGGTGAGCAGGAAGCGGCGGGCGGCCGCGCGGGTCAGTCCGCAGGCGCGGGCGACATCGCTGAGTGTGCGAGCCGGGTGCTCGGCGTCGAAGGCACGGATGACGGCCAGACCCCGCTCGAAGGACCGGACGAAGTGCGGTGCGCGGGGTGCAGCGGGCATCGTAGCCTCCGGGCGGACGCATGAACGTGCGCTGTGCGCACGCTAAGAGCGCACATCTCGCCCTGTCAACGACCTGTGATGACACGGGCATTGACCGTGCCTCGGGACGGGCTTTACGTTCCCACACAGCACACCCGTACAGTCTGCGCACAACCTCTCGGAGCACCAGGACCGGTCCCACAGGGGGAGTCATGCGTCGTCGTCTGTTCATCGGCCTCACGGCCCTATCCGTTCTGGCCGCCGCGACGGGGTGCGGCTCGTCCGACGACGGAGGCGCGTCGGACCAGAACGCCTCGTCCGGCGGCACCACCACGGTCAAGGTGGGGATCATCCCGATTGTCGATGTCGCGCCCCTCTATCTGGGCCAGAAGAAGGGGTTCTTCAGTGAACGCGGCCTGAAACTGGAGCTGACGCCGGCGCAGGGCGGCGCCGCGATCGTGCCGGGTGTGGTCAGTGGCCAGTTCCAGTTCGGCTTCTCCAATGTGACCTCACTGATGGTCGCCCAGTCCAACGACGTGCCCATCAAGGCCGTGGTGAACGGCATCGCCTCGACCGGTGTGAAGGGCAAGGACTTCAACGGCCTGATGGTGAAGAAGGGCAGCTCCATCACCTCGCCGAAGCAGTTGGAGGGCAAGAAGGTCGCCATCAACACCCTGAAGAACATCAACGAGACCGTGGTGCGCCAGTCGGTGCGCGCGGCGGGCGGCGACCCCGACAAGGTGCAGCTCGTCGAGCTCGCCTTCGACCAGATGCCCGCGGCCCTGGACAAGGGGCAGATCGACGCCGCGTGCGTGGTCGAGCCGGCCACCGCCACGATCAGGAGCCGGGGCGGCGTGGAGATCGCCTCTCCCCTGGTCGACATCGCCCCGGACCTCACCGTCGCCATGTACTTCACCTCGCAGCAGTACGAGCAGCAGAACCCGGACGTGGTGAAGAAGTTCCGGGAGGCCACCGCCCAGTCCCTGGCCTACGCCGACTCCCACCCCGACGAGGCCCGCGCGATCATCACGACGTACACCAAGATCCCGGCGAACGTCCTGGAGCAGGTGACCCTGCCCAAGTGGCCGGCCGAGGCCAACCGCGCCTCCATCGAAGCCCTGATGAAACTGGGCGAGGAGGACGGCCTCTTCAAGAAGACGCCGGACCTGGACAAGCTGCTGCCGTGAGGGGCGTGAACGCCGCACTGGGTGCGGCCGGGCTCGCGGCCTTCCTCGCCCTGGGTGAGGTGGTGCCGCGGGTCGGTCTGGTCAAGGACGACTACTTCCCGCCGACCAGCCGGATCGCCGACGCGCTCGGCGGCGAACTCACCGACGGAGCCTTCTGGTCGGCGCTCGGCGACACCCTCACCGGCTGGGCGCTGGGCCTGGCGATCGCGGCCTGCGCGGGGATCGTGGTCGGCGTGGTCATCTCCGTGGTCCCCTATCTGCGGGAGGCGACGGCCTCCACGATCGAGTTCCTGCGCCCGATCCCCTCGGTCGCCCTGATCCCGCTGGCGGTCCTCCTCTACGGCACCGAACTCCGCTCGGTCCTGCTCCTGGTCGTGTACGCCTCCTTCTGGCAGGTACTGATCCAGACCCTGTACGGCGTCCAGGACCTGGACCCGGTCGCCGACGAGACGGCACGGTCGTACGGCCTGGGCACCTGGGCGCGGATCCGGCACGTGCTGTGGCCGACCGCGCTGCCGTATGTCATGACCGGCGTGCGCCTCGCCGCGGCCGTCGCTCTGATCCTCGCCGTGACCGCCGAACTCGTCATCGGCGCACCGGGGTTGGGCGCGCGGATCGCCGTGGCGCAGACCTCGCAGGCCGTGCCCGACATGTACGCGCTGGTCGTGGTCACCGGCCTGCTGGGGCTGCTGATCAACGTGGGCGCGCGGTCGGTGGAGCGGCGGGCGCTGGCCTGGCACCAGTCGGTGCGCGGGGAGGTGGCGGTGTGAGGCGGCTGCTGCTGCGGGTGTTCTTCGTGCTCGCGCTGCCCGCGCTGCTGGTGGCGGGCTGGTGGGTGGCGTCCGACGGCAGTACGGACGTGTACTGGCCGCCGCTGCGGACGATCCTGAAGACCTTCCCCGACGTCTGGACCGCCGACCGGCTCCAGGACGACGTCCTGCCCAGCGTGCTGCGGCTGACCGGCGGCTACGCGCTCGCGGCGGTCGTGGGCGTGGCGCTCGGCACGGTCATCGGCTCCTACCGGCGCGTGCGCGCGGTCTGCGAACCGGTCCTGGAGTTCCTGCGGGCGGTGCCGCCGCCGGTCCTCGTACCGGTCATCATGCTGTTCGCGGGCATCGGCGACACGATGAAGGTCACCGTGATCGCCAGCGGCTGCGTCTGGCCGATCCTGCTCAACACCGTCGAGGGCGTACGCGGGGTCGACTCGGTGATGGCGGAGACGGCGCGTTCGTACGGCATCACGGGCACCGCGTGGCTGCGGAGCGTCGTTCTGCGCTCGGCGAGCCCGCAGATCTTCGCGGGGCTGCGCCAGGCGCTGTCCATCGGCATCATCCTCATGGTCATCAGCGAGATGTTCGCGGCCAGCAACGGCCTCGGCTTCACCATCGTCCAGTTCCAGCGCGGCTTCGCCATCCCCGACATGTGGACCGGCATCCTCCTGCTCGGTCTGCTCGGCTTCCTCCTCTCCGTCGTCTTCCAGCTGGTCGAGCGCCGCGTGCTCGGCTGGTACCACGGCCTGCGCGCCTCGACCAGGCGGTCGCCGTGAACCTCGCGAAAGGGCGGTCCATGGACGCGCTTCTTGCCGTATCCGGCCTGAAGAAGGTCTACGAGGGGTCGGGGCGCCGGGTGGAGGCGGTCCGCGACCTCACCTTCACCGTCGACGCCGGAGAACTCGTCTGTCTCGTCGGCCCGTCGGGCTGCGGCAAGACGACCCTGCTGAAGTGCATGGGCGGACTGCTCGCGCCGACGTCCGGTGAAGTGCTGCTGGAGGGACGGGAGGTGACGGGGCCACCGCCCGGAATGGCTTTCGTGTTCCAGGAGTACGGGCGGAGTCTGTTCCCCTGGATGCGGGTCGGCGAGAACGTCGAACTCCCCTTGAAGCAGAAGGACTTGAGCAAAGCGCGGCGCCGGGAGCTGGTGGCGGACGCGCTGCAGTCGGTCGGGCTCGCGGACGCGGCCGGCGCCTATCCGTGGCAGCTGTCGGGCGGTATGCAGCAGCGCGTCGCCATCGCCCGCGCGCTCGCGTACGAGCCACGGGTACTCCTGATGGACGAGCCGTTCGCGGCGGTCGACGCGCAGACGCGCGCCGATCTGGAGGACCTCGTACGAGGGCTGTGGCGGGAGCGCGGGATCACGATCCTGTTCGTCACCCATGACATCGACGAGGCCGTGTACCTGGGCGAGCGGGTGATCGTCCTGTCCTCCTCCCCCACCGTCATCCAGGAACAGCTCAAGGTCGATCTGCCCGACGACCGCGACCAGCTGCACACCCGCGTGGCCCCGCGCTTCGCCGAGCTGCGGACCCATGTGTACGAGCAGATCCAGGCGGCGAAGCGCGGGGTCCCGCAGGACGCGGTCACGAAGTCAGATACGCCTCCACCTCGCTGAACTGGGCGGCGGGCCAGCCGGTGTTGGCGGTGACCGTGAGCCGCAGATGGCGCAGGCTCGTGCCGCTGGGCAGCGCGACGGTGGCCGTGTTGCCGGTCGCCGGGTCGAAGCGGTAGCCGGTGGAGCCGACGACCGTCGAGTAGTTCGCGCCGTCGGTGCTGCCGAGGACGGTGATGGTCTGGGTGCGTGCGCCCCACGCCGAGGACGGCGGCAGCTTCAGCACCAGCCGGCGTACGGACTCGGTAGCGCCGAGGTCGACGTCGAGGCTCTGCGGGAAGGCGTTGTTGGTGGACTCCCAGTAGCTGTTCGCGTCGCCGTCGACCGCCTTGCCGGGCGTGTAGACGTCCTGCGAGCCCGTCGCTGTCGCCGCGCGGCCCTTGGCCAGGTTGCGGTCCGGGTCGGGGTCCGGGTTGCCCTGGCCGGGCTGGGGCCAGGTCGTGCAGTCGGACCAGGTGCTGCTCCAGCCGGAGTTGCCGCCGCCGTCGGTGAGCGTGAACGTGCCTGACGGGTAGGGGCAGTTGTAGATTCCGGCCGCGCCGACGCCGGTGGCGGTCACGTTGCGCATGGTGGCGGCGCCGGGTGCTTCGGCCTGGACGACGACCGTGCCGACCTTGTTCACTGTGGCGCCGTCGACGGTGATGTTCTTGGCGTCGTAGCCCCGCCCGCTGCCCGAGACGAACTCGAAGGCGCTGTACGGGCTGTCGGTGATCGTCGTGTTGGTGATGCGCACCTGTGCCTCGATGGCGCTGTCGTACGAGTCGACGCGCAGCGCTCCCATCGGGTGGTTCCAGTTGGGGTTCATCGCGCCGGTCCGCACGAGTGTGTTGCCGTCGACGGTGATCGTGCCGGCGAGCGGGTGGAACGGATCGAGGAACTTCTGGTTGGAGATCGCGATGCCGCTGCCGAGGGCGTTGGTGTCCGAGATCAGGTTGTTCTTCACGCTGATGTCGGTGCCGCCGTAGATCGCGATGCCGTTGGCGAGGTTCGGCTGGGTGACGGTGTTGTTCTCGAAGCTGCTGTTCGTGTCGGGCGCGTACAGCGACCACATGGCGAGCGCGTCGTCGCCCTGGTTGCGCAGGAAGTTGTTGCGGACCTTGACGCCGCGCGCGTTGCCGTTGAGGTTGAGGCCGTCGGCGGTCATGTCGAGGAAGCGGTTGTTCTCGACGATCAGGTTGTCGTTGTCGCCCATCAGCCAGAGGCCGACCTTGAGGTGCTGCAGCCACATGCCGGAGACCGAACTCCCGGCACCCAGAGACCCGTTGACGAAGTTGTCCGGGTTGGAGTCGACGCGTTCGGTGACCTCGCCGATGACCGCGAAGTCCTTGATGTGGACGTTGCCCGAGGAGCTGGACTGGTCGATGAAGCGGGAGGTGCGCACGACGGAGTGCCAGCTGCCGGCACCCTGGAGGGTCACGTTCTGGACGCCGTTGAGCGAGGAGGTCATCTTGTACTCCCCGGGCGGGATCCACACCACGCCGCCCTGAGCCGCGGAGATCGCGTCCCGGAAGGCCTGCGTGGAGTCGCCCTGGCCGGTGGGGTCGGCCCCCTTGGACGTCACGGACACCGACCCGGCGGGCTGCGTCACGGCAGCGGCGACCTGCTCGAAGTCGGCGACGTCGACGGTGACTTGGGTACCCGTCGGCTCCAACGCGACCTTGTCCCCCGGCTGGACGTCCTGCCCGAGCGACAGCCGGGCGTTGTCGAAGAAGTGGTGGGTCTTGGCACCCGGGATCCAACTCGTGTCCACGTACGAGTACTTGGACGTCACGGCGATGGTCTTCGCCAGCTTCGTGCCGTTGACGTACACGTTCAGCGAGCCCGACTGACCGTCGGGGACGCTGTAGGCGACGTTCACGGCGTTGGCCGCGCGCGGCACGGTGAACTCGACGCGCTGCCCGGCGGCGAGGCGTACGGCCTGGCGTCCGGAGGCCTCTGAGGCGAGCGTGCCCTGGGTGTAGTCCGGGCCGATCTTCGTGCCGGTGGTGGTGGCGGACTCGGCCTCGACGGAGGTGAAGGGGAGGGTGGCGCCGGCTGCGGCGTGGGCTGTGGGGGCGGTGGCGGTGAGCAGGCCCGCAGCGAGGGCGACGACCATGGTTGCTGGCATGGCCCTGACAGTTCTGTGGCTGTTGGTGCGCATGTGCTGGTCCCTTCGGGGTGGGGGGTGCGGTCTCAGGCACGCAGCCAGACCGCGGTGTCCTTCGGCAGCCTCCCTTCGCTGTCCAACGGAGCACTGCTGACGAGCAGTTCGGTGTACTCGGGCAGGTCGAACGGCCGGTCGGCGAGGTTCACCACACACAGCACGCCCTCGGCCCGGGTGAAGGCGAGGACGCCCTCGGGGGCGGGCAGCCAGGTGAGCGGGCCGTCGCCGAAGACGGGCCTGCGGCGGATCGCCTCGCGATAGAGGTGGAGCATCGAGCCCGGGTCCGCGGCTTGGCGGTCGGCGGCGTACGAGGGCCAGTCGGCGGGCTGCGGCAGCCACGGCTCGCCGCCGAATCCGGCGTACGGCGCGTCCTCGGCCCACGGAAGCGGCACCCGGCAGCCGTCGCGCCCCGGGTCGGTGCCGCCGGAGCGGAAGTGCATCGGGTCCTCGATGCGGTCGAGGGGGATGTCGGCCTCGGGCAGGCCGAGTTCCTCGCCCTGATAGACGTAGACGGCACCGGGCAGGGCGAGCGAGAGCAGGGCGGCGGCCCGTGCGCGCCGGGTGCCCAGGGCGAGGTCGGTCGGGGTCCCGAAGGCCTTGGTCGCGAAGTCGAAGCCGGTGTCCTCACGGCCGTAGCGGGTGACCGTGCGGGTGACGTCGTGGTTGCAGAGGACCCAGGTGGCGGGAGCGCCGACGGGGGCGTGCTCGGCGAGCGTGTCGTCGATCGACGTACGCACCATGCGCGCGTCCCAAGGACAGGACAGAAACGAGAAGTTGAAGGCGGTGTGCAGTTCGTCCGGGCGCAGATAGCGGGCGAAGCGTTCGGGGTCGGGGAGCCAGACCTCGCCGACGAAGATGCCGTCGTATTCGTCGGCCACGGCCCGCCAGGAGCGGTAGATGTCGTGGAGTTCGTCGCGGTCGAGGAACGGGTTCGGGTCGCGGCCCGCGACGAAGTCGGGCAGCTGTGGGTCCTTGGCGAGAAGGGCGGCCGAGTCGATACGGACGCCCGCGACACCGCGCTCGAACCAGAAGCGCAGGATGTCCTCGTGCTCCCGGCGGACGGCGGGGTGGGCCCAGTTGAGGTCGGGCTGCTCGGGCGTGAACAGATGGAGGTACCAGTCGCCGTCGGCCAGGCGGGTCCAGACGGGCTCGGCGGAGCCGACGAACTGGGACGGCCAGTCGTTGGGCGGGAGTTCGCCGTGCGGGCCGCGCCCCGGACGGAAGTGGAACAGCTCGCGCTCGGGGCTGCCGGGCCCGGCCGCGAGCGCCGCCCGGAACCACGGGTGCTGGTCCGAGACATGGTTCGGCACGATGTCGACGATGGTGCGGATGCCCAGCTCCCGCGCCTCGGCGATCAGCTTCTCCGCCTCGGCGAGCGTGCCGAACGCCGGGTCGATCGCACGGTAGTCGGCGACGTCGTAGCCGCCGTCCTTCATCGGTGACAGATACCAGGGGTTGAACCAGAGGGCGTCGACGCCGAGTTCGGCGAGGTACGGCAGCCGGGCGCGGACGCCCGCGAGATCGCCGGTGCCGTCCCCGTCGCCGTCCGCGAAGCTGCGGACGTACACCTGGTAGATGACGGCGGAGCGCCACCAGTCGGCTCGGATGGGGGCATGGGTGGGCTGTCCCACTGTGCCTGCCTTTCTGTGTCGGAGAGGGGCGGTGCCAGTGAGGGCGGCGTCAGCCCTTCGTGCTGCCCGCGCTGATCCCGGCGATGATGTGCCGCTGGAAGATAAGGAACATCGCGACCATGGGGATACTGGCGATCACCATCGCGGCGATGAGCACGGTCAGCTGGATGTTCTGCGACAGCTGGACGAGTGCCACGCTGATCGGCTGCTTTTCCGTGTCGGAGAAGACCATCAGCGGCCAGAGGAAGTCCTGCCAGACCGCGACCAGCGCGAAGATCGACACGACTCCGAGCACCGGCCGGGACATCGGCAGCACGATCGACCACAGGATGCGCAGCTTCCCGGCGCCGTCGATCTCGGCGGCCTCCAGTACGTCGCGCGGGATCTGGTCGAAGAACCGCTTGAGGAGATACAGGTTGAAGGCGTTCGCGACCGCCGGGAGCCAGATCGCGAGGGGGTCGTTGAGCAGGCCCAGGTCGGCCACGGTCAGGTACTTCGGCACGACCAGGGCCTGCGCCGGGACCATGAGCGTGGCGAGGATGCCGCCGAGGATCACCTTGCCGAAGACCGGCCTCAGTTTGGAGAGGGCGTAGGCGGCGGCCGTGCACAGGACCAGCTGGAACAGCCAGGCGCCGGCCGCCTGGACCACCGTGTTCCACAGGTGGGTGGGCAGCTGCATCAGGTCCCAGGCGTCGGTGTAACCGCTGAGGTGCCACTCCTTCGGGACGATCGTCGGCGGGGTCTCAGCCACCTCGTCCGGCGACTTCATCGCACCGGTCACCATCCAGTAGACCGGGAAGAGGAAGGCCAGCGCGAAGAGCAGCACGATCGCGGTGAAGACCGTCCAGTACGTCGCCCTGCCGCGCGGACGTGCCAGGGCGGCCGGGGAGACCAGGGTCCGGGTGCTCATGCGGTGTCCTCCCCTTCGGTGCGGGTGAGCCGCAGATAGACGGCGGAGAAGAGGCCGAGGAACACCAGCAGCATCACGCTGAGCGCGCAGGCGCCGCCGAAGTCGTTGTAGAGGAAGGCGTATTTGTAGATCAGGTAGAGGACGGTGACGGTGGCGTTCTCCGGGCCGCCGCCCGTGATCACGAACGGTTCGGTGAAGACCTGCATCGTCGCGATGATCTGAAGCAGCATCAGCATGAGGATCACGAACCTGGTCTGCGGGATCGTCACATGGCGGATGCGCTGGAGGAGGCTCGCGCCGTCCAGTTCCGCCGCCTCGTACAGCTCGCCGGGGATGGACTGCAGGGCGGCCAGGTAGATCAGGACGGTGCCGCCCATGTTGGCCCAGGTCGCCACGATGACCAGGGAGATCAGTGCGGTGTCGGCGCCGTTGGACCAGTTCGAGGTGGGCAGGTGCAGGAAGCGCAGCGCCTCGTTGGCCAGGCCGGTGCCGGGGTCGTAGAACCACTTCCACAGCAGGGCGGTGACGACCGGAGGGATCATCACCGGCAGGTAGACCACGACTCTGAAGAAGGCTCTCGCATGCCGGAGTTCGTTGAGGACGAGCGCCAGGACGAAGGGGATCGCGAAGCCGATGAGCAGGGCGAGCAGGGTGAAGGTGAGCGTGTTGCGCCAGGCCGCCGTGAACTCCGGGTCGTCGAAGACGCGGGTGAAGTTGGCCGTGCCGACCCACTCGGGGTCCGAGCCGGGCGTGTACTTCTGGAAGGCGATCACGACCGCGCGGATCGCGGGGTACCAGGAGAACAGGGCGAAGCAGGTGAGGCCGCCGAGGAGGAAGGCGTAGGCGCGGGCCTGGTCGGCGAGGCGGCGCCGCCTCCGGTCCCCTGCCGGGGGCGGCGCCTGCACCGGGCGTACCGTGATGGCCTCGACGGGTCGCGCGGTGGTCTTCGTCATCGGTCAGCCCCGGGCCAGGATGCTGTCGATCTTGCCGGAGGCGTCCCCCAGGAGCTGGTCGATGTCGGCGTCCTTCTTGGTGAGGACGGCGGAGACGACTGAGTCGAGGACGGAGTAGATCTGCTGGGCGTTGGGCGGCTCGATCTTCATGTCGAGGTTCTGGTTGCCGTCGAGGAAGGCCTGGTAGTTCTCGACGGGCACATTGGCGTTGGCCTTCTTGACCTGTTGGTCCTTGGCGTCGGCTGCGCCGCTGAACAGCCGCGGCTCGGGCAGCCCCACCGGGGCCTCGGCCTTCTTGGCGCGGGCGTAGTCGCCGAGGAAGCCGTCTCCGGGGGTGAGGAACATGTGGTCCAGCCACTTCAGGCCCGCCCTGATCTGCTCGGGGCTCGCCTTCTTGTTGAACATGTAGCCGTCGCCGCCGATGAGCGTGCCCTCGCCGCCGGGCATGGGCCCGAGGGCGAGGTCCTTGTAGTTGCCGCCCTTCTCCTTGACCAGGATCGGGATGTTGTCGGGCGCGGAGAGGTACATGCCGAGCTTCCCGGAACCCATCATCTGCTGGACGTCGTTGATGACCAGGAGCTGCTTGCTGCCCATCGAGTCGTCGGTCCAGCGCATGTCGTGCAGGGTCTGCAGCACGGCCCGGCCCTCGGGTGTGTCGATCGTCGCCTTCTTGCCGTCGGCGCTGACGACGTCACCGCCCTGCGCGTACAGCTCGGCGGTGAAGTGCCAGCCGCCCTGGTTCTGGGCGCTGTAGTCGGCGTATCCGACGGTGCCGTTGCCGAGATCGGCGATCTTCTTGGCGGCGGTGCGCAGTTCGTCCCAGGTCGCCGGGGGCTGGTCGGGGTCGAGGCCCGCCTGCTCGAAGAGTTTCTTGTTGTAGATCAGGCCCATCGAGTAGCCGGTGCGCGGGATGCCGTAGATCTTGCCGTCGACGGTGTAGATGTCCCGCAGCTGCTGCTGGATGGTCTCGTAGCTCTTCAACTCCTTGATGTACGGCGTGAGATCGGCCGCCTGGTTGATGTCGACGACGTGCTTGGCGTCGGTGAAGTACGTGTAGAAGACGTCCTCCATCTGCCCGCCGGCGAGCTTCGCGTCGAACGTCTTCGGGTCCTGGCAGGGGAACGCGTCGTGTGCGACGACGTCGATGTCCGGGTTGGCCTTCTCGAAGGAGGCGATGTCCTGCTCGAAGAACTGCCGGTCGACCTTGGCGCTCTTGGGCGGCATGCAGTTGACGGTGATGCGTGTCTTGCCGCCCGCCGAGTCGTCCCCGTCGCCGCCCCCACAGGCGGTGAGGGCGAGGGAACAGACGCTGAGCGCGACGAACGTACGGCGGAACCCGGTGCTACTCATCGGTGGACCCCTTTGGGCAGGAGCGGTGGGCGCCGCACACTCAAGCACCGCCGACATCGAGCCGCAAGATGTCGCGCAGAATCCGAAATTATTGAACGAGTCTGTGAATCTCCGTGGATCTCAGTCGCGAGGCGCTTGCCCGGTCGAACCCCTCACCACCAGCTCGGGCTCGAACAACAGCTCCTCAGCCGGTACGGCCGCCCCGCCGACCTGCGCGTTCAGCAGCTCGACGGCTGCCCTCCCCATCGCCTCGATGGGCTGGCGCACCGTCGTGAGCGGCGGCTCGGTGCAGTTCATGAACGCGGAGTCGTCGTAGCCGACGACGGAGATCTGCGACGGGACGCCGAGCCCCTTGCGGCGGGCGGCCCGCACGGCGCCGAGCGCGAGCGGGTCACTGGCGCAGATGATGCCCGTGACGCCCCGGTCGATCAGTCGGGAGGCGGCCGCGTGTCCGCCCTCGATCGAGAAGATGGCGCGGGCGACGAACTCGTCCGGCAGGTCCCCCACCGCCCGGGCGGCGGCCAGCTTGCGGGCCGACGGCACATGGTCGCCGGGGCCGAGCACCAGCCCGATGCGCTCATGGCCGAGGGAGGCGAGATGCCGCCAGGCCTGTTCCACCGCGACCGCGTCATCGCAGGAGACACCGGGGAAGCCGAGGTGCTCGATCGCCGCGTTGACCAGGACGACCGGGATGTTGCGGTCGGCGAGCAGCCGGTAGTGCTCGTGCGGCGCGTCGGCCTGTGCGTACAGACCGCCGGCGAAGACGACCCCGGAGACCTGTTGTTGCAGCAGCAGCGCCACATAGTCGGCCTCGGAGACACCGCCCTTGGTCTGCGTGCACAGCACCGGGGTCAGGCCGAGCTGGGCGAGCGCTCCCCCGATCACCTCGGCGAACGCCGGGAAGATCGGGTTCTGCAGCTCGGGCAGCACGAGGCCCACGAGCCGCGCGCGCTCGCCGCGCAGCTGCGTGGGCCGCTCGTACCCGAGGATGTCCAAGGCGGACAGCACCGCCTGCCGGGTGGTCTCGGAGACTCCGGGCTTGCCGTTGAGTACCCGGCTGACCGTGGCCTCACTGACCCCGACCTTCTTCGCCACCTCGGCAAGTCGTCGCGTCATGCGCGCAAGAATAGCGCAAGAAATGCAAGCGGCTTGCGTTGAGTGCGTGGGCGATTACTCGTGAGCCGCCGCCCACAGGCCGCGGACATGGCCGAGGTGACGGGTCATGACCTCGCGTACGGCGTTTTCGTCGCGGGCGAGCAGGGCGTCGAGGAGTTCGATGTGCTCTTCGGCGGAGGCCTTCAGGCGACCCGCCTCGAGCAGGGCGGTGAGCCCGTACAGACGGGAGCGCTTGCGCAGGTCGCCGACGACCTCGACCAGGTGCGCGTTGCCGACGATGGTGAGCAGACCCAGATGGAAGGCGGTGTCGGCCTCGACATAGGCGATGAGATCCCCGGCGGCAGCGGCGGCGACGATCTCTCTTGCGGCCGGGCGCAGCGCCTCCAGCGAGGCCGAGTCGGCGGTCCTGGCCAGATCCACGACGGTGGGAATCTCGATGAGGGCGCGGATGTGGGTGTACTCGTCGAGTTGTTCCTCGGACACCTCGGTGACCCGGAAACCCTTGTTGGGGACGGTGTCGACCAGGCCCTCCTTGGCGAGATCCAGCATCGCCTCGCGGACCGGGGTCGCCGACACGCCGAAGCGGGCGGCGAGCGTGGGGGCGGAGTACAGCTCGCCGGGGCGCAGTTCACCGGCGATCAGCGCGGCCCGCAGGGCGTCGGCGACCCGCTCACGGTAGCTGCTCTTCTTGCCGCCCACCGTGGGCAGGGCGGGAGCAGCGGCGGTCGGGGCGCTGGTGCGCTGGGCGGGCATGGGACTCTCCTAGCGATGCAACTGGCTGTGCGACGGTGCAATGTCACGCGTCACACGACATTATCCCCGGACGCGGGCCGGAGGCTCACAGCACGAACCCCGCCGGAAACGGGTCAGCCGGGTCAAGCAGATACTGAGCCGTGCCGGTGATCCAGGCCCGGCCGGTGAAACTGGGCAGGACAGCGGGGCGGCCGGCGACCTCGGTGGTGGCGAGCAGGCGGCCGGTGAAGTGGATTCCGATGAAAGACTCGTCGAGGCTCAGAGGACGAACCCGGCCGGGAACGGGTCGGTCGGGTCGAGCAGATATTGCGCCGTGCCGGTGATCCAGGCCCGGCCGGTGAAACTGGGCAGGACAGCGGGGCGGCCGGCGACCTCGGTGGTGGCGAGCAGGCGGCCGGTGAAGCGGGTTCCGATGAAGGACTCGTTCACGAACTCGGTGTTCAGGGGGAGTTCGCCGCGTGCGTGCAACTGGGCCATGCGCGCGCTGGTGCCCGTGCCGCAGGGCGAGCGGTCGAACCAGCCGGGGTGGATGGCCATCGCGTGCCGGGAGTGGCGGGCGGTGGAGCCGGGGGCGTACAGGTGGACGTGGTGGCAGCCGTGGATCGACGGGTCCTCCGGGTGGACCGGCTCGTCCTCGGCGTTGATCGCCTCCATCAGGGACAGGGCCGCTTTGAGGATGTCGTCCTTGCGGGAGCGGTCGAAGGGCAGGCCGAACTCGTCCAGCGGCAGGATGGCGTAGAAGTTGCCGCCGTATGCCATGTCATATGTCACCGTCCGCCCGTCGGGAAGGGCGATCTTGCGGTCGAGGGCGACGGAGAAGGACGGCACGTTCTGGAGGGTGACCGCTTTGGCCGCGCCGTCCTCCACCGCCACCTCGGCGACGACCAGGCCCGCCGGGGTGTCGAGCCGGATCGTGGTGATTGGTTCGACGACCTGGACCATGCCGGTCTCGACGAGCACGGTCGCCACGCCGATCGTGCCGTGTCCGCACATCGGGAGATAGCCGGAGACCTCGATGTAGACGACGCCCCAGTCACAGTCGGCGCGGGTGGGCGGCTGGAGGATCGCGCCGCTCATCGCGGAGTGGCCGCGCGGCTCGTTCATCAGCAACTGCTTGATGTCGTCCCGGTGTTCACGGAAGTACAGCCGCCGCTCGTTCATCGTGTCGCCGGGGATCGTGCCGATGCCGCCGGTGATCACACGGGTGGGCATGCCCTCGGTGTGCGAGTCGACGGCGTGCAGGACGAGTTTGCTGCGCATGGTCCAGACTCCTTCACGCGAGCCCTGCGGCTACGGCTTTCTCGGTCGCGGCGCGTACGGCGGCCTCCTGCTCCGGCAGCAGCGGGACGCGCGGCGGGCGCACCGGGCCGCCGTGCCGCCCGACGATGTCCATGGACAGCTTGATCGCCTGCACGAACTCGACCTTGGAGTCCCAGCGCAGCAGCGGGTGCAGTTGCTCGTAGAGCTTCTTGGCGGTGGCGAGGTCGCCGCCCACGGCAGCCCGGTACAGCTCGACGGTCGCGACGGGCAGCGCGTTCGGGTAACCGGCCACCCAGCCCTTGGCGCCCGCGATCGCGAGCTCCAGCAGAACGTCGTCGGCGCCGATCAACAGGTCGAGCTCCGGGGCGAGTTCGGCGAGCTGATAGGCGCGGCGGACATCGCCCGAGAACTCCTTGACGGCATGGATGTGGCCCTCGCCGTGCAGCTTGGCGAGCAGTTCCGGCACCAGGTCGACCTTGGTGTCGATGGGGTTGTTGTACGCCACGATCGGCACCCCCGCCTTGGCGACCTCCGCGTAGTGCGCCAGCACCGACCGCTCGTCGGCGCGGTACGCGTTGGGCGGCAGCAGCATCACGGACGCGCAGCCGGCGTCGCGCGCCTGCTCGGCCCAGCGGCGGGCCTCCGCCGAGCCATAGGCGGCGACGCCGGGCATGACGCGCTCGCCTCCGATGGCGGCCACGGCGGTCTCGACGACCTTGGCCCGATCCTCGGGGGTGAGTACCTGGTATTCGCCGAGCGAGCCGTTCGGTACGACACCGTCGCAGCCGTTCTCGACCAGCCAGGCGCAGTGTTCGGCGTACTTGGCGTGGTTCACGGACAGGTCGTCGTCGAGCGGGAGGGCGGTGGCGACGAGGATGCCCCGCCAGGGGCGGGTCGCGATGGCGGTCATGTGAGATTCCCTCCGAATGGAATGTGACATATCACTGTTGGCATCACTTCGGGCATCACTCGGCTTCGGGCTCCCCCGCCCGCGCCAGCACCCCCAACGGCACCGGTCGCGCGAACGGCCTGCGGCCCGGCATCTCCGCGCACCCGGCCAGCCCCGCGACCGCGGGCCCGCACACCCGCCCCTGGCACCAGCCCATCCCGGCCCGCGTCAGCAGCTTCACGGTCCGCAGGTCACCGGCACCGAGTTCACCGACGGCATCACGGATCGCGCCGCCGGTCACCTCCTCGCAGCGGCAGACCACGGTGTCATCGGTGATCTGCTCGGCCCAGTGCACGGGCGGCGCGTACACGGTGTCCAGCGCGGCGAAGAACTCCCGCAAGCTGCTACGGGACTTCGCTGCCGCGTCCCACACGCGCGGGTCGGGCTCGGCACCGTTCAGCCTCGCGGCGGCCGAGCATCCCGCGATGTGCCCCTCGGCGAGGGCGAGGGCCGCGCCGCCGATGCCGGTGGTCTCGCCCGCGGCCCAGACGCGGGGGACGTCGGTGCGCTGCTCGTCGTCGACGTGGACGTTCGGTCCGTCGAGGCGGCAGCCGAGGGTCTCAGCGAGGTCGGTGTGCGGCAGCATGCCGTGCCCGACGGCGAGGGTGTCGCAGGGGATCCGCCGCTCGGTGCCGGGCCGGACGCGTCCGGCGCCGTCGAGTGCGGCGACGGTCACCGCCTCAAGGCGTTCGGTGCCGTGCGCCTCGACCACGGTGTGGTGAGCGAGGGTGCGCACCCGGTGCCGGAGCAACTGGGCGGCGTACTGGGCGCCTTCACCGACCTTGCCCGGCTGAGCCACGAGCGCCCGGGTCCGTCGTACGAAATCCTTGGGGTGCGCGGACTCGACGAGCGCTGCCACCTTCACCCCGGCCGCGGCGAGTCCGGTCGCCACCGGAAGCAGCAGCGGCCCGGTGCCGGCGACCACGGCGGTGTGCCCGGAGACGGCGAGGGTGCCCTTGAGCATGGCTTGGGCGCCGCCCGCGGTGATGACGCCGGGGAGGGTCCAGCCGGGGAAGGGCAGGACCCTCTCGTAGCCGCCGGTGGCGAGAAGGACGGCGTCGGCGTGCACGACGGCGGGTTCCTCCTGCTCGGGACCAAGCAGCGTGTGCACCGTGAAGTGGCCCGACTGCCCTTCCGCGAACCAGACATGATGGTCAGTCAGGTGCGTGACACGGCCCGTCTCCACGGCTCCGGCCAGGGCGTCCCGCAGCCGCTCCCAGGTCCGCCACTGATGGTGCAGGGCCTGCGGGCGGCGGGCACGGAGTTCGGTGGCGGGCTGACGGTAGAACTGCCCGCCTGCCTCCGGTACCGAGTCGATGAGGGTGACGCGGACACCGCACGCCGCGGCGGCCACGGTGGCGGCGAGGCCCGCCGGGCCCGCGCCGATCACGGCGAGATGCGGCCGTTCAGTCATCGTGCCCCGTCCCCTCCTGCGTACGGATCGCATCGCCCGGCCGCACCGGCACGAGGCAAGCCCGTTGGTTCGGGCGGTCGTTGACGGTGACCAGGCAGTCGAAGCAGACGCCGATACCGCAGAAGATCCCGCGCGGCCGGCCTTCCACACGGGTGGTGCGCCAGGAGGTGACGCCGGCCGACCAGAGCGCTGCGGCGACGGTCTGGCCGGGGAGGGCCTGGATCTCGCGGCCGTCCAGGGTGACCGTGAAGGCGGGGCCTGGTTGGGCTCCGGCCAGGTCGACAGGGGTTCTCATGTGGCCTCCCTGCTGAAGCGATCGGGCCGGAACGGCGCCAGATCCAGGTCCGGGGCCTTCTCGGTCAGCACCTGTGCGATCAGTTGCCCCGTGCCGGTCGCGAGCCCGATGCCCGCGCCCTCGTGACCGCAGGCGTGATGGAGGCCCGGCACGCGTGGATCGGGGCCGATGGCGGGCAGGTGGTCGGGCATGTACGGCCGGAAGCCGAGGTAGGCGCGCATCGCGTGAACCCCATCCAGGAACGGGAACAGCCGCGTCGCGCCCGCCGCGAGCGCCCGCACGGCCGGCAGGGAGAAGGTCCGGTCGAAGCCGACGCGTTCACGGCTCGCGCCGATCAGGATCGGCCCGGCGGCCGTGCCCTCCACGACCGGCGAGGTCTGCAGGGCCGCCGAGTCGCTGGCGACGTCGGCCACGTAGTCGGCGGCGTACACCTTGTGGTGGACCATGCGCGGGAGCGGTTCGGTGACGAGGACGAAGCCGCGGCGCGGGAGGACGGGGAGGTCCACGCCCGCGAGGGCGGCGAGGTCGGCGCCCCAGGTGCCCGCCGCGTTGACGACCGCCGGGGCGTGCAGGTCACCTCCGTCGGTACGGACGCCGCGGACCGCCCCGTCCGGTGTGCGCAGGATGTCCGTCACCGTCCGGCCGGTGAACAGGCGGGCGCCGGAGGCCTTGAGGAGGTGGGCGGCGGCCAGGGCGGGCATGACCTGGGCGTCCTGGGGGTAGTGGACGGCGCCGGGAAGACCGGGGGCGAGATGGGGTTCGAGATCGTAGAGGGTGTCGGGTGCGACGAGTTGGGCGGTGACTCCGGCGACGCGCTGGCCGTCGGCGAAGCGCTCCAGGGCGGTGAGTCCGCCGGGCGACGTGGCCACCACGACGCCGCCCTTGGCCTCGTACTCCACGGACTTGCCGAACTCCGCCGCGAGTTCGGCCCAGAGGCGGCCGGAGAGAAGCGCGAGGTGCAGTTCCGGGCCGGGCTCCTTGTCGGAGACGAGGATGTTGCCCTCGCCGGCGCCGGTCGTGCCGCCGGCCACCGGGCCGCGGTCGACCACTGTGACGTCGAGGCCCGCGCGGGCGGCGTACAGGGCGCACGCGGCGCCCACCATGCCGGCCCCTACGACCACGACATCGCAGGTCAGTCGCTTGCTCACGGCAGTACTATGTCACATACCGCTCCAGCTGGGAACGACGTCATGCGACGTCACACACGGAAGAACGGAAGAGGTGCCCCCGACATGGCCAACGGCCGTAAGAACTATCTCTACCGAGGAATCTCCGACGAGTTGTCCGCCCTGATGCGGACGGGCTGGGCCGACACCGAACGCAGGGACCTGACGCCGACCGAGCAGGCCCCCCACGCGGCCCGCCGCCGCGCCGCACTGTCCGCGCTTTTCCCGGGCGAACGGCTGGTCGTCCCCTCCGGAGGCCTCAAGATCCGCTCGAACGACGCCCATTACCCGTATCGCCCGTACACCGGCTATGTGCACCTGACCGGCGATCAGGCCCGCGACGGCGCCCTGGTCCTGGAACCCCGCCCGGACGGCGGCCACGACGCGCACTGCTACCAACTCCCCCGCGACAGCCGGGACAGCGACGAGTTCTGGACCGGCTACACCGCCGAGCTGTGGATGGGCCGCCGCCGTACGCTCGCCGAGTCGGAGCTGGTGCTCGGCATGGAGTGCCGGGACATCCGTACGATCGCCGAGGATTTGGCGAAGGCCACGAACACCCCCACCCGTGTCGTCCGCGGCATCGACCCGTCCCTGGAGGCGGTGCTCGCCACCGACGAGGAGCGGGACGACGAGTTCGAGGAGGCCGTCTCCGGACTGCGGCTGATCAAGGACGAGTGGGAGATAGCCGAGCTGCGCCGTGCCGTGGATGCGACGGTCCGCGGATTCACCGATGTCGTACGGGAGTTGTCGCAGGCGATCGCCACCTCGGAGCGGTGGATCGAGGGCACCTTCTTCCGCCGGGCCCGCGTCGAGGGCAACACCGTCGGTTACGGCTCGATCTGCGCGGCCGGCGAGCACGCCACGATCATGCACTGGCAGGACAACGACGGCCCGGTCCGCCCCGGCGAACTCCTCCTGCTGGACGCGGGCGTGGAGACCCACACGCTCTACACCGCCGACGTGACGCGCACGCTCCCGATCAGTGGCACCTTCAATCCGCTGCAGCGTGAGATCTACGACGCGGTGTACGAGGCTCAGGAGGCGGGCATGGCCGCGGTCAAGCCCGGTGCGCACTACCGCGACTTCCATGAGGCCGCCCAGCGGTCGCTGGCCGCCCGGCTGGTGGAGTGGGGCTTCCTCAAGGGCCCGGCCGAGCGTGTGTACGAGCTGGATCTGCAGCGCCGCTTCACCATGGCGGGCACCGGTCACATGCTCGGTCTCGACGTGCACGACTGCGCGCAGGCCCGCAACGAGGACTACATCGAGGGCGTGCTGGAAGCCGGTATGTGCCTGACCGTCGAGCCCGGCCTCTACTTCCAGCCCGACGACCTGACCGTCCCCGAGGAGTGGCGCGGCATCGGCGTCCGGATCGAGGACGATGTGCTGGTGACGGCGGACGGGAACGAGAACCTGTCGGCCGGGCTCCCTCGCTCGGCCGACGAAGTCGAGGCGTGGATGCGGGAGTTCGCGGGCTGACCCAGAAACCGGAAAGGGGGCGGCCCGACCCCGTCCTGACCAGAGCGCCGTCGGCGACCTGAACGCCGGCGGTGCCCGGTCAGGCGTCGGGGGCGGAGACCACCGTGAGGTGGCTCGCCGTGCGGCGGGCTCGTGCCGGCCTGCGGCCGGTGGGGGTGGCGCGGCGGGCGGGGCGGAGGACCAGCGTCATTCGCGAGTAGCCCATCTCGTGCAGTGTCCGGGGGGTTTCGTCGACGACCCGGCAGTCCGTGGCGCCCCAGCGCGGGTCCGGGTGCAGCAGCGGGCGGACCGCGCCGTCGTGGGCGAGGGCCTGCTCACCGACCGCGCGGATCCAGTGCGGCAGGCCGTGCCGGTAGGCGGCCTCCATGATGGGGTCCTGGGCGATGTCCCGGCGGATCGACTGCAGCCCGTGGTCATGGCCGTGCCGCTCGACGGCGGCGGCGAAGAGGGCCAGCATGGGCAGGCACCAGCTCGACTCGTGTTCCCCGAGGACGGTGCTCGCGTCCGGGTGGAACAGGACGAAGCGCAGGAAGTTGTCGTACGGCATGGCCGTGGGGTGCGGGCCGACGCCGCGGAAAAGTGTCTCGAAAGCGGTGTTGGTCAGAACCACGTCCCACCGATGATCGAGCACGACGGACGGGAAGGTGACGGCTTCCAGGAGGGTGGCGTAGTCATGGAGATACGCCTGGGCCTCAAGACTCTCGGGGACGGGCCGCGGCGCCGGCCGCTGCCCACCTGCCTGATATGCCATCGGGAGGTCACCCCTCTTGCCTATGCGGCCTTCACGCGGCGCCTTGATCCTCCTGCCCCGACGCGAGGCGTGTCAACTATCGTGGCATTTCATGCCGGTTGACGGCTGAAATTGGCCACAGTTGTGGCGAGACCTGGATGTGAGTTCGAACCACCGGCTACTCTCCGGGAAGTTCACGGCAACCGTGTGTGGTGAGAATGCCGGTGAGAAGGCCTGTGAGAGACGTGGGAGATCTGTCGGTGACGGATGGCTTCGAGGGTCCCGGCGCCGCGACGGCGGCTCTGCAGGCCGTCGTCGCCCGGGTCACCGCACTCGCCGACCGGCTCGGCGTGGCGCACGCGGACGTCTTCGCCACCGGCCGGCTGTCCGTCGCCTCCGGTGTCCCCGAGCCCGTGGTCAAGGCCCTGCTGAGCGGCCGGCCGGCGGGCGAGCCCGATGTGCAGGCGAGGTTCCTGCAACGCCTGGACCTGCTGCGCCGCACCCGGCTCAAGCCGAACGGGCGCAAGTACACCCAGCAGGAGATCGCCGACGGCGCGGGTATGTCGCGGCAGCAGGCGGGCGCTCTCATCAACGGCGACCGCCGGCCCACGATGGAGCACTGCGACGCCATTCAGCGCTTCTTCCGGGTCCATGCCGGATTCCTGACGGCCGAGGACCCCGAAGCGCTCGCGGGCGCCCTGCAGCGCACCGAGCAGGAGCTGCTGCAGAAGCTCGCCGACCGTGAGCGGGAGGCGGCAGCCGCCGCCGACGACCCGCTGGAGCGGCTGCTGCAGGACCACGGCGTCCGCGGAATCGCCTGGCGGGCCGCGCAGCTGCCCACCGACCAGCACCGCGACAAGGTCGCCGAATGGCTGGACATGCTCCTGGAGAGCGTCAAACGGCCCGAGTCCTGAGCCGGGGGAGAGCAGTGGGCATCGACAAGGAAATGCGCCGCCTGTGCGGCGAGTTGGTCGCGGAGCTCACGCTCCCCGCACCGGCACGGCCCGAGGACCTGTACGGCGCTCTGTGCGACGCCATGAGCAGACGCCGCGGCCGCCCCGTCCACTTCCGTACGGTCGCCTTCCCGCCCGGCACCGCCAGCGGGCTGTGGCTCGACATGGCCGACCAGGACGTCGTGGTCGTCGAGGAACGCACCGCCCCCGACCACCAGTTGGTCATCCTCGGCCACGAGCTGTGGCACATGAAGGCCGGGCACTGCAGCCACCATGTCGAGGGCGCGGCCGTCGCCGCCCGGCTGCTCAGCGACGAGGCCGACCTCGAGGACACCGTCCGCCGGATCGCCGCCCGCACCCGCTTCGACCTCACCGACGAGCAGGACGCCGAGAGCTTCGGCCTCCTGCTGGCCAGCAAGTGCCGTACGTGGCTTGCCGGTTCGTCGTCGCGGGGGCCGGTGCAGCGGGATCGTCTGGCGGGGCGGATCGAGGCGTCGCTGGGGTATCTGGGACTGTGACGTGCTGAATTGCTCGGTCGCCTTCGGGGGCGCTGAATGCCGGTGTCGAGAGACCGACCGTGCTCGGCGCTGCGCGCCTCCGCGCGCTCGGTCTCTCGACACCGGTGCGCCCCCTACGGCTCCCTCGCGGCCGGCGCGTCGGACCAGTGGGCGTTGGTGGGCACTCACTCGGCACTCGCCTAGCACTTGCCCGGCACCCGTCCTGGGCTGAGTGGGCGAACCGGCAAGTAGCCAAGCCCGATTGTCAGTGGTGGGCGGCAGACTTGGGGGTGCGTGCCACCCGAGTACGGAGGCGCGCCCGACCGACGCCGACGTGGGGAGAGCCGACCGATGCCGACCGTCCTGATGACCGACCGTGAGCGCACCGCCGTACAGGCCTATCTGCGGCTGCTGCACACCGTGCGTGCCGCCTTCGACACCGCTGCCGGGCCGCCGGGCGGTGGCCGGCCACCTGCCGTTCCGCCGTCCGTGCTGGCCGAGGCGGAGCAGGCGCTGGCGGAGGCGGGTCTCGCGGGCAACGAGGAGGAGTTCTTCCGGCTGCTGCAGACCTGGTGCCCGGAGGCCTGACCTACGCGGCGGCCTGGTGGGGTACGGCGACGGCCGTCGCCACCAGGCCGCGCCGGACGGTCCAGCGGCCCTCGAAGTGACGGAGCCGCCGGCCGCCGATCAGCGGTCCGGGGACCAGGAGTTCGGCACGGAAGGCGCCGCCGAACCGATCGCCGGGGTCCGCGGAGATCGTGACGTCGGCCTCGGTGAAGTCCAGCCACTGCCGGGTGAGGGGGAACCACGCCTTGTACACGGACTCCTTGGCGCTGAACAGCAGCCGGTCCCAGTGGATGTCCGGGTGCAGCGCGGCCAGGCTGCTGAGCCGCGGTCCCTCCGTGGGCAGGAACGCGGCGGCCAGGACACCCTGCGGCAGCGGGTCATGGGGTTCGGCGTCGATGCCGATCGAGGCGAGGTCGGTGGCGCGGACCAGGGCGGCGGCATGGTAGCCCTCGCAGTGGGTCATGCTGCCGACCAGGCCGGCCGGCCAGCTCGGTGCGCCACGCTCGCCGGGCAGCACGGCCTGCGGCGGTACGCCGAGCTTCTCCATGGCGCGACGGGCACAGGCCCGTACGGTGGAAAACTCACGGCGGCGCTTGTCGATCGCCCGAGCCACGACCGCCTCTTCCTCGGGGTACAGGGGCGCCGGCTCGTCGTTACCGTACGTCTCCACGACCACCACCGAGGCGGGCAGCAGCTCCTCGATCACCTGGCCCCACCTCCCTGGGCAGAATCCGGCGCAGTGCCCCCGGCTCCTGGGAGCGCTTGCTCCATTCTCGCGGGTATCCGACGGACACCTCTTCGAAGCGGACACCGTCGTGCCAGGTCGTCCGCGGAATGTGCAGATGACCATAGACCATGGTCTGGACCCGGAATCTGCGGTGCCAGTCGGCCGTCAGCCCGGTGCCGCACCACATGGCGAACTCGGGGTACCACAGGATGTCCGTCGGGTGCCGGTCCAGCGGGTAGTGGTTGACCAGCACCGTCGGCAGGTCGCCGGGCAGCTCGGCGAGCCTGCGCTCGGTGGCCGCGACCCGGGCCCGGCACCAGGCGTCGCGGCTCGGGTAGGGGTCGGGGTGCAGCAGATACTCGTCGTTGCAGACGATCCCGGTTCCGTGCGCGTACGCCAGCCCCTCGTCCTTGGTCGCGCAGCCGGCCGGGAGGAACGAGTAGTCGTAGAGCAGGAACAGCGGCGCCACGGCGACCGGGCCGCCGGGTCCGTCCCAGATGGGGTACGGGTCCTCGGGTGTGAGCACGCCGAGTTCCCGGCACTCCTCGACGAGGTGCTCGTAGCGGGCGACGCCGCGCAGGGTGACGGGGTCCTTCGGGTGGGTCCACAGTTCGTGGTTGCCGGGGGCCCAGACGACCTTGCGGAAGCGGCCGGCGAGGGTCTTCAGGGCCCAGCGCACGTCGGAGACGGTCTCGGAGACGTCGCCGGCCACCAGGAGCCAGTCGTCGTCCGTCTCGGGGTGCATCTTCTCGACGAGGGCGCGGTTCTCCGGGTAGCCGATGTGCAGATCGCTGATGGCCAGCAGTTGTCCGGCACCACCGGCCGTCGACGTCACCTGGTCGCCCCTTCCGCGCGCGAATGGCTCCACGACAGCACATCCGCGGCCCCCGGACAAGGCGGATCTCGGCGGCGGGCCGCGCGGGTTATCAGGAGAACATCCTCCCGACAGGCAACATCCGAAAATCCGTAACACGTATGTTGCACGCCACGCCCCCGCGACGCCGTATGATCGCCCCAACACCACCACCACGGACTTCCCTTCACCAGGGGCAGTTTGGTGTTCCCTCATTCGATCTGGCCGGGCACGGCCCGCTCCGCCGTGCCCGCGAACCGTGAAAGGCGGCCTGCATGGTCTCTCGCGTACGCGTCTGGCTCAACCGCACGTACGCGGAGAACGTGTTCTTCATGGATCAGCTGCGACGAAATCCCAGTGATCGGGCCGTCGAGATCCATGCCACGCACGGAGACGCCGACTCCCCCGTGCTGGCCGCCGCCGACACCGCCGACTTCGAGCCGGAGGGTCTGTCCCCGGCCGCGTATGTCGAGTACGCCCTGGACCAGTGCGCGCGCCGTGCCATCGATGTGTTCGTGCCGCGTCTGCAGCAGTCGGCGGTCGTGGCGCACCGGGCCGACTTCGAGGCGGTCGGTACGGCGGTGCTCGCGCCGCCGCCCGAGGCCGTCGCCGTCTTCCACGACAAGGTGATCGCGTACGAGGCGGTCGAGGCGATCGGCGTGCCGGTGCCGCCGTGGTGGCGGGTGCGGTCGGCGGACGAACTCGTCGCCGCTGTCGAGGAGTTGGAGGCGGGCGGCCACAAGGCGTGCTTCAAGCCGGCGTCCGGCGCGGGCGGGGTGGGCTTCCGCAACATCACCCGCACGCCGTTCTCGATGATGCACCTGAACGGCTTCCCGAGTTCGTACGTCCCTCTCGACCTGGTCGTGCAGGCGGTGCGGCAGTCCGATGAGCCGGTCGACTGGCTGGTCATGCCGCGTCTCGAGCAGCCGGAGGTGTCGGTGGACTGCCTCACCGGGCCCGACAACCGGATCCGGCTGGCGGTGGGCCGCACGAAGAACGGCCGGCGACGTGGGTTCACTCTGCACGAGCAGTGGCTGGCACCGGCGCGGGCGATCGCGGAGGGGTTCGGGCTGCACTACCTGTCCAACATCCAGTTCCGGATGTTCGGGGACACGCCGGTTCTGATGGATGTCAACACGCGTCCGGCGGGCGGGCTGCATCAGCTGTCGCTGTGCGGGGTCAACGCGCCTTGGGCGGCTGTCCAGTTGGCGCTCGGTGAGGATCCCGGTGAGGTGGTTCCGCCGTTCCTGGGGCAGGACTACACGGTGGTTTCCGGGCCGCGGCCTTTGCGCGCGGTGTCGCTGCCGCACCAACGAGTTGAGGAGCCGCAGGTGTTGCCTGCTACACCTGCACCGGTCAACTCCGTCGAGGTTGCGGCTGAGGCACTGCGGCTGTAGGTCGTCTGCCAGGTGCGGGTTGTCTGTGGTTGCTCGCGCAGTTCCCCGCGCCCCTTCAGGGCGTCTCCCTCGCCGGTGTGGACCAATTGGCGCCCGTCTCCTTGGGGTGCCTAGACCTCGTACCCCCACGCCTTCGCGATCTCCTTCAGGCGCGGCGGCAGTTCGGCGGTCGGGTCGGCCGTGCGGGCGGGCTGGATGCGGCCGGACTTGATGGTGCTGCTCCAGTCGCCGAGCTGGGGGCGGAAGGTGCCGTGGTCCTTGTTGCCGTAGTCGAGCATGCCGCACTCCCACTCGACGCCCAGGTAGTCGCACAGGGCGCGGGTGGCCTTCTCCGGTTCGGCGGTGAGTTCCTCGTACGTGACGATGTGCGCGTTCCCGAGCTTCTGCCGGGCCTCTTCCAGCTTCTCGGAGTAGTTGAGCACCTCGGCGCGGATGGCCTCGTGGTCGGGGTCGCGGCGGCGGTCGGTCAGGGACGCGACGATGGCGCCCGGGTGGCGCAGCAGCAGGATGTAGCGGGCGCTGGGCCAACATCGGTCCAGCCGGGGCCAGATGAGGGTGTTGGGTGGCGTCTTGTCGACGATGACGTCCTTGCCGCTGCGGGTCAGCTCCAGGTGCAGCACCCGGTCCCAGAGGAGGTGCTCCAGCTCGGCCTTGTCGAGTTCCAGCGCCTTCATGGCGTCCGCGGTGAAGCTGCGGGTCAGCTGGACGTGGACGGTGCGCAGATGCATCTCGTGCGGGGCGCGGATCCGGCTGTGGCTGTTCAGCAGCACGCGGAGCAGGGTCGAGCCCGAGCGCACCGAGGACAGCACGAAGACCGGCGCCTCCACCAGGCGCGGGGCGATCGGAGCGACGTACGCCGACTCCTTCAGCTTCGCCGCGGGCCGGGGTGACGGAATGGCGTCCAGAGTGCGACGCGGCGGGCTCACCGCCTGCATCATCAGCCTCCCCCGGCGCCTCAGCCCCTTGCCGATCGCTGACTTACGCGAGTCTCCCACCGCGACACCTTTCTCTTGCGCCTTACCTTCGCATCCCACGGGCAGTAGGCAAACTCCAAGTGTCCAAGAAGCAAAGCGCCATGGTCACGGACTCCGGGAATTCGTCCGTGACCAGGCGCTTTACCGCTTCCTTAAATCTTCATGGGAGTTCCTGGGACAACGTGTTCACGATCAGAAACGTCCGGCCCCCCGGTACAGCTCCAGCTCGCCGTCCAGCTCGACGGCGAGGACGGTGGCATGCGGGTCGAGGTCCGCCGCGGCCGGCGGTTCGATCCACAGCACGCCCGGCGTCTCGTGCAGGCCTCCGGTGATCCGATGGGCCAGCTCGGTGCCGCTGCCGAGCACGGTGACCCGGCGCACCGAGCCGAGCAGACCGCGTACGTTGATCTCGGCGCGCGGGGCGTCGAACAGGATCAGGTACAGCGTGCGGCGGTCCTTGGAGAGGGTGCTCGGGCCGTAGTGGTGACCGGCGGGCAGCCCTCGTTCGGTGCCGTACACCGCCTCGGCGTGCTGGGCGATCCAGTCGCCGAGCCCTTCGAGGCGCTCGGCCTGCTCCTGCGGGATCGTGCCGTCCTCCCTCGGCCCGACGCTGAGGAGCAGATTGCCGCCTCCCCCGATCGTCTCGGTGAAGTAGCGGATCAGCTGGTCGACCGACTTGTGGTTGTGGTCGTGGTGCTGGTGACCCCAGGAGTCGTTGATCGTCAGGCACAGCTCCCAGGGGCCCTCGGGCGGGACGACCGGGGCGCCCTGCTCGGGGGTCGCGTAGTCGCCCTCGCTGAGCATGCGGGCGTTGAAGACGACCTCAGGGACCTCGGAGCGGATCAGCGCGGCCAGTTCGGGGATGCGCCACTGCTCCTCGCTGCGGTCCCACTCCCCGTCGAACCACATCAGGTCCGGCTTGTAGCGGGAGGTCAGTTCGCGGATCTGGCCGTCCCGGTAGGCGAGGAAGCGTTCCCAGGCCTCCAGGTCCTCGAACTCTGCCGCCACCTCCGAGTAGCGGTTGTCCTCCAGCTCCGGCGGGCGGCCCGGCTTGCGCGTGGAGGCGTAGTCGGGGTGGCTCCAGTCGGAGTGCGAGTAGTAGAAGCCGACCTTGAGGCCCTGCTCGCGCAGGGCGTCGGCGTATCCGGATATCAGGTCCCGGCCCACGTTCAGGTCGCCGTACGCGGTGTCCCAGAGGGCGACGCCGTCGTGATGACGGGTGGTCAGGACGGCGTACTTGGCGCCGGCGCGCGCGAACAGCTTCGCCCAGTCCCGCGGCTCGTACCGGGAGGCGGTGAAGCGGTCGAACTGGGACATGTAGGTGTCGTACGGAACGATGTCGTCGTAGAACGACCAGGACTCCTGGACGCCGTCGACCGCGTAGATCCCCCAGTGGATGAAGATGCCTAGCTTGGCGTCAACGAACCACGGCTGCATGGGCACGATTGAACTCCTCAGCGGCAATAGGTCACTTCGAAGGAGAAGGGGCGGGCAGCTGATCACGGGCGGTCCCCGCACCCACCTAAGGGGCGCGGGGAACTGCGCGACCAGCCCCCACCGGACCCGCAGTGAACAACCGCCCTCTCAGCGGAGCGCCAACCGCAACGTCAGCACCTGGAACGGCCGCAACTCGACCACGACCCCACCGTCGACAACCTGAACGTGCTCGTCCGCAAGGGGACGTTCCAACAGGTCGGTCACTTTCGCCCCGGCCAGCGGGAACCCGGCGCGCAGGATGCCCTGCGCGCGGCCGCCGCGGGACTCGTAGAGCCGGACGACGACATCGCCGGACCGGTCGTCGGCGAGCTTGACCGCCTCGACGGTGACGCCCTCGCCGACGACGGAGACGACCGGCTCGGGCGCGCCCACCGCATCCGCCACGCGCAGCGGGAGGTTGAGGGCGTAGCCCTCGGCGACGGCGTCCTCGATGGTCGCGCCGGGAAGCAGCGCGTAGGTGAAGCGGTGGCGGCCCTGGTCGGCCTCCGGGTCCGGGATGCGAGGGGCGCGGACCAGGCTGAGGCGGACCGTGGTCGTCGTACCGCCGTCCTCGCGGACCGTGCGGGAGACGTCGTGGCCGTACGTCGAGTCGTTGATGACCGCGACGCCGTAGCCGGGTTCGCCGACGTGCACCCAGCGGTGGCCGGACACCTCGAAGCGGGCCGCCTCCCAGCTGGTGTTGGTGTGCGTGGGGCGCTGGATGTGGCCGTACGCGATCTCGGCGGAGGAGTGCGGGGCCCGGATGTCCACCGGGAAGCCCGCCTTGAGGAACTTCTCGGCCTCGTGCCAGTCGATGTCCGTCTCGAAGTCGATACGGGGGCTGCCGGCGCGGAGGGTGATGGTCTGGGTGATGGTCGAGCCGTTGCCGAAGGGCCGCACGACCCGGATCGCGCCGACCAGCGGGTCCTGCTCGACGACCGTGATCTCCGAGGCGTCCAGCAGGTCCGTGTAGCGGTTCTTGTAGTGCTTGTCGACGTCCCAGGCGTCCCAGTAGTTGGGAAGGTCGGTGTGGAGGCGGAGCAGGTTGCCCGCGTCGGCGAGGACTTCGCGGTTCGCCCGCAGGTCGTGGACGGACGACAGTGTTCCGTCCTCCGCGACCGTCGCGCGCACGAGGCCGTTGTCGAGGGTGCGGTTCTCGACCGTCACCGGCTGCGGGGGCTCGGCGGCGGCGAGAGGTGCGCTGCCGCTCGCCGGTACCTCCACAAAGACCGGCCGGTCGGCGGCGCGCAGCACCTCGGAACGCTCGTACGGACTGGTGTTGAACACCCGGGGTCCGTCACTGCCGAGGGCGCTCACCGCCTCCTGCGTCAGCGCCTCCAACTCCTCGGCCACGCGGGCATATTCGGCCTCGGCCTCCCGGTGCACCCAGGCGATCGACGACCCCGGCAGGATGTCGTGGAACTGGTGCAGCAGCACCGTCTTCCACAGGCGGTCCAGCTTCTCGTACGGGTAGCTGTAGCCCGGCGCGTGCAGTGCCGCAGTCGTCGCCCACAACTCGGCTTCGCGGAGCTTGTGTTCGGAGCGGCGGTTGCCCTGCTTGGTGCGGGCCTGCGAGGTGTACGTGGCGCGGTGCAGTTCGAGGTAGAGCTCGCCGACCCAGACCGGGGCGTCGGGGTACTCCTCGCGGGCCTTGGCGAAGAAGTCGTCCGGGTGCTCGACGACGACCTTCGGCGAGCCCTCCAGGTCGGCCAGCCTGCGCGCCCGTTCCATGATCTCGCGGGTGGGGCCGCCACCGCCGTCGCCCCAGCCGAAGGGGGCGAGGGAGCGGGTGGCGCCGCCCTTCTCCTGGTAGTTGCGGACCGCGCGGGACATCTCCTCGCCGCTGAAGCGGGCGTTGTAGGTGTCGACGGGCGGGAAGTGCGTGAAGATGCGGGTGCCGTCGATGCCCTCCCACCAGAAGGTGTGGTGGGGGAACTTGTTGGTCTGGTTCCAGGAGATCTTCTGGGTGAGGAACCATTCGTTGCCGGCCAGCTTGGCGAGCTGCGGATAGGCCGCGGTGTAGCCGAAGGAGTCCGGCAGCCACACGCCCTTGGTCTCGACGCCGAAGTGCTCGATGAAGAACCGCTTGCCGTGGATGAACTGCCGGGCGACCGCCTCGCCGCCGGGCAGATTGCCGTCGGCCTCCACCCACATGCCGCCGACCGGAGCCCACTGGCCCTTCTTCACCGACTCCTGGATGCGTGCCCACACCTGCGGGTAGTTGTCGCGCACCCACTCGTACTGCTGGGCCTGCGAGCAGGCGAAGATGAAGTCCTCGTACTCGTCGGCGAGCGCGGTTACGTTGGAGAAGGTGCGGGACGTCTTGCGCTTGGTCTCGCGGATCGGCCACAGCCAGGCGGAGTCGATGTGCGCGTGGCCGACGCCGGAGACGATGTGCGCGCTCGCGTTCGCGGGCTTCGACAGCACCGGCTTGAGCGCCTCCCGCACCTCGGCCGCCGAGCCGGAGATGTCGTCGAGGTCGAGCAGGTCCATCGCCCGGTCCAGGGCGTGCGCGATCTCGTGCCGGCGCGGGTCGTGCTCGCCCAGCTCCAGCATCAGCTCGCGCAGTACCTGGACGTCCAGGTCGAGGTGGAAGACCTCCTCGTCGAGGACGGCGAGGTCGGCGCGCTGGAAGGTGTAGAGGGGCTTGTCGCCGGCGGTCAGGACGTCGCCCATGGGCGTGGTCTTCGAGAAGTTGTCGGCGAGGATGTCCGGGTTGGAGGCCGCCTCGACGAGGTAGTCGATCTGCTCACCGCCGGTCGCCGGGTTGGCGATCGGCACGTACTGGTTGAGCGGGTTGACCGCCTTCAGCGGGGTGCCGTCGGTGCGGTGGATCAGCGCCTCGGCCTGGTTGCCTGGCCAGTCGCCGATGAAGCCGAGGTCGATGACCGCCTCGACGCGCTTGCCGGCCCACTCGGCGGGCACCTGTCCGCGCATCCGGAACCAGGTCGTGCCCCACGGCGGGCCCCACGGGGTGTCCATCGCGAAGGGAGCGTAGGGAGCGGCCGCCGCCTCCTCGAAGGAGACCGGCTCGCCCGGCGCCTGCCAGGCCTCGACCTCGAACGGCACGGTGGCCGCGTAGATCGCGGCCTTGATCCGCTGGTCGTGAAGGCGCTGGACGCGCTCTTCGATCCGTTGGCGTTCGTCGTGCATCAGAGTCTCCAGAGAGCGTACGGGGAGATGAAGAGCCTGCCGGGAAAGCGCTTACGCAAGATACGTGAGACCAGGGTGGACCTCGGTGTAGCCGTCGACCAGTCTGCGGGCCACGTTCACGGAGTCGACGAGCGGGTGCAGTGCGAACGCCTTCACCGCGGTCGCACGGGACCCGGACTCGGCCGCGGCCAGGACCTCGCGCTCGACCGCCTTGACCGAGCAGACGAGTCCGGTGGCGTGGTCGGGCAGCGGGTCGACGGCGACCGGGTGGGCGCCGTTGGCGTCGACGAGGCACGGGACCTCGATGACGGCATCGTTGTCAAGGACGGAGAGCGTGTGCTCGTTGCGCACGTTGAGGATCAGGGTGGTGCGTTCGTCGCGGGCGATGGCCCGCATCAGTGCGAGGGCGACCTTCTCGTAGCCGCCGGAGAGGTCGTCGGCGTCGCGCTCGCCGGCGCCCGCCGTCTCCCGGTTCTCCGCCATGTACGTCGCCTCGCGCTCGGCGCGGGTGCGCTCCCAGGCGAGCAGGGCCGCCGCGCTCGGGTCGTTCATCTCCTCGTAGAAGCGGGCCTGCTGGTCGCGCAGGAAGGCGCCGCGGGTCTGGTGGGCCTCCTGGTAGGCGCGGACGGCTTCCCGGTTGAAGTAGTAGTAGTGCAGATACTCGTTCGGGATCGCGCCGAGCGACTGCAGCCAGTCGGGGCCGAAGAGCTTGCCCTCCTCGAAGGAGCCGAGCAGGCCGGGGTCGGCGAGCAGCCGCGGCAGCTCGTCACGGCCGGCCACGCGCAGGCCGCGGACCCAGCCGAGGTGGTTGAGGCCGACGTAGTCGATCCACGCCTCGCGCGGGTTGGCGCCGAGGACGCGGGCGATACGGCGGCCGAGGCCGACCGGCGAGTCGCAGATGCCGATGACGCGGTTGCCGAGGTGGCGGGACATGGCCTCGGTGACCAGGCCCGCGGGGTTGGTGAAGTTGATGACCCAGGCGTCCGGCGCGAGGCGGGCCACCCGCTGGGCGATGTCGACGGCGACGGGCACGGTCCGCAGGCCGAAGGCGATGCCGCCCGCGCCGACCGTCTCCTGGCCGAGGACACCCTGCGCCAGGGCCACCCGCTCGTCGTTCGCGCGTCCCTCCAGGCCGCCGACGCGGATCGCGGAGAACACGAAGTCGGCGCCGCGCAGGGCCTCGTCGAGGTCGGTGGTGGCGGTGACCTCGGGAGCGTCGGGGACGTCTGCCGCCTGCTCGGCCAGGACGCGGGTCACGGCGTCGAGCCGGCCGGCGTCCAGGTCGTGCAGCACGACCTGCGTCACCCTGCCCTCGCCACGGTCCCCGAGCAGGGCCCCGTACACCAGCGGCACACGGAATCCGCCGCCGCCCAGAATCGTCAACTTCACTCTCGCACCTTTCCTGCCACGAGCACCTCGACGCCCGCCTCCTCCAGGGAGGACCGCGTCGACGTGTTCACGGGAGCGTTCGTCACCACCACGTCCAGGTCCTCGGGACCGCAGACCTTCGCCATACCCGTACCCGGGAACTTGGCCGAGTCGGCGAGCAGGACGACCTTGCCACTGGCCTTGATCATGGCGCGTTTGACCGGCACCTCGACCACCGTCGTGTCCATCACCTGCCCGCCCGGGCGCACCCCACTGGTGCCGAGGAAGAGCCAGTCGGCGTGCAGCTGGCGCAGATTGTCCTCGGTGAGGAAGCCGACCAGTGAGCGGTACTCGCGGCGGACCATGCCGCCGAGCAGGACCAGCTCGATGCCCTCGTCGTCCGCCAGTTCCTCGTAGACCACCAGGTTGCTGGTGATCACGGTGATGCGGCGGCCATGCAGCTGGCGGGCCAGGCGGTAGGCGGTGGTGCCGATGTCGAGCAGCACCGACTGACCATCTTTGATCAACTCCGCGGCCCGGGCCGCTATGGCGTCCTTCTCGGACACGCGCACCTCGGCGACCTCGGCGAAGGGCTGGTCGCCCTCCTCCGCGACGGCGCCGCCGTGCACCCGGGTGAGGAGGCCGTCCTCCTCGAGTTTCACCAGGTCACGCCTGATGGTGGCCGGGCTCACACCCAGTTCCTCGGAGAGATCGGTCACGGCCGCGGGGCCACCGGAGCGCAGGGCCCGCAGGATGAGTTGGTGTCGTCGTTCTGCCAGCACGCGGTGAACACTACTCGTCATCTTCAATCATTTCTATGCTCAGTTCTGCTGAGGTATTGACCAATCTCGCCGAGCGGCGCACGATTCCGGTCATCGAAAATGACGAGTTTTGACGAGCTCCCCACGAAGGGATGTGCGCGTGGACGACGACAGGCCCGATGTCCTGCTGACCGGTCTGCTCTTCTACGACCTCGTCCTCACCGGGCTCGGGAAGCCACCGACGCCGGGCGAGGAGATCTGGACGTCCGGCATGGGCTGCGGCCCGGGCGGCATCGCGAACCTCGCGGTGGCCGCGTCCCGGTTCGGCCTGCAGACCTCCCTGGCCACGGTCTTCGGCGACGACTTCTACGGCGAGCACTGCCGTGACGTCCTCGCCGACCAGGAAGGCGTCGACCTCTCGCTCTCCCGCACCGCGGACGGCTGGCCCACCCCGGTCACCGTCTCCATCGCGCACGGTCACGACCGGGCCCTGGTCACCCACGGCCAGGAACCGCCGTACTCGCAGGACACGCTGATGGGCGACCCGCCCGAGGCGCGCACCGCCCTTGTGCACATCGAGTCCGAACCCCGCGCCTGGCTCGGCAAGGCCGCCGCGAACGGCACGCAGATCTACGCGGACGTCGGCTGGGACCCCACCCAGCAGTGGTCCAGCGACCTCCTCGACCAGCTCTCCCTGTGCCACGCCTTCCTCCCCAACGAGACCGAGGCGATGGCCTACACCCGCACCGACAGCGCGGTCGCGGCGCTCGGCACGCTCACCGAACTGGTGCCGGTCGCCGTGGTCACCCGCGGCGGCGACGGCGCGATCGCCGCCGACCAGACCACCGGCGAGTACGCGGAGGTTCCCGCCCTCGACATCGATGTCCTGGACGCGACCGGCGCCGGCGACGTCTTCGGCGCGAGCTTCGTCGCCGCCTCACTCGGCGGCTGGCCGCTGGTGGAGCGGCTGAAGTTCGCGGTGCTGGCGTCCGGTCTGTCCGTCCGGCACCACGGCGGGGCGCTCGCGGCCCCCGGCTGGTACGGCGTCGACCGCTGGTGGCGCTCCCTGACCGACCCCGCTCTGAAGAAGGCATACGGCTTCCTCGCGCACCGCATCCCGGCCGACGTCGGCCCGCCGGTGCAGCACGCCCCGGTCACCCCGCCCGCACAGCAGCCCTGACCCTTACCCACCCTCAGCACGTCGAACAGGAACAACAGGAGTGACCCGTGGACCTCTCTCGTAGACGCTTCCTCCAGGCCGCCGCGTTCACCGCGGCCGCGTCCGGCCTGACCGTCGCCTGCGGCGACGGCTCGGAATCGGGCGGCACCAAGAAGGGCAAGGACCTCACCCTGTGGTACTGGGGTGGCGCGCTCAGCGACAAGCTGGTCGCGGAGACCAAGACGCACTTCAGCAGCGAGGTCAAGCTGACCGCCGCCTCCATCGGCGGCGAATTCAAGCAGAAGCTCACCACCACCCTCGCTGCGGGCGGCTCCTCCGTGCCCGACATCACCGGCATCAAGGGCGAGGACATCGCCTCCTTCCTGCCCAACGCCGACCGCTTCCTCGACCTGAACGACCTGGGCTTCAAGAAGATCTCGTCCCAGTACCTGGAGTGGAAGACCAAGCTCGCCCAGACCGAGGACGGCAAGCAGATCGGGTTCCCGATCGACATCGGTCCCACCGCGCTCTTCTACCGCGCGGACCTGTTCGACAAGGCCGGGCTGCCGACCGACCCGGCCAAGGTCGCCGCCGAGGCCAAGACCTGGGAGGACTACTTCGCGCTCGGCACCGAGCTGAAGAAGTCGCAGCCCGGCGTCTTCCTGGTCAACAACATCAGCTCGGTGTTCAACATCGCGGTCGGCCAGGGCACCAAGCGGTTCATCGACGAGGACAACCACTTCATCGGCGACCAGGACCACATCCGCGCCGCGTGGGAAACGGCGATCCGCCCCTACACGCTCGGCATCGACGCCAAGATCAACGACCAGACCTGGAACGCCGCCATCGGGAAGAACCTGGCCACTGAACTCGGCGCCGCCTGGCACGCGCTGGACATCGAGTCGGCCGCCCCGGGCACCAAGGGCAAGTGGCGGGTCTGTGCGAACCCCAACGGGCCGGCCAACCAGGGCGGCTCCTACCTGGCCCTGCCCTCGCAGTGCCGGAACCCCGAAGAGGCATTCAAGATCATCAGCTGGATCCTCAGCCCGGAGAACAACGCCAAGAGCTACACCGACGCCACCATCTTCCCCGCCTCTCCGGCGACGTACTCGATGGAAGCCATGACAGGCCCCGACGCCTTCTTCGGCGGACAGAAGATCATCGAGGTCTTCGGCCCCGCCGCCGAAGCCATCCCGGTGAGCTACGAGGCACCCGCTGACTCCGCGGTCATGGCACCCTTCTCGGCCGAGCTGAGCAGCATCGAGGCCAAGGGCAAGAAGCCCGATGACGCCTGGAACGACGCGGTCAGCCAGGCGAAGCAGATCGCCCGGCGACAGGGGGTGAAGTGAGGTGACGTCACCTCCGGTCACCGGTTCCGCCACGGTGCGCGAGCACCGTGGCGGAACCGGCCCGGCCCGTTTCCGCCCGCGGCGCACCCCACCTGCGGGCGCCGTTCGGCCCAGGCGTCGCGGGGTTCTGACGTACTGGCGGCAGTACCTGGCGATCTCGCCCTTTTTCCTGATCTTCGCAGCCTTCTCCTTCGGCCCTGTCTTCTATTCGCTGTATGTGTCCTTCCAGCGCTACGACGGCCTGGGCACCAAGCAGTTCGTGGGTCTGCAGCAGTACGAGTTCCTCTGGAACGACCCGGTCTTCTGGCTGTCCATCCGCAACACCCTGGCGATCTGGGTGTTGTCCACCGTGCCCACGCTGTTCGGCGCCCTGGTGCTGGCGACGCTGCTGCATTCGGTGCGCCGCTTCAAAGGCTTCTACCGCATCGCTCTGTACGTCCCGAACGTCACCTCGATCGTCGCCGTGGCGATCTTCTTCGGCGCGGTGTTCAGCAACAACTTCGGTCTGGTCAACGCGATCCTGGGCACGGTGGGCATCGAGCCCGTCCCGTGGCTGAGCAATCCGTGGCTGATCAAAGTGGTCATCGCGCTACTGATGACCTGGATGTGGACCGGCTACAACATGATCATCTACCTGGCCGGCCTGCAGGCCATCCCGACGCAGATCTACGAGGCGGCCAAGCTGGACGGCGCCGGCCCCGTCCGTACCTTCTTCCAGATCACCATGCCGATCATGCGGCCCATCATCCTGTTCACCGTCGTCATCTCGACCATCAACGGTCTGCAGAGCTTCAGCGAACCCCAGGTGCTGTTCGCCAGCAACGCCGCCAACCAGAACCAGGGCGGCCCTGGCCAGGCGGGCCTGACCACGCTGCTGTACTTCTACCAGTCGGCCTTCCTCGACAACGACTACGGCTATGGCGCGGCCATCGTGTGGGCCTTCTTCGTACTGATCATCGTGCTCGTCGTCATCAACTGGCGCATCGTGCAACGAGGGAGGAAGTCATGACGACAGCCGCCACCACATCGCCGGCCACGGGCCCGAGGCGGCGGCTGCGGCGCCCCAAGGGCCTGATCGCGCACATCATCCTCGTCCTGGCCGTCCTGATCTCGGTCTTCCCGTTCCTGTGGACGATCGTGATGGCGACCAACACCACCAAGGACATTTACAAGAGCCCACCGAAGCTGACCTTCGGCTCCCATCTGCTGGAGAACATCCGGAACGTGCTCGACACCATCGACTTCTTCGGGTCGATGCTCAACACGGTCGTCGTCGCGTGCGTCACCACGATCCTGGTGCTGTTCGTCGACTCCCTGGCGGCCTTCGCCTTCGCCAAGTTCGACTTCCCCGGGCGCAAGGTGCTCTTCGGCACGCTGCTGGTGTTCATGATGCTGCCGCTCCAGCTGGCCGTCCTGCCGCAGTTCCTCCTCATGTCCGAGATCGGCTGGGTCGGCATGCTCAAGGCGCTGGCCCTGCCCGCCCTCGCCAACGCCTTCGGCATCTTCTGGCTGCACCAGTACATACAGAACGGCGTGCCCGACGAACTGCTCGACGCCGCCCGCATCGACGGCGCCGGGTTCTTCCGTCAGTACTGGAACATCGCGCTGCCGATGATCAGGCCCGCACTGTCCTTCCTCGCCATCTACGCCTTCGTCAACGCCTGGAACGACTACGTCTGGCCGCTCATCGTGCTCACCAACCCCGACCACGTCACCCTCCAGGTGGAGCTCGCCCAGCTCAACCTCGGCCACAGCACCGACTACAGCATGGTCATGGCCGGCGTGCTCATGGCGGCCATCCCGCTGGTCGTGGTCTTCACGATCTTCGCCCGCGGCTTCATCGCGGGCGCCACGGAGGGAGCGGTGCAGGGGAGCTGACGCGGCCTGTCGGAGATCCGGGCGCCCTTTCAGGCGCCCGGGAGGACCGCGCCCCAAAGGGGCGCGGGGCTGTATCGATGTGCGGCTCCGCCGCGTGGGCGCGACCAGCCACAACGGGCGCGCAGCCAAGAACCGGCAGTCAGTCCCGAGCTCTTGGCACTGGGCCAGGCCGCTGCAGCAGGCACGAGCACCGAGAGGGGTGGACAGTGACGAGCGTCGACGGCGATAACCGGCGGGCACGGACTGAGCGTTCGCGGGAGGGGACGGGACCTTCCGCCCGCCTGCCGTTCACTCGTCGCCGTGCCGTGCCCCTCCCCCGGCCCGCCCTTGTGCCCGGTCCGGACCGCGCCGCGCAGGGCAAGGTGCTCGTGGTGGGCATGGACGGGCTGCGCTTCGACCGCCTGACCGGCCGACAGGCCAACGCACCCGTGCTGCACGCCCTGATGGCCGCGGGTGCCCACGGCACCAGCCTGCTGCCCTACGGCGAGGCGGACGGCCAGGCCGATGACGGCCCGTCGACCAGCATGGCCTACACCGACTCGGGACCCGGCTGGTCGAGCGCGCTGACCGGGGTCTGGCCCGACCGTCACGGGGTAACGGGCAACGACTTCGCCGGTGCCGACTACGCCCGCTACCCCGACTTCCTGAGCCGCGCCGTCACCGCCCGGCCCGGTCTGCGCACCGCGGCCGTGGTGTCCTGGCCTGAGCTGGTCCGCCGCGGTGTCCTCGGCGCCGCCATCGGCCGACGTGTGCACTACGACGGCGAATCCGACGGCTACGGAGCCGCGGACCGCCTCGTCGCCCGAACCGCCGAGCGCTGGCTCACGGAGGACGACCCGGACGTCCTGTTCGTGTACTTCGGCGCCACCGACGAGGCCGGCCACACCACGGGCCCCCTCTCTCCCGCCTACGGCCACGCCCTGCTCGCCCAGGACACCCACCTCGGGCGGCTGCTGGACGCGGTCGACGCCCGGCGCTCGGACCCGCGACGCGCCGACGAGCACTGGACCGTGCTGGTCACCACGGACCACGGTCACCTCGACACCGGCGGCCACGGCGGTGACACGCGTGCCGAACAGGAGGTCTTCGTCATCCTTGCCGAGCCCGGCGCGCACGGCGGCACCCGGCTCGACACGCCCCGCCTCATCGACATCGCCCCCACCGTCCTGGACCGGCTCGGCATCACCGTCGATCCCGTCTGGGGCCTGCAAGGCCGTGCCCTCCCCCGGCACAGCCCAACGTCACCCACGTCACCACCGACTTCGGAATGGCCATGACCGACGCACTTCCGCGCCCAGCCGATCCCCTGATCGCCCTGCGCCCCTGGGAAGCACCCGAGGTGACCTCCTGGGGGCGCCTCCCCATGAACGCCGTCGACCGGCGCTCCGGAGCACTGCCCCTGGACGGCGACTGGCGCTTCCAGTTGCTGTCCGCCCCGGACGCGCCGGTCGGCGGTTCCTGGTCCTCGACGTACGTCCCCGGCGCCTGGACGATGCAGGGCACGGACGACCTGCCGCAGTACACCAACGTCCGCATGCCGTTCGCCGAGTTCCCGCCCCGCTCGCCCGCCGCCAACCCGACGGGCGTGTACGAACGCGAGGTGGACGTCCCCGCCGAGTGGGCCGGGCGGCGGATCGTGCTCCAGGTCGGGGCGGCCGAGAGCGTGCTGCTGGTGCAGGTGGACGGGCGGTCGGTCGGGATCTCCAAGGACTCGCACCTGGCGGCCGAGTTCGATCTGACCGACGTCGTACGCCCGGGCTCGTCGGCGACCGTGCGGCTCACGGTCGTCAAATGGTCCGATGCCTCGCACATCGAGGACCAGGACCAGTGGTGGCACGGCGGGATCACCCGGTCGGTGCTGCTCTACGCGACGGATCCGCTGCATCTCGCGGACGTGACCGTACGGGCGCGCGCGGACGGCGAGTTGCGCGTCGACTGCCAGGTGCGGGGTGTGCTGCCGGACGGCTGGTACGTCACCGGCGAGCTGGACGGCGAACCCCTCGCGCAGGACGCCGAGTTCGACCGCCTCAACACCGAGGACGAGCGCGTCTCCGACTTCCTCGGCGAGGCACGGATGCGCGCCACCGTCCCCGACGTCCGCACCTGGACCGCCGAGACGCCCGAGCTGTACGGCCTGACCGTCCGGCTGCACCGCGCCGACGGAACGGTCACCGACACCTCGTACCAGCGCATCGGCTTCCGCGACGTCGAGATCGTCGGCCGGGACCTGCTGGTCAACGGCGAGCGCATCTACATCCGGGGCGTGAACCGGCACGACTTCCATCCGCTGACGGGCCGGACGGTGTCGTACGACGACATGCGCGCCGACCTCGTCCTGCTGAAGCGCTTCGGCTTCAACGCGATCCGCACCGCGCACTACCCGAACGACCCGGCGCTGTACGGCCTCGCGGACGAGCTCGGTTTCTACGTCGTCGACGAGGCGGACATCGAGGCGCACGACCACGCCCATGAGATCGCCGACGACCCGCGCTATCTGAACGCCTTCGTGGACCGGGTCTCGCGGATGGTGTTGCGGGACAAGAACCATCCGTCGGTGATCATCTGGTCGCTGGGCAACGAGTCCGACTACGGCGCCAACCATGACGCGGCGGCGGGCTGGCTGCGGCGGCACGATCCGACGCGGCCGATCCAGTACGAGGGGGCGGCCAAGCTCGACTGGGCGGCGACGGACGACGCCTCCGACATCGCCTGCCCCATGTACGCGCCGATCGAGGACTGTGTCGCGCACGCGCTCTCCGGGGAGCAGACGCGGCCGCTGATCCAGTGCGAGTACTCGCACGCCATGGGCAACAGCAACGGCACGCTCGCCGACCACTGGGCCGCCATCGAGTCAACGCCCGGTCTTCAGGGTGGCTTCATCTGGGAGTTCTGGGACCACGGCATTCTCCAGCGGGTGACAGACGGCAGACCCGCCGGGCGCTCCGGCGCCGGGCTGTACGACAACGGTGTCGCCGCGCCCGGACATCGCTGGGCGTACGGCGGCGACTTCGGCGAGCTGATCCACGACGGCGCGTTCATCGCCGACGGGATCGTCTTCCCCGACCGCACGCCCAAGCCCGTGATGTACGAGCACCGCGAGATCGCGGCGCCGGTGCGGCTGACGTGCTTCAAGCACGAGGGCCTGGTGGTCGCGAACCACCAGTGCTTCCGCGGGCTGGACTGGCTGTCCGCCCAGTGGGAGCTGACCCTCTCCGACGGCCGCACGCTGACCGCTCCCGCCGAGCTGCCCGACCTGATTCCCGGCGAGACGGCAGCCGTGCCGCTCCCCTTCGAGCTGCCGGACGACGGCGGCGAGGCCTGGGTGACGCTGCGCGTGACCACGAAGGACGACGAGCCGTGGGGGCCGCGCGGCACCGAGGTGTGCGCGCCCCAGCTGCGGCTGCGGGCGGCCCCCGCGCCGCGGCACGCGACCGTCCAGGGCCCGCCCGTAGAGGTCGACGGGGAAGGACTCCTCGTCCATCCCCTCCTCACCGCCGCCCCCACGCTGTCACTGTGGCGGGCGCCCACCGACAACGACGAGCTGGGCGGCATCGCGCTGCGCTGGCGGACCTGGGGGCTCGACTCGCTGGTCCGCAAGGTCGTCTCCGTGCAGCGGGACGGCGCGGGGATCATCGTGTCCGCCGAGTACGCCGGGACGCTCGGCGTCGTCCGTCACCAGCAGGTGCTCACACCGGTCGAGGGCGGCGTCGAGGTCGAGGAGTCCGTCGAGCTGCCGGAGGACTTCGGGGACGTGGCCCGGGTGGGCACGGTGTTCGAGACGGTGCCGGGGCTCGACCTGCTGGAGTGGTTCGGGCAGGGGCCCTGGGAGTCGTACCCCGACCGGAGTGCGGGCGCGCCCGTCGGCCATCACTCGGTGCCCGTGGACGAGCTGTTCACCCCCTATCTGCGCCCGCAGGAGAGCGGCGGCCGGCACGGCGTACGGCACTTCACGCTGTCGGCACCGGACGCCACCGGTCTCGCGGTACGGCTGGACGAGCCCCGGCAGGTCTCGGTGAACCGGTACCGCGCCGAGGACCTCACCGCCGCCGCCCACCATGACGAGCTGGTCCCGCGACCGGGGTGCGTGGTGCACATCGACGCGGCACACCGAGGGCTGGGCACCGCGTCGTGCGGCCCGGACACCTCCGCCTCCTATCTGATCCCGCCGGGTGTCCACCGCTGGAACTGGACCCTGCGCGCACTCTGAACCCGCCTTCAACTCCCTTCACCGCTTCACGCCTTCACGCCCTTGTGCCTTCACTGGAGACGAATGTGTGCACCACCCATGAGCCCGGGCAGGAATCTGCCTGCGCCCACGCCGGCAGACGCAACTTCCTCAGAGCCACCGCGCTGATCGGCGCCGCGGCCACCGCCGTCACCCTCCCGACCGTCGCCGCTGAAGCGGCGACGGTCGGCCGTGGCTGGCGCCCCGACACCGAGAACCGCCGCTTCACGCTCGCCGTGATGCCCGACACGCAGTACCTCTTCGACGGTCCGAGCATCAACCCGGCGCCGATCCAGGCCTCGCTGCGCTATCTGCTGGAGCACGGGCGCGAGGACAACATCGTCTTCCTGTCCCACCTGGGCGACCTGACCGAGAACGGCGCGAAGGCCGAATGCGACGCGATCGGCGAGGCGTTCGAGCTGCTCGACCGGCGCGGGGTCGGCTACAGCGTGCTGGCGGGCAACCACGACGTCCGTTCGTCCACCACCGACCAGCGCGGCACGACGCCGTACCTGGACACGTTCGGCCCGGACCGCTTCAAGGGCAAGCCGACCTTCGGAGGTGCCTCCGCCGACGGATACAACACCTTCCACATCTTCAAGGCGGCCGGGCGCGAGTGGCTCGTCCTGGCCCTGGACTGGCGGCTGTCGGACAAGGGTTACGCGTGGGCGAAGGACGTCATCGCCCAGCACCCGAGCACGCCCGTCATCCTCACCACGCACGAGCTGGTCGTCGGCGACGAAGCCCTCTCCTCGTACGGGCAGCAGCTGTGGGACAAGCTGGTCAAGGACCACGACCAGATCTTCCTCACCCTCAACGGCCACTACTGGCCGGCCGCCCGCGCCGTCCGCAAGAACGCGGCCGGGAACGACGTACATCTGCACCTGACGAACTATCAGAACCGGTACTACGGCGGCGCCGCGATGATCCGCCTCTACCACTTCGATCTCGACCGGAACACGATCGACGTCGAGACGCTGTCGCCGTGGATCCTGGGCCGGGCCGCGAAGGGGCTCAACGAGCTGGAGCGGCAGGAGATGGAGCTGTCCGGGGGCACGGACCGGTTCTCCGTCGACCTCGACTTCGAGGAGCGGTTCGCCGGGTTCGCCCCCATACCCGCGCGGCCGTCCCGGCCCGCCGAGCGGATGCTGGTGCGTGGCACGGTCGCGTACTGGCGGTTCGACGGGCACGAGGAGGGGGCCGCGGTCGAGGGGACGGTGCGTGACCTGTCGGGGCGCGGCAACGACCTCGCCGTGGTCAAGGTCGGGGACGGCTCGCTGACCTGGTCGACGGCCCACCACCCGGACCAGCCGGGGCACGGCAGCCTGTACTTCCGGGGCGGCAAGCCGCCGCTCAAGGGCGCCTACCTGCGTACGGTCGACGGCGCGCCGCTCAACTCGGCGACCTTCAAGGCCGGTTACACCATCGAGGCGTTCTACTGGCTGCCCGCCGACTGGACCTCCTCCCGCAACGCGTGGGCCGGACTGGTCGGCCGCACCGGCACCGGCGGGGCGGCAGGCAAGACCGAGGGCGACCCGGACGAGCCGCTCGCCACGCTGTCCCTCTCCGACGGACCCGGCCCGCAGTGGGCCGTGCGCCCGCTCAACCAGCAGGGCATCGCCACCAACTGGGGCGACGAGACGGCCATCGAGCAGTGGTGGCACCTCGCCGTCGTCAACGACGGCAGGCACACCACGCTGTACGTCCAGGGCTGCCCGGTCGCCCGCAACCCGCACGCCCCCGCGATCGGCCTCACCTCGGTGGGCCTGCCGTGGCTGCTCGGCGGCTATGAGTACGGCGGGAAGATCGACCAGATCCTGTACGGGCGTCTCGGCGACGTACGGATCGTCGAACGCGCCTTGCCCGTCACGTCGTTCATGAACCACTGACCTCCGGATCGAAAAGGCATCCCTCGTGAACGACCAGCAGCTGCCCGCGTGGGCCGACCCGTCCGTCTCACCCGACACACTCGACCCGCAGGGCATGTCCAGACGCGGCCTCATCCGCCGCACGGGCCTGTTCGGCGCCGCCTTCGCCCTCGGCTCGGCCGCCGTGCCCGCGGCGGCGTCCTCGAACCGGTGGGGCGGTGACGACCCGCGCCTCGCCTACCTCGTCGGCGACCACCACGTCCACTCCGTCTACAGCCATGACGCGAAGTACACGTTCGACCAGGTCGTCAAAGCGGGCGCCAAGTACGGTGTCGACTGGCTGGTGTTCAACGAGCACTCCAACTTCGGGCACGCCGAGTTCGGGGCGAAGATGGAACACCAGGAGATCCTGAAGGCGCGGGCCGCGAACCCGCGTCAGCTGATCTTCCAGGGCCTGGAGTGGTACATCCCCGGCGCCGAGCACTGCACGGTCTTCGCGGCACCCGGCCCGCACGAGGTCGACATCCTCACGAAGTTCGAGCTCGCCTACGACGGCAAGCTGCTCGGTTACACGGCGGGCGGCCCCACCCACCCCGACACTCCCCGCAACGAGGCGCACGCCGTCAAAGCCATCAAGTGGCTGGCCGAGCAGCGCCGCACGGGTTACGTCGACGATGTGCTCGTCCTCGCCAACCACCCGCTGCGGCTCGGCATCGACTCCCCGCACGAGATGCGCAACTGGCGGGACGCGGCCCCCGAGATCATGATCGGCGTGGAGGGCGCACCCGGCGCCCAGGGCGGCGCCATCCCCGGCTGGCGCGGTCCGACCTCGATCCGCGGCGAGTACGAGAACAAGCCCTCGGAGAACTCCTGGCCCGGCTATCCGGCCGACGCGTACGTCACGTACGGCGGCTTCGACTGGATGACGGCCACCGTGGGCGGTCTGTGGGACGCCATGCTCGCCGAGGGCAGGCTGTTCACGATCACCACCAACTCCGATGTGCACCGGGTGGTGTTCGACACCTGGAAGAACGGCGACTGGCTGCCCGGCCAGAACTTCGACAACACCGGCCGCCTGCCCGACCCGGTGAACACCACCGAGCCCCAGCCCGGCGGCGACTTCTGGCCCGGCCAGTTCTCCCGCACCCACGTGGGCGTGACGCGCTACGGCTACCGCTCGGTGATGGCGGGCCTGCGCGCGGGCCGCGTCTGGCTGGACCACGGGCATCTGCTGGACGGGCTGGAGGTGCGGCTGAGGCGCGACTGCGACGACGGCCGGGGCGTCACGCTGGGCGGCAGGCTGCGTGTCCGCAAGGGCGAGCGACTCACCCTGACCGTCACCGTCACCAGCGCCTCCCGCCCCAACCCCCAGGGAATCCTCCCCGAGTTGGCGCACGTGGACGTCATCCGGGGCGCGGTGCGCGGCCCGGCCGCCGACCGTGACACCTGGCAGGCGCCCGCCACCAGGGTCGTCACCACCAAGGACGTCAGCGGCCGCAAGGGGACGTACACCCTGCGTATCCCGCTCACCGCCGGCGACGAGTCCTTCTACGTCCGGCTGCGCGGCAGCGACGGCAACCGGCACGGCGCCGGGTACCTGGGTGCCTCCGTCGACCCGCACGGGCCGCTCCCCCACGAGCCCGGCAACGGTGACCCGTGGGCCGATACATGGTTCTATTCCAACCCGATATTCGTCGACGTGAAGGGTGCCTGATGAAGCGTCAACTCGTCTGCCTGGCCGCGTTATTCGGAGCGTTCACAGTGGGCGCGGGCACCGCCTCCGCCGCCGGTGACCCGCGCTGGGAGGAGACCGGCACGGCGTACACCGACACCCTCGGCGGCGGCCAGGGCCTCGCCAGCCGGGCCGACGGGTCCCTGCTGTACCGGGGGCTGGCGGACATCCCGCTGGACCTGCGCTTCAAGGGCTGGAACCACGTCGGCGACCCGGACATCGCGAGCGGGTACACGTTCGACGCCTACCAGGGCCCGGACACGGCCACGTCCAAGATGTTCGCGGTGACGACCCCGGCCGGGAAGCGCTACGAGTACGTCCACCAGCTCAACGCGGGCGAGAAGCTCAACAACTCCTTCGCCACCGTCTCGCCGGACGGGCAGTGGCTGGTGTCGGGCGAGTGGGGCGACCAGAACCGGCTCCAGGTCTTCCCCGCTCCCCTGCTCAACCCGTCCACCCCGCAGACGGGCGGTGATCTGAAGGAGGCCGGGCAGATCACGCTCGACAAGCCGGTGCGTGACATCCAGGGCTGCGACTTCGTCACCGACACCCGGCTGGTGTGCGCCTCGAACGACGCCACTGGGTCCCTCTTCCCGGAGATCCGCCCGCTCCTCCAGGTCGACCTGCCCCGGAAGCTCGACGGGCAGCCGACCACCGGGGCGGTCAAGAGCCTGTTCGCCCTGCCGCAGCGCAGTGTGTGCACCGGCACCTTCGAGACGGAGGGCGTCGACTACGACGTGAACAGCGGCACCCTGCGCGCCCAGGTGATCCAGCCCGGCATCTGCGCACTGTCGACGACCGTGTACTCGTACCAGCAGGTCACGGACTGATCCGGCACGCGTTACCGTGGGCCGCGTGACCACCGAAGAGTCGCTGCGGCCCCAGTCCCTGATGCTGACGTTCCTGGGCGATCAGGTGCTCGGGCGTGATGTCTGCGTGTACTCGGGCAGCGTCATCGACGTCTTCGCCCGGGTCGGCGTCGGCGAGCAGGCGACGCGCTCCACGCTGACGCGGATGGTGCACCGCGGCCTGCTGCGCCGCCAGCGCGAGGGCCGCCGGATGTACTTCGGGCTGACCGAGCATTCGACGGCCGTCCTGCGCGACGGCGAGCGGCGCATCTGGGAGACCGGCGCGGTCAACCGGCAGTGGGACGGCACCTGGACCCTGCTCGGCTTCTCCCTGCCCGAGTCCTGGCAGCGGCAGCGCCACGACCTGCGCTCGAAGCTCACCTGGGGCGGCTTCGGGCCGCTGTTCAACGGGCTGTGGATCGCACCCGGCCAGGTCGACGTGGGTGAGCTGGTCGCCGAGCTGGGTCTGTCGGCGCATGTGAAGATCTTCCGCGCGCACGCCGACGCCGGCATGGACATCGGCGCGATGATCGAGGAGACCTGGGAGCTGTCCGAACTGGCGGTGCGCTACGAGGAGTTCGTCCGCCGCTGGCAGCCGTGGGAGACGGATCTGCCGGACGCCGACGAGGCTCTCGGGCTGCGGCTGGTGCTGCAGGCCGAGTGGCTGCGGATCATCCGCCGTGATCCCCGGCTGCCGGTCAAGCATCTGCCGGACGACTGGCCGGCGGAACGGGCCGAGAAGACGTTCCGGCGGGTGCACGAGCGGTTCACCCCGCCGGCGCTGGACGCGTCGGAACGCCTTCTCGACCTCGTACCGGTACGCCCCGATCAGGCGTAGAAGCGGGACAGGCTCTGCAGCACGGCGGCAGGCTTCGCGCCGCCCTCGATCTCTATCGCGCCGTCCACGGTGATCTGCACGCCGCCGGGCACGTCCTCGACGGCCGCGAGCTTCCCGACCAGCCGGATCTTCGAGCCGACCTTCACCGGCGAGGGGAAACGCACCTTGTTCAGGCCGTAGTTGACCTTGGTCGTGACGCCCTGGACGTCGAGCAGCTCGGTGAAGAGCGGGATGAAGAGGGACAGCGTGAGGTAGCCGTGCGCGATCGGGGCGCCGAAGGGGCCCTCGGCGGCCTTTTCCGGGTCCACGTGGATCCACTGGTGGTCGCCCGTGGCGTCGGCGAACGTGTTGATGCGCTCCTGGGTGATCTCGATCCACTCGCTGGTGCCGAGGTCGCTGCCCGCGAGCTTCTTCAGTTCGTCGAGGCCGTTGACCGTGATGCTCATGAGGTTCCTTACTGGTTGCCGTACCGACTGCGGACACGGGACTTGAGGAGCTTTCCGGAGGCGGTGCGCGGGAGTTCCTCCACGAGGACCACCGATTTCGGGATCTTGTACTTGGCGAGGCGGCCGGAGAGGGACGCGAGGATCTCGTCCGGATCGACCGAGACGTCCTCGCGCGGCACGACGACCGCGCGCGGCACCTCGCCCCACTTGTCGTCGGGCACGCCGATGACCGCGCACTCGACGATGTCGGGGTGGGCGAGGAGCAGGTCCTCGATCTCGGCCGGGTAGATGTTCTCCCCGCCGGAGATGATCATGTCCTTGATGCGGTCGACGATGAAGACATAGCCGTCCTCGTCGATCCGGGCCGCGTCCCCGCTGCGGAACCACCCGTCCGCGAAGGAGCCGGCCGTCTCCTCGGGCAGCCCCCAGTAGCCGGGCATGACATGCGGACCGCGGACCACGATCTCGCCGGTCTCACCGACGTCGACCGGCGCGAGGTCCGGCCGTACCACCCGTACGTCGCTGAAGAAGTGCGGCACGCCCGCCGAGCCCGCCTTGCTCACCGCGTGCTCGGCGTCCAGGAACAGCGTCCCGGGCGAGGCCTCCGTCATGCCGTAGCCCTGGAGGAAGGTCAGCCCGCGCTCCTGGTAGGCGGCGATCAGCGGGGTCGACACCGGAGAGCCACCGCAGGTGAGGATGCGCAGGCTGGACAGGTCGGCGTCCGGCCAGCGCGGATGCCGGGCGATCTGGTCGAACATCGTCGGCACCCCGAACATGAAGGTGATCCGGTGCCGTTCGATCAGGTCGAAGGTGGCTTCCGGGACGAAGGCCTCGACCAGGACACAGGCGCCGCCCTTGAGCAGCACCGGCAGGGTGAGCATGTTCAGGCCCGCCGTGTGGAACAACGGGGCTGACACCAGCGCACGTTCGTCGGCGATCAGGTCGGTGTCGACGAGGACGTTGATCGCGTTCCAGGTCAGATTGCCGTGCGTGAGCATCGCGCCCTTGGGGCGGCCGGTCGTGCCCGAGGTGTACATGATGATGCAGGTGTCGTCGGCGCCGACCGGTTCGTCCATGGGATCCTGCGACGCGGAGGCCAGCGCCTCCTCGTACTCGGCGCCGACTTCGACGTACGCACGGACGTCGGTACTGCCCGGCAGTCCCGCTACCAGGCCCTGGAACGCGGGGCCGTAGACGAGGGCCTTGGCGCCGGAGTCGGCGAGCTGGTAGGCGATCTCGGGTCCGGCGAGGCGGGTGTTGAGCGGCACGAAGACCGCGCCGAGGGTGCCCGCCGCGAACAGGGTCTCCAGGTAGGACGGGTGGTTGGGGCCGAGGTAGGCGATCCGGTCGCCGCGCCGGACGCCACGGGCGCGCAGGGCATGGGCAAGCCGGGTGGTGCGGTCGTACAGCTCGGCGTAGGTGAACGTCGTCTCGCCGTGGATCAGGGCGGTGCGGTGCGGGGTCTTCCGGGCCCGGCGTGCGGGCCATGACCCCAGTCCCTCGTTGCGCATCTACGACCCCTTATGGCTTCGTCAGCCCGAGCAGGCGGGCGGCGTTCTCCTTGAGGATCTTCGGCTTGACCTCGTCCTTGATCGTCAGCTTCTCGAAGTCGGCGAGCCAGCGGTCGGGGGTGAGGACGGGGAAGTCGGAGCCGAAGAGGACCTTGTCCTTCAGCAGTGTGTTGGCGTACTGCACGAGCTGCGGCGGGAAGTACTTCGGCGACCAGCCGGACAGGTCGATGTGCACGCCCGGCTTGTGCGTGGCGACGGCGAGGGCCTCGTCCTGCCAGGGGAAGGACGGGTGCGCCAGGATGATCTTGAGGTGCGGGAAGTCGGCCGCCACGTCGTCCACGTGGAGCGGGTTCGAGTACTTGAGGCGGATGCCACCCCCACCGGGCACGCCCGCGCCGATGCCCGTCTGGCCCGTGTGGAAGAGCGCGATGGTGCCGGTCTCCTCGATCACCTCGTACAGGTCGTACGCCACCGAGCGGTCGTTGGGGAAGAAGCCCTGGATGCTGGGGTGGAACTTGAAGCCCTTCACCCCGTACTCCTCGACCAGGCGGCGGGCCTGCTTCACACCCGCCCTGCCGCGGAAGGGGTCGATGGAGGCGAAGGGGATGAGGACGTCCGCGTTGGCGGCGGCGGCCTCGGCGACCTCCTCGTTCGGGACGGGCGCGGTGCCGGTCGCGGACTCGGCGTCGACCGTGAAGATCACGGCGGCCATCTTCCGCTCGCGGTAGTAGGCGGCCGTCTCCTCCAGGGTCGGCTTCCGCTTGCCCTCCACCTTGAAGTAGGCGGAGGAGGCGTCGTGCAGGTCGTCGTCCAGGGAGGAGTGCCCCTTGGAGGACACCTCCGCGTGGGTGTGGACGTCGATGGCGACGAGTTCGTCGATGTTCATGGGGGGTGCCATCACGCCTCCGGCAGCTTGGGCGCGGGGATGCCCACCGACTGCGGCTCGGCACCCACCGAGGTCGGGAAGGCGGCGGCCAGCGTGTCCGGGGTCCAGCCGCCGTCGGCGTACGCCGCCTTGATCTCCTGCGGATGCGACCAGAGTGCCACCTTGTCGCCGCCGATGCCGATGGCCTGCCCGGTGATGCCGCGCGCCGCCTCGGAGGCGAGAAAGGGGACGAGGGCCGCGCAGTCCTCGGGAGTGCCGAAGCCCTCGCCCTTGCGGAGGAAGTCCGGCAGCGGCTCGCCGTTCTTCATGGCCTCGACGTACGGCGCGAAGGCGGGGATGGTCTCGGTCATCGCGGTCGCGGCGACCGGCACGATCGCGTTGACGGTGATGTTCGCGCGGCCCAGCTCCATCGACCAGGTGCGGGCCATGGCGGCGATGCCGGCCTTGGCGGCGGCGTAGTTCGTCTGCCCGAAGTTGCCGCGCTGCCCGGCCGGGGAACCGACCAGGATCAGCGAGCCGCCCTCACCCTGCTCGCGCATCCGGACGGCGGCGGCTCGTGCGCAGGTGAAGGTGCCCTTGAGGTGGGTGGTGATCACCGCGTCGAAGTCGTCGTCGGTCATCTTCCACAGGACCTTGTCGCGCAGGATGCCCGCGTTGGTGACCAGGATGTCGAGCCGCCCGAACTCCTCGACGGCGCGGTTCACCAGCCGCTCGGCGGCCTCGGTCGTGCCGACCGGGACGACCTCGGCGACGGCGGTGCCGCCGGCCGCGGTGATGGACTTCACGGCCTGCTCGGCCACGGCCTCGTCGATGTCGTTGACGACCACGGAGGCGCCGTGGGCGGCGAGGGCGTGCGCATAGGCGAGGCCGAGGCCCCGGCCGCTGCCGGTGACGACGGCGACCTTGCCGGTGAGATCGATGCTGGGCACGAGCGAGTCCCTTCAAGCGGTGGCACATGGGGTGCGGCTTCCGAGATCGAAGCTAAGAGCAATAATTGTTGCCGTCAATAGTTGTTGATGACCTCAGTGTGCGACATGCTGAAATCTCCAGGACACATCGCAGGACACATCGATCGAGCACAGGGAGCCCGCCATCACACGCCAGCACGCCACCCCGAAGCCCATCGACGCGAACGAGCCATGGATGCGCGGGCTGCATGCGGACACGGGCTACCTGCTGTACCGGCTGGGCCTGCGCTCGGGTCAGCTCTTCAACTCCTTCCTCCAGGAGTCGGGGCTGCGCCTGCGCCACTACGCGGTCCTGCGCTTCCTCGCCACCACCGAGGGGGCGCTGCAGCGCGAGCTGAGCGCCCGGCTCGGCTACGACCCGAGCGCGATCGTCGGCCTGATCGACGACCTGGAGAAGCTGGGCTTCGCCGAGCGCCGACCCGCCCCGGACGACCGCCGCAGCCGGATCGTGGTCCTCACCGAGGAAGGCCGCTCCTTCCTGCGCGGCACCGACGAAGCCGGGCTGCGGGTGACCAACGAGTTGCTGGGCCCCCTGGACGCGGCCGAGCGGGAGACGCTGCAGGGGCTGCTGCTGCGGATCGTGGAGGACGGGCCGAATTAATGTTGTGCAAATGATTGACGGCCGCACGAGAGATGCCTAGCTTCACGAGGCAGCCCGAGACCCGTCCCCAGGGAGCTCACCGTGCAGTCATCCCCCTCCACCGCTCAACCACCCCCTGACACCCGGCAGTTGCGCCGTGTCGCACTGTCCGGACTGCTCGGCACCGCGGTCGAGTTCTACGACTTCCTCGTCTACGGCACCGTCGCCGCGCTGGTCTTCGGCGACCTGTTCTTCCCCAGGGCCGACCCGGCCGTCGGCACCATCGCGGCCTTCGGCACCTTCGCCGCCGGCTATGTCGCCCGTCCGCTGGGCGGCATCGTCTTCGGCCACTTCGGCGACCGGATCGGCCGTAAGTCGATGATGCTGCTGACCATGGCGCTGATGGGCTGCGGCAGCTTCCTGATCGGCGTCCTGCCGACCTATGACGCGATCGGCGTGTGGGCTCCCATCCTGCTGGTCACGCTGCGCGTGGTGCAGGGCATCGCCATCGGCGGTGAGTGGGGCGGCGCGACCCTCATGGTCGTCGAGCACGCCGAGCGCACCCAGAGCGGCCGGCGCGGCATGTGGTCCAGCTTCACCATGCTCGGCGCCCCGCTCGGCTCCGTACTGTCGGCCGGGATGGTCACCCTCGTCTCCGGCCTCCCCGACGACCAGTTCCGCGCCTGGGGCTGGCGGGTGCCGTTCCTGCTGAGCATCGTGCTGCTGGCCGTCGGCCTGTTCGTGCGCCTCAAGGTCGCGGAGAGCCCGCTGTTCGCGCAGGTCAAGCGGGAGCCGCGGGCGAAGCCGCCGGTGGTGGAGGTGCTGCGCCGACCGAAGCCCGTGCTGATGGCCTGCGGTGTCGGCATCGGCGCGTTCACCGCGCAGTCCCTGCTGACCGGCTTCATGATCTCGTACGCCGTCGACAACGGGTACAGCCGCTCGCAGGTCCTCACCGCCGTGACCATCGCGTCCTGCGTCGCCCTGCTGGTGCTGCCCGCCGCGTCCGCGCTGTCGGACCGGGTCGGCCGCCGCCCGGTCGTCCTCGCCGGCGCCGTCGCCTCGGCCGCGCTGGCCTTCCCGGTGCTCGCCCTGGTCGACTCCGGCTCCCCCGGCCTGCTCATCCTCGCCCTGGCCCTCGGCCACGGTGTCGCCCAGTCGACGATGTACGGCCCGCTGGGCGCCCTGCTCACCGAGATGTTCGGCACCCGGGTCCGCTACACGGGCGCCTCCCTCGGCTACCAGGCGGCGACGCTGGTCGGCGCCGGATTCTCGCCGCTGATCGCGAGCAGCCTGCTCGCCTCGTACGGCGGCGGCAGCACGCCCGTCTCCCTGCTGCTGTGCGGCGGCGCAGCCGTCACGGCGCTCACCGTCTGGCGCCTGCGCGAGACAAGCGCGAACGCCCTGGAGAACCACAAGCCTCACTCCGTGACCCCCGCCCCGGAAGGGACCCCGCGTTGAGAACCCCTATCGCCCTACTGACCATTGCCCTGTGCGCCGTGTCCGCGCCCCCCGCTCAGGCAGCAGCCACGGACACGCACGTAGAGGGCCAACTACCCTCGGGCGCCGCCTACCTGATGGACGTACCCGCCGACTGGAACGGCGCGGTGCTGCTCTACAGCCACGGCTACCGGGCTGCCGGTTGGCCCAACCCCGCCCAGAACGCGCCTGATTCGGCCACCCTGGACAAGCTCCTCGACCAGGGCTACGCCCTCATCGGCTCCTCGTACGCCACGAACGGCTGGGCGGTCACGGACGCCGTGCCGGACCAGCTCGCCACTCTCGACCTGTTCACCGAGAAGTTCGGCACGGCACGGCGGACCATCGCCTGGGGCACCTCGTACGGCGGCCTCGTCACGACGACCCTCGCCGAGCGGCACGCGGACCGGTTCGACGGATCGCTCTCCATGTGCGGTCTGGTGCAGGGCGGCGTCGCCAACTGGAACAGCACGCTGGACCCGGTGTTCGCGCTGAAGGCGCTGCTGGCGCCCGACGCGGGCATCCCGCTGACCGGATTCGCCGACCAGGCACAGGCGCAGAGCGCCGCGCAGACGCTCACGACGAAGGTCACCGCGGCCCAGCAGACCGCCGAGGGCCGCGCCCGGATCGCCCTCGCCGCCGCCCTGCACAACATCCCCGGGTACAACGACCCCACGCAGACGAAACCGGCGCCCACCGACTGGGACGCCCAGCAGGCCAACCAGTACACCGCCCTCCAGGGGCTCCTCCAACTGCCCGCATTCTCGTGGCGTCAGGAGGCGGAGAGCCGCGCCGGGGGCAACATGTCCTGGAACACGGGCGTCGACTACACCGCGATGCTGCACCGCTCCCCGCTGTTCAAGGAGGTGACGGAGTTGTACCGAAAGGCGGGCCTGTCCCTGCGCACCGACCTCACGGCGCTCAACCGCGCGCCCCGGGTCTCGGCCGATCCCCCGGCGGTGCGGTGGATGCGGGACACCAGTGTCTTCAAGGGCCGGCTCACCGACCCGCAGCTCAACATCCACACGACCGGCGACGCGCTGATTCCGGTACAGGCCGAGAGCGCCTACCGGCGAGCCGCCGCAGCCGGGGGTTCGGGCCCGCTGCTGAGGCAGGCCTATGTCGACGGGCCCGGCCACTGCACCTTCACCCCGGGCGAGATGATCGGGGCCCTGGACACCTTGGAGCACCGCTTGGACACCGGCCGTTGGGACGCGTCGCCGGGCAACCTCAATGACCGGGCCGAGCTGGCGGACCCGGCGAACGAGCCGCGGTATGTGACATACCACCCCACCGCCTACCCCCGCCCCTACGACCTCGCGCACCCCGCCGCCACCCGCCCATGACCCCCCGCTCCGCCCCCGACCGGCTGCTGTCCGTGCTCTCGGCGTTCGATCACGAGCACTCCGCGCTGTCTCTGACGGACATCAGCCGCCGGGCCGGGCTGAGCCTGACCACCGCGCACCGGCTCGTGGGCGCCCTCACCGAGTGGGGCGCCCTGGAGCGGGACGAGTCGGGGGTCTACCACGTGGGGCTGCGGCTGTGGGAGATCGCCGCGCTGGCCCCGCGCGGGCTGGCCCTGCGGCAGGTCGCCCTGCCGTATCTGGAGGACCTGTACGAAGCCACCCACGAGAACGTGCAGTTGGCGGTGCGGGACGGCGCCGAGGTGGTGTACATCGAGTGGCTCTCCGGGCGCTCCGCGGTCGGCGTGCACATCCGCGTCGGCGCGCGCTGGCCGCTGCATGCCACGGGGGTCGGGCTCGTGCTGCTGGCGCACAGTGATCCCGAGTCCCAGGAGGAGTACTGCTCGGGGCCGCTCGCCTCCTTCACGCCGTACACGGTCACCGATCCGGTGCGGCTGCGCCGGGTGCTGGCCGAGGTGCGGCGCACCGGTGTGGCGGTGAGCAGCCGTCAGGTCACCGAGGACGCGTTGTCGCTGGCCGCTCCGGTGCGGGGTCCGGGCGGGGGGGTGGTCGCCGCGGTGTCGGTCGTCGTGCCGCAGGTCGACGCGCAGGTGCCGGCGTTGATACCGGCGGTGCGGCTCGCTGCGCGGGGCATCTCTCGGGCCCTTGGCTGGCAGCCGTGAGCTCCGCTGGTTGCGCGGTTCTCTTCCTGCGGGCCGGTGGGGGCTGGTCGCGCAGTTCCCCGCGCCCCTGAAGGGGCGCTGCCGAACCCGGCATCAGTTCAGTGTCGTGCTCGCCGTGTACGTCACCTCTTCGTCCGCGTGCTCTGCCGTGGCCCGGCAGGTGAGTGTCGTGGCCGCCGAGACCTGGGCCGGGGTGACTTTCCAGCGGGCCGTGAGGTGTTCGCCTGTGTCCAGGCGGGCGGTGGAGAGCGCGTCCAGTGCGTGTATCCGCCAGCCGCTCGGCGTTTGTAGTGCGAGGCGGGCGTCGGTCCAGGGGCGGGCGGAGCCGTTGGTGAGGGTGGCCGTGACCGTGAACTCCGGGCCAGTGCCGGTTACTTGGAGCCTGAGGCCGAAGGGCTTGCGTCGGTACACCGGTGCCCATGACTCACGCATCAGGTTCACCAGCTCGTCCGCCTGGGCGGGCCGCGCGGCGGCGAGGTCGTGCAGTTCGCCGGGGTCCTTGGCGAGGTCGTACAGCTCTACGTCCCACTGGTCGTCGGACGCCCGCCGGTTCTGTCCCGGCGCGAACCGCACGGCCTTGAGGTCGCCGCGCCGCAGCGCCTCCGCGAGACGGCGGCCCCGGCCGAGGTCGAAGGCGTCGGAGCGCGGGGTGATGTTGGCGTGGTTGCGGTAGAAGTACAGGCTGTCGTGGCGGGCGGCGTCCTGGGAGCCGCGCAGCAGCGGGGCGAGGGAGAGGCCGTCGACGTCGGTCGGGGCGGGTGCGCCCGCGAGGTCGGCGAGGGTGGGCAGCAGGTCGGTGAGCGGGGTGGGTCGGTCGGTGGTGCCGGACCGTACGTGCTGCGGGGACCAGGCGATGAGGGGGACGCGGATGCCGCCCTCGTAGAGATTGCGCTTGATGCCGCGCAACGGGCCGTTGCCGTTGAAGAGTTCGGGGTCGGTGCCGCCCTCCTCGTGCGGGCCGTTGTCGCTGGTGACGAGGACGATGGTGCGGTCCTCGATGCCGAGTTCGGTGAGCCGGTCGGTGACGTTGCCGACCAGGGTGTCGAAGGAGGTGACCTGGGCGGCGTGCCGCTTGTTGGGGCCGGTCCAGGGCCGGTCGGCGTACTCGCCGGCGTCCGGGTCCTGGCTGGGGGCGTGCGGCACGGTCGGGGCGAGACAGAGCAGGAACGGCTCGCTCTGGTGGGCGTTGATGAAGCTGAGCGCGCGGTCCTGAATCAGGTGGGGGGCGTAGACCTTGCGGGCGCCGCCCTTGTTCTCGGGGATCTCCTGCCGGGTGCCGTTGTGCCACAGGTACTCGGGGAAGTAGTCGTGGGCGTGACCGTGGCCGATGTAGCCGTAGAACTCCTCGAAGCCACGGGAGTTGGGGTGGCTCGGCTGGTCCGGGAGCTCGGGTCCGAAGCCCCACTTGCCGATGATGCCGGTGCGGTAGCCGAGCGCCCGCAGCGCCTCGGCGAAGGTGAAGTCCCGGTCGGTCAGGGCGCCTTGGCCGCCCGGCCCCCAGGGGTTCTCCCGCACGGTGGAGTGGCCGCTGTGCAGCCCGGTGAGCAGCGAGCAGCGTGAGGGCGCGCACACCGGGGCGGCGGCGTAGGCCTCGGTGAAGCGCAGGCCCTCGGCGGCGAGGGCGTCCAGGCGCGGCGTGTGGATCAGTTTCTGGCCGTAGGAGCCGAGTTCGCCGTAGCCGAGGTCGTCGGCGAGGATCACCACGAAGTTGACCCGGCCCGATGCCGGGGCCCGCACGGCGGGCATGGCCGCGGCGGGCTTGTTGAGCTGCGCGGGCTGCGCCTCGTCACCGGCCTCGCACGCCGTGGCCGCCGCGAGCGCGACGGGCGCGGCGGCTGCCCCGGTGAGGAATCGGCGGCGGCTCGGCATGCGGATCTCCTGTGTGACGGCGGGTGCGGACAGCAGAACCGATGGTGATCGCAACCATCGGTCCAAAACCATGCACACGCTGTGAACGCTCTGTTTCGACCATTGAGAGGCAAGGTGCGCTGCGGAGGTTCCCCCTCCGCGGCATCAGAATGATCACAAACGGAAGAGGCGATATCCCTCTCACCGGTGAGGCCCCGTCCGCTTCGCCGTCGCAATACTGGAAGGGCCCTTGCCCCGAGGAGCCGCCCATGTCCCCACCGTCCTGGATCACGCCTGCCGTCACCCGGCTGCGCACGGCGAATCCGTATGCCGTCGACGGCGCGCTGGCCGCGCTGGTGCTGTTCGCCGCCTCACTGCAGTGGATCTTCCCCGGCGACAGCGACGACAAGCTGACCTGGCAGGGCTGGCTGCTCGCGGCGGCCACGGCCGTGCCGCTGGTGTGGCGGCGCCGGGCACCGTTCGCGACCGCGTGGGCCGTGTCCGCGGCCACGTCCGCGATGGCCGTCTATCACGCGCCGCCGCCGGATGTGGCGTACGGCGGACTGGTCGTCCTCTACACGATGGCCGCGCAGGGCCGCCCCGGGCAGCGACGCGTGATGCTGGTGGGCTGGATCCTCGGGGTCACCCTCACCATGCAGCACAAGGCGAATACCCTCCCCTTCGAGTACGCCTTCCAGTTCCTGAGCGTCGTCTGTGCCTACGGGTTCGGCATACTCGCCCGCGTCCAGCGCGCCTACACCGCGGCGCTGGTGGACCGGGCCCGCCGCCTGGAGCGGGAGCGTGCCGCGGACACCGCGCGGGCGACGGCGCAGGAACGCGCCAGGATCGCCCGGGACATGCACGACATCCTGGCCCACGCGGTGAGCCTGATGGTGGTGCAGGCCGAGGCGGGACCGGTGGTGGTGCGCAGCGATCCGGCGCGCGCGGAGGCCGCGTTCGACGCCATCGCGGCGGCCGGCCGGGACGCGATGTCCCAGCTGCGTCGGATTCTCGGAGTCCTCAAGGAAGAGCGGCGTGACGGCGCCACGGACCGTCTGCCGCAGCCGGGTGTGGCCGCCCTGCCCGGCCTGGTCCGGCAGGTCACCGACTCCACTGGCCTGCACGTCGCGCTGCGCACCACGGGCGAGCCCCGTCCGCTGCCGCGGGACACCGAGGTAGCCGCCTACCGTGTCGTGCAGGAGGCGCTCACCAACACCGTGAAGCATGCGTACGCTTCCTCCGCGACGGTCGCGCTCGACTGGCTGGAGGACGAATTGAGACTCGTGGTGACGGACGACGGACGGGGCCCGTCCGGTCCGGGCGGCGGGCACGGTCTGATCGGTATCCGCGAACGCGCCGCCGCCTGCGGGGGCAGCGCACGCGCCGGGCGCGGCCCGGACGGCGGCTTCCAGGTCGTCGTACGCCTCCCGGCCGCGGACCGGCAGGCGGCGCGGGGGTGAGCATCCGCGTGGTCGTCGCCGACGACCAGGAGCTGGTCCGCAGCGGCTTCACCATGATCCTGGAGGCGCAGCCGGACATCGAGGTGGTCGCCGAGGCGGGCGACGGCGCGGAGGCGGTCGCCGCGGTACGGCAGCACACCCCCGACGTCCTGCTGCTCGACATCCGCATGCCCGGCACGGACGGCCTGGAGGCGGCCCGGCAGGTGTGCGCCCAGTCCAGCTGCAAGGTCGTCATGCTCACCACGTTCGACCTCGACGAGTATGTCTACGAGGCGCTGTACGCGGGCGCCAGCGGCTTCCTGCTCAAGGACGTCCGCCGGGACGACCTGGTGCACGCCGTACGGGTCGTCGCGGGCGGCGACTCGCTGCTCGCCCCGACCGTGACCCGCCGGCTGGTCGCGGACATCGTGCGGCGCCGCCGCGAGGAGGCAACCGCCGAGGTCACGCCCGACCGGCTGGAGGTCCTGACCGCGCGCGAGGTGGAAACCCTGCGGATGCTCGCCCGCGGCCTGTCCAACGCCGAGATCGCCACGACCCTCTTCGTCAGCGAGCACACCGTCAAGACCCATGTCAGCAACGTGCTCAGCAAGCTCGGTCTGAGGGACCGGGTGCAGGCCGTGATCTGCGCGTACGAGACCGGCCTGGTGACCCCCGGCTCCCCCTAGCGAGGGAGACAGGGGCGCGCCTCCCCCGTACGGCCCAGTCCCCGAAACCGCTCCCCCCGGCGATCCGGTGACACCCCCGGGCCCACGAGCCTGAAGGCGAAGTCAACCGACGACTCGCCGGGAGGGACCGTGCTCGCCACGCTCGCCCGGACGGCAACCCGCCGTCCGCTCACCGTCATCCTCTTGTGGGTGCTCTTCCTGCTGCTCGGCTTCGGGCTCGGAACGGGCGTCTTCAGCCGGCTCTCCGACAACGTGCCCGAAGTGCCCGGCACGGAGTCGGAGCGGGCCGCGCAGCACCTCGACGGCATCGACCCGACCGGTGACTCGATCACCGGCGTCGTCGAGGGCGCCGCCGTCTCCGACCCCGCCCTGCGCACCCAGGTCGAGCGGGCCGTCGCGGACGTCCGGGACATCGCCGGAGTCGCGGCCGTACCGGACCCGTACGCGACCCGCGGCCTGATCGCCGAGGACGGGCAGGCGCTGCTCGTCTCCGTCACCCTCCAGGGCGGTCTGGACGACGAGGACGAGGAGGCGGCGGTGGACGCGGCGGCCGCCCGCATCCATCAGATCGACGCGCCCGAAGTCCACGTCAGCGGCGGCTCGTTGCTGGGCACCCAGCTCGGTGAGCGCGCCCAGGAGGACGTACGGAACGCGGAGTTGATCTCCCTGCCGGTCGTGCTGGCGCTGCTGCTGGTCATCTTCGGCGGGCTGCGTGCGGCCGGGCTGCCGCTGATGGTGGCGGTCAGCGGGATCGCGGGCGCGTTCCTGGCACTGTTCGGGTTCAGTCAGTTCACCGACATCTCCGTGTACGCGATCCAGGTGACCACGATGCTGGGCCTCGGACTCGCCGTGGACTACGCCCTGTTGATGGTGGTCCGCTTCCGCGAGGAACGCCGGCATACCGCGGACGTCGTCGAGGCGGTGCACCGCACGGTCGAACAGGCCGGGCGGACCGTGCTGTTCTCGGGACTCACGGTGGCGGTCAGCCTGACCGGGCTGCTGGTCTTCCCGAGCGTCTTCCTGCGCAGCATGGGCCTGGCCGTGGCCGCCGTGGTGGTCATCGACATGCTGGCCGCGCTGACGCTGCTGCCCGCGCTGCTGACCAAGTTCGGCGCGAAGATCGCGCCGGCGAAGGAGCGGCCCGAGGGCGAGGAGGGCCGCCTGTTCGCCCGTCTGGCCCGCTTCGCCGCCCGCCGCCGTATCGCCGTGGTCGCGGTCGTCGTCCCGGTGCTCCTCGTCCTGGCCCTTCCCGTCACCGGCATGCGCATCAACATCGGCGGCGCCGACCAACTGCCGTCGAGCACCGAGGCACGTCAGTTGTACGACACCGTCGACGCGCACTTCCCGCCGGGCACCGGCGTCTCACCCATCACGGTCGTCCTCAGGCCCGGCACCGACCCCGCCACCGCAGACGAGATCCGCGCGCTGTCCCCGACCGCGGAAACCCGCGAACTGCCGGGCGGCACCACGGTCATGGAACTCCAGCCACCCGGCAGCGTCGACGGCGACGCGGCCACCGACCTCGTCAAACAGGTACGGGACCTGCGCGGTGAGGAGCCGGTCGAGGTCACCGGCGTGGCGGCCCGGCTGGTCGACTTCCGCGACATGCTCTCCGACCGGGTGCCCTGGGCGGCCGTGACCGTCCTGGCCGGCATCCTCGCCCTGCTGTTCGCGTTCACCGGCTCGGTGCTGATCCCGCTGCGCACCATCCTCACCACGCTGCTCAGCCTGGGCGCCGCGCTCGGCGTGGTGGTCTGGGTGTTCCAGGACGGCCACCTGGCAGGCCTGTTGGGCTCCCAGGAGCTGGGCGCGCTCAGCCTCACCGCGCCACCGCTGATCGTCGCGATCGCGTTCGGACTCGCCATGGACTACGAGCTGTTCATCCTGGCCCGGATGCGCGAGGCCCGGCAGCAGACCGGCGACGACCAGGAAGCCGTGGTGACCGGCCTGCGCCGCTCCGGCCGCGTGGTCACCTGCGCCGCCCTGCTCCTCGCCGTCGTCTTCGGCGCCTTCATGACCGGCGGCTTCTCCCCCATCCTGCAGATCGGCCTCGGCCTGACCCTCGCGGTCCTCATCGACGCCACGGTCGTCCGCATGCTGCTCGTCCCGGCGACGATGGCGCTGCTCGGCCGGTACGCCTGGTGGGCGCCGAAGCCACTGCGGCGGGCACACGACCGGTTCGGGCTGAGCGAGGGGGCGGCACCGGCGCCGGCGCCGTACGTGGACAACCGGGTGTGACCGCGGCTGACGCGGGCCGGCGCGGTTCGACGTCCGCGCCGGTCAGCGCGCTTTGGGCCGGTACGCGTCCATTCATGGTGTGAACTCCACTGAGCCCCAGGGGCGTTCACGGTTTTACCTCTTGACGACCGGAGTGACCGGGAGCACATTGGCGGCACTCTGAGAGCGCTCTCAGAGGCATCCCGCGCATATCGACTCCGTACCCGAGAGGCACCTCCCCATGAGTGAACCCTCCGGCACACCCCACAGACGGCGCCCCCTGCGCCGCGCGCTCGTCGCCGTCCTGAGCACCCTCGGTCTCGCGGCGGTCGCCGCCACCGCCGCCACCCCGTCCGCGATCGCCGACGCCCCTCCGCCGCCGTCGGGCTGGACGCAGGTCTTCGTGGACGACTTCAACGGCCCCGCGGGCACGGGCGTCAACACCGCCAACTGGCAGTACGCCACCGGCCACGGCTACCCCGGCGGCCCCGCCAACTGGGGCACCGGCGAGATCGAGAACATGACGTCCAGCACCAACAACGTGGCCCTGGACGGCAGCGGCAACCTGCGCATCACCCCACGCCGGGACGCCTCCGGCAACTGGACGTCCGGCCGGATCGAGACCAACCGCGGCGACTTCCAGCCGCCGGCGGGCGGCAAACTGCGGGTGCAGTCCCGGATCCAGATGCCGAACGTCACCGGCGCGGCGGCCCGCGGCTACTGGCCCGCCTTCTGGATGCTGGGCACGCCGTACCGCGGCAACTACTGGAACTGGCCGAGCGTCGGCGAACTGGACATCATGGAGAACGTCCAGGGCCTCAACACCGTCTGGTCGACGATGCACTGCGGTACGAGCCCCGGCGGGCCCTGCAACGAGACGACGGGCATCGGCGGTTCGCGGGCCTGTCCCGGCGCCACCTGCCAGGCGGGCTTCCACACCTTCGCGATGGAGTGGGACCGCTCGACCAGCCCCGAGCAGATCCGGTTCTACGTCGACGACATCAACTACCACACCGTGCGCGCCGATCAGGTCGACGCGACGACCTGGAGCAACGCCACCAACCACGGCTTCTTCATCATCCTGAACGTGGCGATGGGCGGCGGCTTCGTGGATGCGTTCGGCGGCGGCCCGGACGCCGCGACGGTGCCGGGGCACTCGATGGTCGTCGACTACGTCCAGGTGCTGTCCAGTGGGAGCGGTACCACGCCTCCGCCGACCGGCAACCGTGACGCCTACAGCGCCATCCAGGCCGAGTCGTACGACGGACAGTCCGGCACCATGACCGAGTCGACGTCGGACTCGGGCGGCGGGCAGAACATCGGGGCGGTGGGCAACGGCGACTGGGCGCTGTTCCGGGGCGTCAACTTCGGTTCCACGGCGGCGACTCAGTTCAACGCGAGAGTCGCGAGCGGCGCCGGGTCCGGCGTCAGTGGTCTGGTCGAGGTGCGCCTGGACAGTCGCACCAACACACCCATCGGGAGCTTCGCCGTCGGCAACACCGGTGGCTGGCAGTCCTGGCGGACCGTACCGGCGAACATCAGCTCCGTCACCGGAACACACGACGTGTATCTCACCTTCACCAGCGGCCAGTCGGCGGACTTCGTGAATGTGAACTGGTTCAACTTCGGGAAGTGACGGCTGCGTTGACGATGCCCCGCGAGGCCTGGACCATCCTCGCGGGGCATCACCGCAGCTCGGCCCGGAACGCCGCCGGTGTCAGGTCCGTGTGCTGGTGGAAGAACTTGGAGAAGTTGGCGGCGTCGGGGAAGCCGATGGCGGCGCCGATGCGGCCGATGGGCATGTCCGTGTGGGCCAGGAGGCGCTTGGCTTCCAGGATGACGCGTTTGTCGATGAAGCCCTTGGGGGTCTCGCCGGTGGCGGCGCGGACGGCGCGGACGAGGGTGCGGCGGGAGTAGCCGAGGGCGTCGGCGTAGGCGCTGACGCTGTGGTTGGTGGCGAAGCCCTTCTCGACCGCGTCCCGGAAGAGGGTGAAGGTGGTGTCGCCCTGCCGGCGTGCCGCCTCCGCGGAGCTGGCCGCGAGGTGGGCCAGGCGCAGCAGGAACGCGGTGAGGGAGTGGCGTAGTACCGCGGTGTGCAGGCTCAGGGGGAGGGTCGCGGTGTCTTCGTACTCGCGTTGCAGGTGGTTCAGGGCCGCCTGGAGACCGGTGCGTTGTGCCTCGTCGGGGTGGAGCAGGGGCGGCAGGTCGTAGCGGTAGAGGCCGGTCGCCTCCACGGTGGCGCGGGGCAGGAAACCGGGCTGCATGGTCAGGACGGTGCCGCGGTACTCGCTCGTGCGGGAGAAACGGTGCACCTGGCCGGGGCGGATCCAGAGGATGTCGCCGGCCGTCGCCTCGTACTCGGCGAAGTCGATCATGTGGTGCACGGGGCCCTCGCTGAAGAGCATCACCACGTGGAAGTCGATGCGGTGCACGCGGTCCAGCGGGGCGTCGGCGGCGTGCCAGGTGCGGTCGGTGCCCATCGGGCCGACCTGCATGCCGACACCGCACACGCTCAGCTCGACCGGGAAAGGGAACGTTCGGATGCCGTCTCCGCTCCCGTCACCGGCTCCGGCTTGGATGGTTGTGTCCGCCATGTCCTTCTCGTGCCGCCCCTGTCGCGCCGTCCGTGTCCCAGTTTCACCACAGGCTGGCACACGATGACCTTCCCTCCGAAAAGTCAGACTTTTAGTTTTGAAGGCGTTCCGCTGGTCAGACCCTTCCCGTGAGGACTTCTTGAAGATGAGCGCGCAGACATCAGACCGTCTCGAGTGGACCGAGCTCGACCGGCGTGCCGTCGACACCGCCCGCATCCTGGCGGCCGATGCCGTACAGCGAGTGGGGAACGGGCACCCCGGCACCGCGATGAGCCTGGCTCCGGCCGCGTACACGATCTTTCAGAAGGTGATGCGTCACGATCCCGCCGATCCGGAATGGACCGGGCGGGATCGTTTCGTTCTCTCCCCCGGCCACACCTCGCTCACCCTCTACACCCAGCTCTTCCTCGCCGGGTACGAGCTGGAGCTGGACGACCTGAAGGCGTTCCGGACCCATGGGTCGAAGACTCCGGGTCATCCCGAGTACGGGCACACGGCGGGCGTGGAGACGACGACCGGGCCGCTCGGCCAGGGCGTCGCGAACGCCGTCGGCATGGCGATGGCCGCCCGGTACGAGCGCGGGCTGTTCGACCCCGAGGCGGCCGAGGGCGAGTCCCCCTTCGACCACACCATCTGGGCGATCGTCTCCGACGGCGACCTGGAGGAGGGGATCTCCGCGGAGGCCTCCTCCCTCGCCGGGCACCAGAAGCTCGGCAACCTGGTCTTCCTGTACGACGACAACCACATCTCCATCGAGGGCGACACCGCGACGGCCTTCTCCGAGGACGTGCTGAAGCGGTACGAGGCCTACGGCTGGCACACCCAGCGCATCGAGCCCGCCGCCGACGGCGACATCGATGTCCACGCCCTCCACACGGCGCTGAAGGCCGCGCAGGCCGAGACCGGGCGCCCCTCGATCATCGCGATGCGCACGATCATCGCCTGGCCCGCCCCGAACGCGCAGAACACCGAGGCTTCGCACGGCTCGGCGCTCGGCGAGGACGAGGTGGCCGCCACCAAGCGCGTCCTCGGCTTCGACCCGGAGCAGACCTTCGAGGTCGCGGGCGACGTCCTCGCCCACACCCGTACCGCCCTCGACCGGGGCGCCGAGGCCCACGCCGCCTGGGACAAGCGGATCGCCGAGTGGCGCGCCGCCTCCCCCGAGCGCGCACAGCTCTTCGACCGCGTCGTCGCCGGTCAGCTGCCCGAGGGCTGGGAGTCCGCGCTCCCCGTCTTCGAGGAGGGCAGGTCCCTCGCCACCCGCGCCGCCTCCGGCAAGGTCCTCCAGGCCCTCGGCCCTGTGCTGCCCGAGCTGTGGGGCGGCTCCGCCGACCTGGCCGGCTCGAACAACACCACCATCGACAAGACGTCGTCGTTCCTGCCGAAGGGCAACCCGCTGCCGGAGGCCGACCCGTACGGCCGTACGGTCCACTTCGGCATCCGCGAGCACTCGATGGCGGCGGCGATGAACGGGATCGCCCTGCACGGCAACACCCGCATCTACGGCGGCACCTTCCTGGTGTTCTCCGACTACATGCGCAACGCCGTGCGCCTGTCCGCGCTGATGCAGCTGCCGGTGACATACGTGTGGACGCATGACTCCATCGGGCTCGGCGAGGACGGCCCCACGCACCAGCCGGTCGAGCATCTGGCCTCGCTGCGCGCCATCCCCGGCCTGAACATCGTCCGGCCCGCCGATGCCAACGAGACCGCCGTCGCCTGGGCCGAGATCCTCCAGCGGCACGCCACCAACCCGGCGCCGCACGGCCTCGCCCTCACCCGTCAGGGCGTGCCGACGTACGCGCGCAACGAGGCCGCGGCCAAGGGCGGTTACGTCCTGCGCGAGTCCTCCACCCCGACGCCGGAGGTGATCCTGATCGCCACCGGCTCGGAGGTCCAGCTCGCCGTCGCCGCGCGCGAGGAACTGGAGGCCGAGGGTGTGGGCACCCGGGTGGTGTCGATGCCGTCCGTGGAGTGGTTCGAGGAGCAGCCCCGTGAGTACCGCGAGAGCGTCCTTCCGCCGTCCGTGAAGGCGCGTGTCGCCGTCGAGGCCGGGGTGGGTCTGACGTGGTACCGCTTCGTGGGAGACGCGGGACGCATCGTCTCGCTGGAGCACTTCGGCGCCTCCGCCGACGCCAAGACCCTGTTCGCCGAGTACGGATTCACCGCCGAGAACGTCGCCGCCGCTGCCCGGGCCTCCCTCGCTGCCGCGCGTGCCTGATCCGATCGCCAGAAAGAAGATGACACTGTGACCATCGAAGCTACCGCCACCGCGGAAGCCCTCCAGCGCCTGTCCGACGAGGGCGTCTCCATCTGGCTGGACGACCTCTCCCGCAACCGGATCACCTCCGGCAACCTCGCCGAACTCATCGCCGGCAAGCACATCGTCGGCGTCACCACCAACCCGTCGATCTTCCAGGCCGCGATCGGCTCGGGTGAGGGGTACGAGGAGCAGCTCGCCGACCTCGCCGCGCGCGGTGCCACGGTCGACGAGGCCGTACGGATGATGACCACCGCGGACGTCCGTGCCGCCGCCGACATCCTGCGGCCGGTGTACGACGCGACCGGCGGACGGGACGGCCGGGTCTCCATCGAGGTCGACCCGCGGCTCGCCCACCGGACCAAGGCGACCGTCGCCGAGGCCAAGCAGCTTGCCTGGCTGGTCGACCGGCCCAACGTGATGATCAAGATCCCGGCGACGAAGGCCGGCCTCCCGGCGATCACCGAGGTCATCGGCCTCGGTATCAGCGTCAACGTCACGCTGATCTTCTCGCTGGAGCGGTACCGCGAGGTCATGGACGCCTACCTCGCGGGTCTCGAGAAGGCCGCCGCGAAGGGCCTCGACCTCGCCGCCATCCACTCCGTGGCCTCTTTCTTCGTCTCCCGCGTCGACAGCGAGATCGACAAGCGGCTGACGGTGCTGGGCACCGACGAGGCCCTGGCGCTGAAGGGCAGGGCGGCGCTCGCCAACGCACGGCTCGCCTACGAGGCGTACGAGGACGTCTTCGGCGGCACCCGCTGGACCGCCCTCGCCGGCGCCCGCGTCAACAAGCAGCGCCCGCTGTGGGCCTCGACCGGCGTGAAGGACCCGGCGTACAAGGACACGCTGTACGTGGACGAGCTGGTCGCGCCCGGCACCGTCAACACGATGCCGGAGGCCACGCTGAACGCCACGGCCGACCACGGCGTGATCACCGGCGACACGGTGAGCGGCGGTTACGCGCAGGCACGCGCCGACCTGGCCGCCGTGGAAACGCTCGGGATCTCGTACGACGAGGTCGTGCAGCAGCTGGAGGACGAGGGCGTCGCCAAGTTCGCGGTGGCCTGGCAGGACCTGCTGGACGCCGTGGCGAAGTCGCTGAGCAGCAAGGGGGTCGACGGGGAATGAGCGAGGAACTGACCGAGGTCGAGTGGGCCAATCCGCTGCACGACGCCCGTGACCGCCGGCTCCCGCGGATCGCAGGTCCGTCCGGGCTCGTCATCTTCGGTGTCACCGGCGACCTGTCCCGCAAGAAGCTGATGCCCGCGGTGTACGACCTCGCCAACCGCGGCATGCTTCCGCCGGGCTTCTCCCTCGTCGGCTTCGCCCGGCGCGACTGGGAGGACCAGGACTTCGCGCAGGTCGTGCACGACTCGGTCCGCGAGCATGCGCGTACGGAGTTCCGCGAGGAGGTCTGGCATCAGCTCGCCGAGGGCATGCGGTTCATCCCGGGCGACTTCGACGACGACCAGGCGTTCAAGCAACTGCGTTCCGCCGTCGACGAGTTGGATGCCTCGCGGGGCACCAGCGGCAACTACGCCTTCTATCTCTCCGTACCGCCGAAGTTCTTCCCGAAGGTCGTCCAGCAGCTGAAGAAGCACGGCCTTGCGGACGCGCCCGAGGGCTCGTGGCGGCGCGCGGTCATCGAGAAGCCGTTCGGCCGCGACCTCACCAGCGCCCGCGAACTGAACGCGATCGTGCACGACGTGTTCGAGCCGGACCAGGTCTTCCGCATCGACCACTACCTCGGCAAGGAGACCGTCCAGAACATCCTGGCGCTCCGTTTCGCCAACCAGATGTACGAGCCGATCTGGAACCGGTCGTACGTCGACCACATCCAGATCACGATGGCCGAGGACATCGGTATCGGAGGGCGGGCCGGGTACTACGACGGCATCGGCGCCGCCCGTGACGTCATCCAGAACCACCTGCTGCAGCTGATGGCGCTCACCGCGATGGAGGAGCCCATCGCGTTCGACGCGGAGTCGCTGCTGACCGAGAAGCTGAAGGTCCTGAAGTCCGTACGGCTGCCGGAGAACCTGGGCGAGCACACGGTCCGGGCTCAGTACGCGGAGGGCTGGCAGGGCGGCGCGAAGGTGCCCGGATACCTCCAGGAGGACGGCATCGACTCCAAGTCGACGACCGACACCTACGCGGCGATCAAGCTGGAGGTCGACAACCGGCGCTGGGCGGGCATCCCCTTCTATCTGCGCACCGGCAAGCGGCTGGGCCGCCGCGTCACCGAGATCGCGGTCGTCTTCAAGCGGGCACCCCACTCGCCGTTCGACTCGACGGCCACCGAGGAACTCGGCCAGAACGCGATCGTCATCCGCGTCCAGCCCGACGAGGGCATGACGGTCCGGTTCGGTTCGAAGGTGCCGGGCACCTCGATGGAGATCCGGGACGTCTCGATGGACTTCGCGTACGGCGAGTCGTTCACGGAGTCCAGCCCGGAGGCGTACGAGCGGCTCATCCTCGACGTCCTTCTGGGCGACGCCAACCTGTTCCCCCGTCACCAGGAAGTGGAAGAGTCCTGGAAGATCCTCGATCCGATCGAGAAGTACTGGGCGAAGCAGGGCAGGCCCGCGCAGTACGCCTCGGGCAGCTGGGGACCCAAGGAAGCCGACGAGATGCTCGCACGAGACGGACGGAGCTGGCGCAGGCCATGAAGATCGACCTGACCGACACCACGGCAAGCAAGATCAACAAGGCGCTGGTGCAGGGCCGCCGCGCCATCGGCACACCCGCGGTGGGCATGGTCCTGACGATGGTCATCGTCACGGACGAGGAGAACGCCTACGACGCGATCAAGGCGGCCGAGGAGGCCTCGCACGAGCACCCCGCGCGCACCCTGGTCGTCATCAAGCGGCACGCCCGCACCCCGCGCGACCGCACCGCCTCCCACCTCGACGCCGAGGTCCGGGTGGGCGCGGACGCGGGCACCGGCGAGACGGTGGTCCTGCGGACGTACGGCGAGGTGTCCGACCACGCCGACTCCGTCGTCCTGCCGCTGCTGCTGCCGGACGCGCCGGTCGTGGTGTGGTGGCCGGCGGAGGCGCCCGAGAACCCGGCGAAGGACCCGCTGGGCGCGCTGGCCCAGCGCCGGATCACCGACCTGTACGCCGTGGACGACCCGCTGCGGGTCCTCGAGACCCGGGTCCGCTCCTACGCGCCCGGCGACACCGACCTCGCCTGGACCCGGCTGACCCCGTGGCGCTCGATGCTGGCCGCGGCCCTGGACCAGGCCCGGGTGGAGGTGACCTCGGCGGCCGTGGAGGCCGAGGAGGAGAACCCGGCGGCCGAGCTGCTGGCCCGCTGGCTGGAGGCCCGCCTCGGCGTCGGCGTCGACCGGGTGGTCACCGCCGGTCCGCTCGTCACGGCGGTCCGCCTCGGCACCGCGAACGGCGAGATCGTCATCGACCGCCCCGAGGGCCCGCTGGCCACGCTGTCCCTGCCCGGCCAGCCCTCACGCACCCTCGCGCTGAAGGTCCGCACCACCTCCGAACTCATCGCCGAGGAGCTGCGGCGCCTCGACGCGGACGAGATGTACGCCATCGCCCTGCGCGGCGAGGGCACCAAGGAGACCGTCTCCCATGTCTGACTTCCCCAAGCCGACCCGGCGGCCCGAGTGGACGGCCCTGGAGGACCATCGCGCCGACGCGCTGCAACGGCCCCGGCTGCGTGAGCTGTTCGCGGACGATCCCGGGCGCGCGGAGCGGTACGTCGTACGCGTCGGCGATCTGCGCATCGACTACTCCAAGCACCTGATCACCGACGAGACGCTGGCCCTGCTCCAGGAACTCGCCACCGCCACCGAGGTGTTCGGGCTGCGCGACGCCATGTTCCGCGGCGACCGCATCAACATCACCGAGGACCGCGCGGTGCTGCACACCGCGCTGCGCGCTCCGCGGGACGCGGTGATCGAGGTGGACGGCGAGAACGTCGTCCCGGGCGTGCACGCCGTCCTCGACAAGATGGCCGACTTCGCGAACCGCGTCCGTTCGGGCGAGTGGACCGGCCACACCGGCCGCCGGATCCGCAATGTCGTCAACATCGGCATCGGCGGCTCCGACCTGGGCCCGGCGATGGCGTACGAGGCGCTGCGCCCGTACACCGCACGGGAGTTGACGTTCCGCTTCGTGTCGAACGTCGACGGCGCCGACCTGCACGAGGCCGTGCGCGACCTGGACCCGGCGGAGACGCTGTTCATCGTCGCGTCGAAGACGTTCACCACGATCGAGACGATCACCAACGCCACGTCGGCGCGGTCCTGGCTGCTCGCCGGGCTCGGCGGCGACGACAAGGCGGTGGCCCGGCACTTCGTCGCGCTGTCGACGAACGCCGGGAAGGTCACCGAGTTCGGTATCGACCCGGACAACATGTTCGAGTTCTGGGACTGGGTCGGCGGCCGCTACTCGTACGACTCGGCGATCGGGCTGTCCCTGATGATCGCCATCGGCCCGGACCGGTTCCGGGAGATGCTCGACGGCTTCCGCATCGTCGACGAGCACTTCAAGAGCGCTCCCGCCGAGGCCAACGCCCCGCTGCTCATGGGCCTGCTGGGCGTCTGGTACGGCAACTTCTTCGAGGCCGAGTCGCACGCGGTGCTGCCGTACAGCCACTACCTCTCCAAGTTCACGGCCTACTTGCAGCAGCTCGACATGGAGTCCAACGGCAAGTCGGTCGACCGGGACGGGCACACGGTGGGCTGGACCACCGGCCCGGTGGTGTGGGGCACACCCGGCACCAACGGGCAGCACGCCTACTACCAGCTGATCCACCAGGGCACCCGGCTGATCCCCGCCGACCTGATCGGCTTCGCCCGGCCGATCGGCGAGCTGAGCGATGAACTCAAGGCGCAGCACGACCTGTTGATGGCCAACCTGTTCGCGCAGGGACAGGCGCTCGCCTTCGGCAAGACCGCCGACGAGGTGCGCGCGGAGGGCGTGCCCGAGGAGCAGATCCCGCACCGCACCTTCCTCGGCAACCACCCGACCACGACGATCCTCGCCCCCGAGCTGACCCCGTCGGTCCTCGGCCAGCTGGTCGCGCTGTACGAGCACAAGGTGTTCGTACAGGGCGCGATCTGGCACATCGACTCCTTCGACCAGTGGGGCGTCGAGCTGGGCAAGGTCCTCGCCAAGCGGGTAGAGCCCGCACTGACCGAAGGCACCGAGGTGCCCGGTCTCGATCCCTCCACCGCCGCCCTCGTGGCCGCCTACCGCGAACTCAAGGAAGAGAACTGACCATGGCACCGATGCAACTGGGGCTCATCGGCCTCGGCAAGATGGGCGGCAACATGCGCGAGCGGATCCGCCGCGCCGGCCACACCGTCGTCGGCTACGACCGCAACCCCGAGGTCTCCGACGTCAGCAGCCTGACCGAACTGGTCGAGCAGCTCGAAGCGCCGCGCACCATCTGGGTGATGGTCCCGGCCGGCGCCGCCACCCAGTCCGTCGTCGACGAACTCGGCGACCTCCTCCAGCCCGGCGACATCGTCGTCGACGGCGGCAACTCCCGCTGGACCGACGACGAGCAGCACGCCGAGGAACTCGGCGCCAAGGGCATCGGCTTCGTCGACGCCGGTGTCTCCGGCGGCGTCTGGGGCCTGGAGAACGGCTACGCCCTGATGGTCGGCGGCGACAAGGAGCACGTGGACCGGCTCCAGCCCGTCTTCGAGGCACTCAAGCCGGAAGGCCCGTACGGCTATGTCCACGCCGGCAAGGTGGGCGCGGGCCACTTCTCGAAGATGGTCCACAACGGCATCGAGTACGCCATGATGCAGGCCTACGCCGAGGGCTGGGAGCTGCTGGAGGCCGTCGACTCCGTGACCGACGTGCGCGAGGTCTTCCGGTCCTGGCAGGAGGGCACGGTCATCCGCTCCTGGCTGCTCGACCTCGCCGTCAACGCCCTTGACCAGGACGAGCACCTGGACAAGCTGCGCGGCTACGCGGAGGACTCCGGCGAGGGCCGCTGGACGGTGGAGGCCGCCATCGACAACTCGGTCCCGCTGCCCGCCATCACCGCGTCCCTGTTCGCGCGATTCGCCTCGCGCCAGGACGACTCGCCGCAGATGAAGATGATCGCGGCGCTGCGCAACCAGTTCGGCGGCCACGCCGTCGAGCCGAAGGAGTAGCCGGCCGTGGGGGATCTCCTGCTGGTCCGCCACGGTGAGACGGAGTGGAGCGTGTCGGGCCGGCACACCAGCTGGACCGACCTGCCCCTCACCGGGCACGGCGAGGAACAGGCCAAGTCTCTCGCCCCGCTCCTCTCCCACCGGACCTTCTCCCTGGCGCTGTCCAGCCCGCTGCGCCGTGCGCTCCACACCGCCGAACTGGCGGGCCTGTCCGGCGTCGTGCCCGACGAGGATCTGCACGAGTGGGACTACGGCGCCTACGAGGGCGTCACCACCGTCGACATACACCGCACCCGCCCCGACTGGTACCTGTGGACGGACGGCGTGCCACCGGGCCCCGCCGGGCATCCCGGCGAGTCACCGGCCGAGGTCGGCGCTCGCGCGGACCGCGTGCTGTCCCGGGTCGACAGCGCCCTCGCCGACGGTGACGTGATCCTCGTGGCCCACGCCCACTTCCTGCGCGTCCTGACCGCACGGCGGCTGGGGCTGTCGCCGGCCGAGGGGCGGCTGTTCCAGCTGGCGACGGGAACGGTGAGCCGGCTGTCCCTGGAACACGGGCGACCTGTGATCGCGGAGTGGAACACCCGGCCGTAAGTACATTGTTGACACGCGTGGTTCGGTCAGGTCAGAGTCGCCGACGATGGAGCCCAACGATCTGACGCCGACCGAACTGCGCGTGTGGCAGGCCTTTTCCCACGGGGAGTCCGTGGACTTCCGTTCCGCCGCCGGCGAGGACGTCGGGAACGGAGCGGACTGGGGGCCGGAACGCACCGTCCGCGCGGCCGTGTTGAGGTCGCTGCTTCTCAACGGCCCCCAGGAGGACGGTGAAATAGCGTCGCTGAAGCTTGCGGGGGCTCGCATCACCGGGGTGCTCGACCTTCAGTACGCGACGATCGACCACCCCGTGCGGCTCAGACGGTGCCACTTCGACGAGACCCCACGGCTCTACGCCGCCCGGCTCCGCGAGCTCAACCTCAGCGAGTCCGACCTGCCCGGGCTCACGGCCCAGGCCCTGCGGGTGGACGGCACCCTGCGGGCGACGCGAACCGTCTTCCGGGGACCGGTGCGGCTCGGCGGGGCGCAGCTCGCCGGGAGCCTGTACATGGAGAGCGCGCAGATCAACGCGGCGGACGCCGAGGAGCCGGTCCTCCAGCTCAACCAGGCGGCTCTCGGGGCCGACCTGTGGGCACCCGGGCTGGTGACCCACGGGCAGATACGTCTCAACGGCGCGAACGTCACCGGGACGGCCAACCTGACCGACGCACAGTGCGAGAACCCGGGCGACGCCGCCATCGACGCCATGGCCCTCACCGTAGAGGGAGACCTCGCACTGAAGCGCGCGCACATACGTGGCTGGATCGGCCTGAAGGGCGCCCGTATCGCCGGCCGCCTCGACCTGTCGTACGCACACCTGTCGAATCCGGGCGATGCCGCGCTACGGGCGAGCAGCTGCACCATCGGGGAGCTGTGGCTGCGCAAGGGCCCACCCCCGCAAGGCACCTTGAACCTGCGCCGCGCCCAGATCGACGTCCTCTTCCTGGAACCAGAGGTGGTCCCGGACCGACTCCGTCTCGACAACCTCGCCTATACGTCCCTCACTCCGCACGAGCCGACCGAGCGCCGTCTGCCCATGCTGGAGCGGGACGAGGGCTATGTCCCACACGCCTACGAGCAGTTGACCGCCGCCTACCGCCGCATCGGCGACGACCACGCGGCCCGGCTCGTCCAGCTCGCCAAGCAGCGCCGGCAGCGCTCCACGCTCGGCTGGTACGGACGCCTGTGGGGCCACGTCCAGGACGCCACGGTCGGCTACGGCTTTCACCCCTTGCGCGCGTTCGGCTGGCTGCTGTCCCTGCTCGCGGTGGGCTCGGTCGCCTACGCCGTCGAGAACCCCCCTCCGCTCAAGGCGTCCGAAGCCCCCGACTTCAACCCGGTCTTCTACACCCTCGACCTGCTCCTGCCGGTGATCTCCTTCGGCCAGGAGGGGGTGTTCGCTCCGGACGGCTGGTACCAGACGCTGTCGTACGCCCTCGTCATCGCCGGCTGGATCCTCGCCACCACGGTCTTCGCCGGCGTGACCCGGACCGTCAGCCGCCAATGAGTCACGTCACCGCATGCTGCGCGGCCAGCCGCACCGGCGCGTTCTGGGCGCCGTAACCGCGGTAGCCGCCGTCCCGCTGGACCAGTTCGAAGAAGACCCGCCCGATCGTCTGCGTGTAGCAGTGGCGGAACTCGCCCTCCGCGTCACGGTCGTAGAGGATCCCGAGCTCCCGGTACGTCGCCAGCTCACCGTCGGCGAACTCGTACCGGGCCGCCAGGTCGTCGTAGTAGTTGGCGGGGATCGGCAGCATCCGGCCGCCGGAGTCACGGAAGCGGCGGGCCGCGGCGACCACGTCGTCCGTGGCGAGCGCGATGTGCTGGGCGTGGACCGTGTCGTCGGTGGGTGCCGCCGAGACGGTGAGCGCGATCCGTACACTGCCGTCCGCGTTGGTGACCGCGCGGCTGCGCAGCAGACCGTAGGGGTCGGCCACGTCGACGCTTTCCTGCGCGTGCAGGCCGAGCACGCTGCGGTGGAACAGGGCCGCCTCGTCGAAGTGGTGCCAGGGCTGGGTGAGGGCGAGATGGTCGATGCGGGTGACGTGCGCCGTGCTCTCCCCGACAGCCACGTCCTCGAAGTCGCCCCGCCAGTCGGGGAGTTCGGTCCCCGCACCGGAGGCGCAGAAGAAGAGTTCCGTGCCGTCGGGCGCCGCCACGGCGTCGAGCGGGGCGTCCTCGGCGGCACGGCGGCGCGGCAGCACCGGCGCCAGCAGGGCCTCGGCACGACGGGACGCGCCCACCGGGTCCGGTGACTCCAGGCCGATCGCGGCGAGTCCGGTGCCGTCGCGGCGGGCGGCCGGACCGGTGTTGACCAGGACACGTGCCTCACCCTGCTGCCAGAGGTCGACCGGTTTGCTGCGGTGCCGTGCGGTACGGGCGAAGCCCAGCGCACCGAGCACCGCCGAGACGGGTTCGGCATCGGGTGTGACCAGTTCGGCGAACGCGACACCCGTGGGGACGACGGGAGCGGGCGGCGTGGTCAGACCGACCGTCTCCTGAAGGACCAGCAGGGAACGGTGAGCGTCCACGGCGGTGGGGCCGGCCTCGGCCTGCCGGAAGACGTCGTTGAAGACCTCCAGGGAGAGCGGACCGTCATATCCGGCGCGCATCACATGCTGGAGAAGGCCCGCGACATCGAAGCCGCCCTGGCCGGGGAAGCAGCGGTAGTGGCGGCTCCACTGCAGAACGTCCATCGCCAGCAGCGGGGCGTCGGCCAGCTGAAGGAAGAAGATCTTCTCACCCGGGATCTCCTCGATGCCCTTGGGATCCGAGCCACGGGAGAGGATATGGAAGCTGTCCAGGCAGGTACCGAGCGCGGGATGGTCGGCGGCCTCGACAATCCGCCAGGCATGGTCGTACGTACTGACATGCCGCCCCCACGCCAGCGCCTCGTACGCCACCCGGACCCCGAACTCCTCAGCCAGCTCCGCCAGTTGGCGCAGATGCCAGGCGGCCAGCGCGTCATCGTCCTCGGCCAGCGGGGAAACACTGGAGCAGACCAGGACGGTGTCGGCCCCCAGCCTCCGCATCAACTCGAACTTGTGCCGCGCACGCCGCAAATTGCGTGCGAACTGCTCGTCCGGCACAGCCTCGATGTCCCGCATCGGCTGATAGAGATCAATGCTCAGCCCGAGATCCGCACACCGGCTGCGGATCTCCTCCGGGGTACGAGGGCTGGCCAGCAGATCGTTCTCAAAGATCTCCACCCCGTCGAACCCCGCCCGGGAAGCAGCCGTCAGCTTCTCGGTCAGGGACCCACTGAGCGAGACGGTGGCGATGGATGTACGCATGACCGGTACTCCTCCAAGATGCCTAACTACAGCGCCCCGTCAGGGGCGCGGGGAACTGCGCGACAAGCCACAGACAACCCGCAGCCGTCAGACCACCTAGCCCGCCGAGCTCTCCACAATCCCGGCCATCTCCGCAATGTCGGCCAGCATCCGCACGCTGTCCGCCTCCCGCCCGGTGAACAACCGAAACGCATCCACCGCCTGGAACACAGCCATCCCACCTCCGTCCAACGTGGCGCAGCCAACCCCACGGGCCGCACGCAGCAGCTCCGTCTCCAGAGGCCGATAGACGACCTCGGCGACCCACAACCCGGGATGAAGCAGTTCCGCGGAGAAGGGCAGACCCGGGTGCGCGGCCATGCCGGTCGGCGTGGCGTGCACGACCCCGTCCGCTTGGGCGAGCAGCTGGGCCAGCCGGTCCGGCGTGCCGACAGCTGCCCGCCCCTCGCCGAAGTGCCGGTTCAGCGCCCCGGCGAGACCCGCAGCACGATCCCGCAACGCATCGACGACGGTGACCCGCCCGGCGCCGAGCGTCAGCGTGGCATGCGCGACGGCCGCGCCCGCACCCCCCGCGCCCAGCTGCACGACCCGCTCCAGCGGAGCGTCCGGCAGCCCGCGCGCGAACGACGCGGCGAAACCGGTGACATCCGTGTTGTGGCCGACCGCGCGGCCGTCCTCGAAGACGACCGTGTTGACCGCGCCGAGCGCCTCGGCCTGCGGGGCCAGCGCGTCCAGGTGCTCGATGACGAGTTGCTTGCACGGGTGCGTGATGTTGAGCCCGTCGAAGCCCAGGTCTCGCGCCGCGCGCACCAGGTCGCCCACGGCCTCGGGTCCGACGCCGAGCGTGTCGATGTCGATGAGCCGGTACAGATAGCGCAGACCCTGGCGATCGGCCTCCCGCTCGTGCAGGGCCGGGCTGAGGGACGGGCCGATGCCCGAACCGATCAGTCCGACGAGATACGAGTCCTTGGCCACGCGGACCTCCTGAGCGGCTCACTAATGTACGAACTAGTACGTTAGCTATATCAGCAGCCGTCGACCGGGGGAAGCCCCAGCGGGAAACCCGAAACCAGGCACGGGCGCCTGCTTCTACAATCACCGGCACTGGACCGCCTGCCCTAAGGAACCCGGATGACCAGCGTCGACGAACCGGCACGCAACAACGGGCGCATCCGTGACGCCGCCCGCACCCGGGCCGAGATCCTCGACGTCGCGACGCAGGAGTTCGCACGGTCCGGGTACGCGGGGGCACGCGTCGACGAGATCGCCGCCCGCACCCGTACCACGAAGCGGATGATCTACTACTACTTCGGCGGCAAGGAGCAGCTGTTCACGGCCGTGCTGGAGCGGGCGTACGGCGTGATCCGCGAGGCGGAGCAGCAGCTCGACGTCGAGCATCTGGACCCGGTCGCGGCCATCCGGCGCCTGGCCGAGGTGACCTTCGACCACCATGAGGCACACCCGGACTTCATCCGCCTGGTCAGCATCGAGAACATCCACGAGGCCGAGCACATCGCCGGCTCCGAGAAGCTCGGCAAGATCGGTTCACCGGCCCTGGACGTGATCGGCCGGATCCTTCAAGCGGGGCAGGAGTCCGGGCTGTTCACCGCCGACGTCGACGCCGTCGACCTGCACGCGATGATCAGCTCGTTCTGCTTCTTCCGGGTCGCCAACCGGCACACCTTCGGCGCCCTGTTCGGCCGCGACCTGGTGGCCCCGGCCCAGCGCGAGCACTACCGGACCATGCTGGGCGACATGGTGATCGCCTACCTCACGGCGGACCGCGCGACGGACTGAACGCGCACGACCGACCCCTTGACAGCGGGGAAACGCGCGCGCAACATCCCTACCCACCGGGACTAACTACCCAGTGGGTTAATTAGCCGAAGATCCGGCCCTTCTCCCCGCCGCTCACTCCCCCGTACGTTGGAGTTTCCTCAAAGGAGCCGCCGTGTCCGTCCCCGTCCCCTCCGCCCCGCCCGGGCAGCCGAAGAAAGCCGCGACCGCGGCCTGGATAGGCAGCGCCCTGGAGTACTACGACTTCTTCATCTACGGATCCGCCGCCGCGCTGATCTTCCCCAAGGTCTTCTTCGACGAGTCGGACCCGGCCACGGCGACCCTGCTGTCGCTGGCCACGTTCGGTGTGGCGTACGCGGCACGGCCGGTCGGCGCGCTCTTCCTCGGGCACTTCGGCGACCGGGTCGGACGTAAGAAGATCATGGTCTTCACGCTCATCCTGATGGGCGTCTCGACGTTCCTGATCGGCTGTCTGCCCACGCGTGCCCAGGTCGGCACCCTCGCTCCGGTGCTGCTGGTGCTGTGCCGCGTCCTCCAGGGCATCTCGGCGGCGGGCGAGCAGGCCAGCGCCAACTCCATGACGCTGGAACACGCGCCACCGAACCGGCGCGGCTTCTTCACCAGCTTCACCCTCAGCGGCACCCAGGGCGGGCAGCTGCTGGCCACGCTCGTCTTCATCCCGGTCGCCGCGCTCCCCGAGGACCAGCTGCTGTCCTGGGGCTGGCGGGTCCCGTTCTGGATGAGCATCGCGGTCGCCGTCGTCGGCTACGTCATCCGCCGCAAGCTGGAGGAGACACCGGCCTTCGCCCAGCAGGCCGCCACCGAGGGCGTCGTGAAGCTGCCGCTGGTGGTGCTGCTGCGCGAGCACTGGGCGGACGTCCTTCGGGTGATCGCGGGCGCGCTGATCGCCTCGGTGAGCACGATCTTCACGGTCTGGGCGCTGGCGTACGCGACCAGCGACGCGGTGGGCATGTCCCGCTCCTCCATGCTGTGGGTGGGCGCCCTCGCGAACCTCGTCGCGCTCGCCGCGATCCCGCTGTGGGCCGCCCTGTCCGACCGCATCGGCCGCCGCCCGGTCTATCTGATCGGTGCCGCCGGCAGCGCGGTGATGATGTTCCTGTACCTGTGGTCGATCTCGACGGGCTCCTACCCGCTGACCCTGCTGCTGGGCATCATCACCTTCGGTGTCGTCTACAGCGCCGCGAACGGCGTATGGCCGTCCTTCTACGGCGAGATGTTCTCGACCCGGGTCCGTCTGTCCGGCATGGCGATCGGCACGCAGATCGGTTTCGCCGTGGCCGGTTTCGCGGTCACCTTCGCCGCGCAGATCGCGGGCCCCGACGGCAGCGACTGGTCGTCGGTGGCGCTCTTCACCGCGGCCCTGTGCGTGCCGCCGGTCATCGCCGTCCTCTCGGCCCGCGAGACCCACAAGGTACCGACGGAACACCTCGGCGAGCGGACACCCGGCGAGGCGTCCCAGCGGGAGACGGTGACAGCCTGACCCCGCACCACTGAAGCCCCCGAGTCCCTGGACGCCCTTGACGGCTCCGGGGACTCGGGCGTTTGCGCCTAGGCCCGCGGATGGCGAGGCTCGTACAGGCCGACCTCGCCCCCGCCCGGCAGCCGGAACGCCGTCACCCGCCCCCAGGACGCATCCTCCGGCGGCCGGGTGAACTGCACGCCCTTCGCGGCGAGTTCGGCCTGTGTCCCGTCGAGGTCGTCGCACATCAGCATCAGCTCGTGCGACGGCTCACCCTCCGTCGGATGACAGGCGACCTCCGCGGGCGGCGCCTTGAAGATGAGCCAGCCGTGTCCGGCGTCGACGTGCGACCATTTCAGAACGTCCCGGAGGAAGGCGCGGTCCGCCTCGGCGTCGCGCGTGTAGATCACCACATGGGCTCCATTGATCACGCGGCGGAGGCTAGTCCCGGGCGGGGCGGGCGGCAAGCACCGCCGGCACGTGGTCCGACGTCCACCGCGGCAAGGGCAGGCACTATCGTTGCCCGATCGTATGAGCGGGGACGAGAGGCGGGCGAGGGCGTGGCGGGGGCCGGGTGGATACGGGTGCCGGTCGGCGACGACGCGGCGCGGTGGGCCACGCGCGGCGACACCCGCAAGGTGCTCCTGGTCGTCCACAACGTGACCGCGGCGACCCGCCTCCTCGACGTCCTGCCACTGTTCCACGACGACCTGCGGGTGCAGTTGCTGGCGACCAGCCCGGGGTCGTCGGCGTTCCGCGCGGGCCTCGCGGAGTTGCTGGCGGACACCGAAGTGCCGGTCCTGCCGTGGGAGCAGGCGGTCAAGGTGCCGGTCTCACTTGCCGTCTCGGCGAGCTTCGGCGGTCAACTGCGGTCGGTTTCCGGTGTATTGACCGTGTTGTCGCACGGTGTCGGATATACTAAGAGGCTGCCGACACCCAACACCCAACACCCAACACCCAACACCCGGCGCCGGGCGAGCGGGAGAAGCGGGGGACGCCGAGGAGGCGCCGGTCTTCGGGATGTCGCCGGAGTGGCTGCTCGACGAGGACGGCAAGCCCATGGCGGACGTGCTCGTGCTCTCGCACCCCGAGCAGTACGAGCGACTGCGCACCGTCTGCCCCGAAGCCGCGCCGGCGGCCGTACTCGCCGGGGACCCCTGCTGGGACCGCATGCTGGCGGCCCGCCCGTATCGCGACCGCTTCCGCCGGGCCCTCGGCGTCGGCAGGGGGCAACGCCTGATCGTCCTCAGCTCCACATGGAACCCCGAGTCGCTCTTCGGCGACGGCGGCGATGACGTACTGCCCTCCCTTCTCCCCCGCTTGACCTCGGAGTTCCCGGCGGACCAGTACCGTCTCGCGGCCGTCCTGCACCCCAACGTCTGGCACGGTCACGGCCCCGGCCAGATCCGCGCCTGGCTCCATCGCGCCCGGCGCGCGGGACTGGCCCTGATCGACCCACTGGACGGCTGGCGACAGGCACTGATCGCCGCCGACGCGGTGATCGGCGACCATGGCTCGGTCACGTACTACGCCGCCGCACTCGGCGTGCCCGTGCTCCTGGGCACCGCGCCCCTCTCGGGCCTCGCGCCGGACGCCCCGGTGTACGAATTCGTCCGCACCGCACCCCGCCTGGCCCCCGGACTCCCCCTGAGCCCGCAGATGGAGGCGCTGCTCGATCACCACCAACCGCCGCCCCAACCGGCCGAGTTCATCAGCTCCGCACCCGGCGAGTCGGCAACCCGGCTCCGCCGGCTCTTCTACGACGCCATCGGCATCCCCGAAGCCGATGAGCCCGCGCGCCTGGAACCGCTCCCCCTCCCGCCCTACGAACCACCCGCCCACACCGTGCCGTTGCTGGTGCTCACCCGGCTGCTGGGCTCCGGCGAGATCGCCGTCACCCGGTACGCGGGCCCGCATCCGCCGGACGACGAAGCGAGCGAGGCGCACACCGCCGTCCACGAGGACACCCCGGAGGCCGATCAACTGCCCTACGCGGATGTGGTGTTCCGGTACGGAGACGCCGACGACCCGCGCTTCGGATCCCCGGCCGACTGGACGGCTGAGGTCCTGGACCGGCATCAGCACTGCGCCCTCGCCGCCTATGTCACCGGCCGCGGGGCCTGCGTCGTGCGCACGCGGGCAGGTGCGCTGCTGCGCCTGGACGCCGGGCCCGGTGCGGACGCCGATCCGGCCGTGTACGCCTCGGCGCTGCATGCCTGGCTCGCGGTGGGCAAGTCGTCGGAGGAGCTGGTCGCGCAGGGGCTGACGGTGCGCACCGGTGACGTCGTCCACCCGGTCACGGTCACTCCGGTGTGACGCACCGCTCGCGCAGCCCGCGCAGATGGGCAACGTGATACGCGGCGTTCTCCCCCTCCAGCGCCGTGAGCGCCTCCTCGATCAACGGCAGCGCGGCCTCGAACTCGTCGCCGTCCAGCCGGGTTTCGGCGAGGTCGGTGAGGGTGCGGGCGGTGTTGTAGGCCTCGCCGCTGTCGCGGAAGAAGCGCAGGGCGCCTTCCAGTCGTCGTACGGCCTCGTCACGGCGGCCGAGGCCGCGCAGGGCCCGTCCTCGGTGGCGCTGCAACAGGGCGCGGGCGCGCGGCAGATCGGCCGCTCCCTCGTCGGTGGGGCCGATGGCGTCGAGGAGGGAGTCCGCCTCTTCGAAGCAGGCGTACGCGTCGTCGAACCGCCACTGGCGCAGCCGCAGCAGGCCGAGGAACTCGACGGCGGAGGCGTGGCCGCGTGGATGACCGGCCGCCTGCTCGTCCCGCGCGGCGGCGAGGGCCTCCGGTTCGGCCTCGTCCCAGGAGCGCAACTCCGTGAGGGTGTGGGCGAGTTGGGCGTGCAGCGAACCGGCCGTGCGGGTGCCGGGGAAGTGGGTGTCGGCGGTGCGGGCGCCGATGAGCAGGGCGGGGAGCAGGACCTCGTGGCGTCCGGCCTTGAGCTGGAGCGGCCACAGCGAACGGCAGAGCAGGACGACGGTGTCCCGGTCGCCGAAGTCGTCGGCCGTGCGCACCGCCTCGACGAGGTTGGGTGCCTCGGCGGCCAGCGCGGCGACGGCAGAGCCCCGGTCCGGGAAGGACACCGGTGAGTCGGCGTCGGGGACCCGCCAGCTCTCCGGCAGCGCCGCCCGGGCCGCGCCCACCGCCAGGTCCCGGTAGCCCTCGATGACGCGGGTGACGGCCGCCGAACACGCCGCGATGCCGTCGACGGCGGCGGCCGTGCGTTCGGCGTGAGCGCGTACGGCGGGGCGGTACCGGTAGCGGCCGGCGGGGGTGCGTTCGAGGAGGAGTGCGCCGGTGAGTTCGTCCAGCAGCTCGGCGGCATCGGTGACGTCCGCGGCACGGGCAGCTGCCGCGGCGTCGAGCGCGGGCCAGTCGCGGAGGCCTGCGAGGCGGTAGAGGCGGGCCGCCTCCGGTGTCAGCAGGTGGTAGGAGTCCGCGGCTGCGGCGCCGACCGGGTCGTTCTCGGGCACGGCGTGGGCCTCTGCGGGTGGCGTGGCCAGGCGGGGTGCGGCGGCGCGCAGGGCGTACGGGGAGCCGGCGCAGCGGTCGAGTACGGCGGGCAGCGCGGCGCGGGCGGCGGTGACCGCGGGCTTCCCGGCCAGATCGGTGAGCAGCCGTTCGGCGTCCCGCCGGGCCAGCGGGCCGACCTGGACCGGCAGGGCGTCGAGGCCGAGGAGCCGGTGCCGGGCGATGACGATGGTGAACACGCCGGGTGCCGACGTCAGCAGCGGCTGCACCTGGGCGACGGACCGGGCGTGGTCGAGGACGAGGAGCAGCCGCCGGTCGGCGAGGCAGCGCCGGAAGAGGTCGGCGCGGTCCTCGGAAGCCGGGGGTATCTCCTCGTCCGGCAGGCCGAGTCCGCGCAGCAGGGTGCCGGGCAGCGCTTCCGGCGCGAGGGCGCGCAGATCGGCGTACAACTGGCCGTCGGGGAAGCTGTTGGTCTGCCGCCAGCCCCAGTGGACGGCGAGGGTGCTGGTGCCGATGCCTTCGGGGCCGTACAGGAGGACCCTGCGGGGGCGTCCGTCGAAGGCGCGCCTGGCCTCCTTGTCGAGGGTTTTCAGGGCCTGGCGGCGGTCCGTGAAGAAGCGCGGCGCGTCGGGGAGGCTCGGGCGGGCCGACGCCTCGGGGCGCCGGACGCCGCGGGCGAACAGGGCCCAGGTGGCGGCGAGTCGGGGGTCGTCGTGCAACCGGTCGTGCACCAGGCGGGCCACGTCGTCCAGTTGGCCGGGCGTGGTGGGCGCGGGCACCTCCCGGCCGGCGATACGGCGGACCAGGCCACCGGCGGACTCCCAGGCCCACTTGCCCGCTTCGTTCGCCATACCGGTCCCGACGGCTCCGAGCACCGCGCCGATGGCGCCCACCGAGATCGGATCCACCATGCCGCGCTCTCCCCCGTCCGTGTCCCAGGTTTGATCAACCCTAGCGGCATGTGACGGCACATCAACGCGGCGTTCCGCACACCGACTTGAATCCGAAGGTCATGAGCGGGCGGCGTCCAGCAGCGGGCCGAGTTCCCGGGCTACGGTCGTCAGGGCCCGTACGTCCCGCTCGGTGCGGGCGATGAGGATCGCTCCCTCCAGGGCGCTGATCATGAGGGTGGCGAGCGGCTCGGCCCGCTCCGCCGGCACGCCCATGCCGGCCAGCGCCTCCGCGACCGGCCGGATCCACGTCGTGAACGCGGTGGCCGCGGCCTCCCGCGTGGACGCGGCGGATCCGGAGCAGTCGACGGTCGCCGCGGCGACGGGGCAGCCGCCGGCGAAGCCGTTCGTCGCGTACTCGTCCGTCCACTGGCGCACCATCGCGGCGAACAGCCCGCTGGGCGTCGGCTCGTCCATCCCCGCCACAAAGCGCGCGACGCGTTTGCCCGCGTACCGGCCCGCCCAGTCCACGGCCTCGTTGACCAGCTGTTCCTTGCCGCCGGGGAAGTAGTGCTGGAGCGAGCCGCGCGGGGCCTCGGCATGGGCGGCGACATCGCGCATGCCCGTGGCGGTGACGCCGTCGCGCCGGATGAGCTGGGCGGCGCTGAAGACCATCCGCTCGCGTGGCCCGTACGCGGACTCCGGCATGGATCGACCCTCCTCAACTTCTCGGGTCCACCCTATGACCGCCGTCATAACGCACGCTACTATGACGGCGGTCATAGCTGCGTCTCCGCGGAGGGCGGTCCCTCGTGCACGTCGGTTTCATCGGCCTCGGGATCATGGGCCAGCCCATGGCGCTCCGCCTCGCCCGCTCCGGCACCCCGCTCGTCGTGGGGAACCGGACCCCCGACCGCGCCGAGCCGCTCCGCGCCGCCGGTGCCGTTGTGGCAGCGGACCCCGCCGAGGTGTTCACGCGGGCGGACGTCGTGATACTGATGCTCGCCGACGACCGGGCGACCGACGCCGTGCTCGGCCGCGGCACCCCCGATTTCAAGCAGCGCGTCGCCGGACGGATCGTCGTTCCCATGGGTACGACCTCGCCCGAGTACTCCCACCGCCTGGAGGCCGACGTCCGTGCGGCGGGCGGGAGTTATGTCGAGGCGCCCGTGTCCGGTTCCCGGGTCCCGGCGGAGAACGGGCAGTTGGTGGCGATGCTGGCCGGCGAGGAGGACGCGGTGGAGCGGGTGCGACCGCTGCTCGCACCCATGTGCCACACGACCTTCGTCTGCGGCCCCGCCCCGAACGCCCTGCTGATGAAGCTGTCCGTGAACCTGTTCCTGATCACCCTGGTGACCGGCCTCACCGAGGCGTACCACTTCGCCGAGCGGCACGGCCTGGACCGTGGGCTGTTCCTGGACGTCCTGGACGCGGGTCCGATGGCCAGCGCGGTCTCCCGGATGAAGGCACCCAAGCTCCTCGCCCGTGACTTCGCGGCGCAGGCGGCGGCCCGGGACGTACTGAAGAACAACCAGCTGATCGCCGAAGCTGCCCGCTCCACCGGCCTCGCCTCTCCCCTGCTCGACGTCTGCCACGCCCTGTTCGAGGAGACGGTGTCGCTCGGGCACGGGAGCGAGGACATGGCGGCCGTCCTCCGCGCGATCGAGGCACGCACGGAGAACGGCGGCGCGGCCTAGGGCAGGTCGGCGGGTCAGGCCCTAGCGGGCGCTCCGCGGAATGCCGTACGCCCGTTCCACCTTCAGCCGCAGCACCACCCGCCCGTCACGGACCATCGCGGCCCGGTAGTCGTCCCAGTCGGGATGCTCGCCCCGCACGTCCCGGTAGAGCCGGATCAGCTCCTCGACCGTCTCGTCGTACGGGTCCTTCGCGACGGGCGAGAGGTGGGCCGTGCCCTCGGCGACCGTGTACGCCCAGGTGTCGGGGGTGGTCACGTGGTACGACCCCCGGGGGTCCCGGCGCAGATTGCGGGTCTTGGCGCGGTCGTCCGTGATCGAGACGCGGATGGTCCGCTCGTCGGGGTAGTAGGCGTGGTTGACGTTCGACAACTGGGGCCGTCCGTCGCGCTTGAGGGTGACCAGCACGCCGGCCTTGGTCTCGGAGAGCAGCGCCAGCAGTGCGTCCTGAGACGAGTCGTGAGTCATGTCGGAACAACCGGCGCGAGGGCCCTCCCCATTCCCTTCCACTCCCTTCGGTAGACAGTGTCTACAGCCGACTGGTAGACACTGTCTATGCATGAATCCGAGACCGGACTGCGGTTCCGCCTGATCGATGTCGGTGTGGAGCTGGTGGCCACGGAAGGCGCGCAGGCGTTGACCCTGCGGGAGATCGCCCGCCGGGCCGGCGTGTCGCACGGGGCGCCGCGCCGCCACTTCCCCACCCACCTGGAGCTGCTGTCCGCCATCGCGCGCGTCGGTTTCGCTCAACTCGGGGAACGGGCGTCGGCGATCGGAGAGGGCACCCCCAGGGAACAGATCGCGGCGCTGGGGCGGGCCCATCTGGAGTTCGCCCTGCACAACCGCGGCATGTACGAGCTGATGTTCCGTCACGATCTGCTGGAGAGCGACCACTTGGGCCTGCGCGACACCAGCCTGCCCCTGTTCGGACGCCTGGTGGATCTCATCAGCCGGGCCCGTCCCGACACGAACCCCCGCCTTCTCGCGGGCGCCCTGTGGGCCAACCTGCACGGCATCGCCCAGCTCTGGACCTGGGGCAGCCTCCAACTCGCCACCGGCGCCGAGGACTTCGAGCCCTTGCTGCGGGCGACTCTCGACGCCCACCTGGGCGACGAGTGAACCGCCGACTCACGCTCGCCGCGAGTGTGTCAGGCGCGGTGATCGTCGCCCTGGACGGCACCGTACTGACGGTCGCCCAGCCGACCCTGCAGCGGGATCTGGGCGCCTCCTTCGCGGAGGTCCAGTGGACCGGCACCGGGTATCTCATCGCCGTCGCCTCCCTGCTGGTGTTCGCGGGACGCCTCGGCGACCGGTACGGGCACCATCGGCTGTTCGCCCTCGGCATGCTCGGCTTCGGGGCCGCGTCGGCGGGGATCGGGCTGGCGTCCGGGGTCGGCTGGGTGATCGGACTGCGGGTCGTCCAGGGGGTGTTCGGCGCGTTGCTGCAACCGGCGACGCTCGGGATGCTGCGGGCCGCGTATCCGGCCGACCGGCTGCGCATGCCGATCGCCGTACGGACGAGTGCGATCGGCGTGGCCGCCGCCGTCGGGCCGCTCGTGGGTGGGGCGTTGGTCGCCTGGGTGGGCTGGCGGGCGGTGTTCTTCCTCAATGTCGTGCCCGCCCTGGTCTTCGGCGTGCTCGCGCTCGCCGTACGGCGCCCGCAGCGGCCGAAGACCTCCGCCGCGCTCGATCTCCCCGGTGCCCTTCTGCTCGCGGTGGCCCTCGCGTGCCTGGTCCACACGCTGGTCTCCGGCCCGACGGCCGCGAGTGCGCTCGGCCTGGTCACGGCCGTTCTCTTCGTCCGGCATGAGCGGCGCACGGCGAGCCCGTCGCTGTCGCCGGACCTGATCCGCTCACCGGCGGTCGGCTCGGCGCTCGGCATTCTCGTCGCCGCGTCGGCGGCACTGTCCGGAACACTGTTCGTGGCGACGTACGTCCTCCAGGACACGCTCGGTCTCGACCCGTTCCAGAGCGCCCTGCGCAGCCTGCCGCTGGCGGTGCTGATGGTGGCGGCGGCTCCCCTGTGCGCGGTGCTGCTGCGCCGTGCCGGAGCGCGGCGTACGACGGTGGCGGCCATGGTCGTCCTCGCCCTCGGCATCCTGATCCTTTCCCGGGCGTCGGGCACCCTCGCCCTCTGCACCGGCTTCGCCCTGCTGGGGGCCGGGTTCGGCACGGTGATGGTGGCGGCCACGCATGTCGTGGTGCGGCAGGCCGCGGTCGCGTCGGCCGGGGTGGCGGGCGGATTGCAGCAGACCGCGATGAATGTCGGGCCGACGGTGGGGGTGGCTGTCGTGACGCCACTGATGGGGCTCGGACACGCGTTTGCGCTGGTCGCGCTCTTCGGCGTGGCCTTGGTCGGCGCGGTGGCGGGGCTCGCGTTGCCTGTGCTTTCCGCCACGTCGGGCGTCGATCGTGCCCATCCGAGCGACCGTATACGCGTTCCTACGCGACCATGAGGTCTGAGGGCGTGGCGGCTGGGTATGCCGGACCGCACCTCGACGAAAGCGACGGAGGACACCGATGGCACTGCTGCGACAAGAGGTCGAACCCGACGAGGTGGGGCTGGATCCGAAGGCGCTGGACCGCCTCGACCAGTACTTCGCCCACTACGTCGACGAGGGACGGCTGCCCGGGTTCCTCGTGGCTGTCACGCGCGGCGGACACGTCGCCCATCTGACCACGCACGGCCGGCGCGACGTCGCGGCCGGGCTGCCCGTCGAGGCGGACACGCTGTGGCGGATCTACTCCATGACCAAGCCGGTCACCGCGGTCGCCGCACTGCTGCTGATGGAGGAGGGCAAGCTGTCGCTCGACGACCCGGTCGCCGCGCACCTGCCCGTCTTCGCCGACGTCGAGGTGTACGACAGTGGCTCCGGGGCGGATGTCAGGACCCGCCGGCCCTCCGGGCCGATGCTGATCCGGCATCTGCTCACCCACACCTCGGGCCTGACCTTCGCCTTCTACCACTCCCACCCCGTCGACGCCCTCTACCGCGAGGCCAACCTGGAGTCGTCGGTGCCTCCCGGTGCGAACCTGGCCGAGACGATCGACGTGTACGCGAGCCTGCCGCTGCAGTTCGAGCCGGGCACGCAGTGGAACTACTCGGTGGCGTCGAACGTCCTGGGCCGGGTCATCGAGGTCGTGTCCGGGCAGTCGCTCGACGAGTTCTACAAGAAGAGGATCTTCGGTCCGCTCGGGATGCAGGACGCCGGGTTCCAGGTCCCCGCCGAAAAGGCGGGCAGGCTGTCCGAGTTGTACGGCGAGACCGAGGGCGGCGGTATCGAGCCGATCCCCGGGCTGCCGCTGCATGGCAGACCGCGGTTCCTGTCCGGCAGCGGCGGCATGGTGGCCGGCGCGTACGACATGCATCGCTTCATGGAGCTGCTGCGGCGCCGCGGCGAACTCGACGGCGTCCGCCTGCTCGCCCCGGAGACCGTGGACCTGATGACCTCCAACCACCTTCCCGGCGGCGCCGACCTGCGCTCCTTCGGCGCTCCCCCGCACAAGGAACCGGGCAACGAGGGCGTCGGCTTCGGCTTCAACGTCTCCGTCGTGATCGACCCGGCCCGGACGCAGGCACCCTCAGGGCTGGGCACGTACGGCTGGAGCGGTGTCGCGACGACCACCTTCTGGGTCGACCCGAGCCGCGATCTGACCGTGCAGTTCATGACCCAGGTGCGGCCCCGGACCTCGCACACGATGTTCCCCGACCTCAAGAGGATCGTGCACGAGGCCGTCACGGACTGATCAGCTCAGCGTGAACTCGACGCCCTCCCGGGCGAGTTCGGTGAGCCATTCCTGCGAGCGCGCCGCGGTCTCGGCGGCGCGGTTCAGGCCGGGCGGCAGCGAGCCGTCCAGGATGTGCCGGACACCGAGCGCGAGGGTGCGGGAGACACAGCGGGCCATCGCACTCTCCTCCGCGTCACCGGTCAGGTCCAGGAGGTAGCGGCCCGACCACTGGTTCACCTCCAGCGACACCGCCAGCACCACCCGGTCCCGGTCGGCCTCCGTGGTCGGGTACGCGGCCGCCAACTCCTGTGCCAGGGCCGCGATCCGAGCGTCGTCACCCGCCTTCAGCTCCTCGAACACGGCGTCCCACGCCCGCAGCCAGCCCTCCAGACGCAGCGTGCCGCGGACGAACGTCTGCGCCTTCCACGCGGGCGGCAGTCCGTACTGCTCCACGAAGGGCAGGCTGTCGCGGTTGGGGTAGACCTCGAAGGTCTCGCCGTCCACGACGTGCTCCCGCGTCACCTCCCAGGGCCGTTCGGCGACGGCCTCCGCGCCGCCTTCGATGTAACGGGCGGGCGAGCGCAGGGCGCCCAGCACTCCGGCGGGCGCCCAGCTGAAGCGGTATCTGAAGTCGTTCGGGACCGCGGGGACGCCGCCGCAGTACGAGGTGAGGCGGTACGAGGCGGCCGCGTCGTCGCCGATCGCCTCCCGGGCGCGGGCGACGAGGCTGTGCGCGAAGAGATGGTCGATGCCGGGGTCGAGACCGGCCTCGGTGAGGACGACCAGCCCGGCCTCCGTCGCCGCGGGCACCTGCTCGAGCACCGCCTCCGACACATAGCTGGAGCAGGCGAAATGCGCTCTCCCCCGCACGCAGGCCGCCAGGATCCCGGCATGCTCGGGCGCGGGCAGCATCGATACGACGACATCCCCGGGCGCGAGTTCGGCGGTGAGCGCGGGGAGCGTGTACGCGCGCGGTTCGGCGCGACCGGTGAGGCCCCGCCCGTCGAGGGCCTCGGCGGCGCGCTTCTCGGTGCGGTGCCACAGCCGTACCCGCTCGGCGGTGTCGCACAGCGCCGCAAGTCCGCTGCCCGTGGACAGTCCGGCGCCGATCCAGTGCACGGTACCGCTCGCCGGAACGCGCTCACCCATGGCGGAACTCCCCTTCCGCGATGCCGAGTTCACGGCAGGCCTGGTGGAACCGGTCCAGACAGCGGCCCCACGGCCCGCCGGTCTCGAACTCCAGCAGCTGGAGCACCAGGGACGACGAGAAGTCGGTGCTGGACTCCCGCGGCAGCAGGGACGGCAGGTTGTCGATGGCGATGAGGTCCAGCGGGGGTTCCTTGCGCAGCCGGCGCACCGGGTCCGTCCAGTCGGTGACACGGTCGTAGACCGGCAGCACGTTCAGGGGCGAGCCGACGTCGCAGGTGACGTCGCAGAGGGTGCGCAGACGGCGGGCGGGGTCGTCGAGGTCCTCGTCCCGGAGGAAGGGCGGGACGGGGGTGGTGGCGAGGACGGCGTTGACCATGACGTCGTGGTCGAGGAGGGCCCGGCGGTCCAGGTCGCGGGTCTCGGCGAGGTCCCAGGCGGTGGGGTCGAGCCCGGCGACATGGAGGGCGACGCGGGCGCCGCGCCCGCTGCGGCCGAGGGCGCCGATCACCAGCGCGGTGAACTCCTCGCCGGGCGCCTGAAGTGCCTCGTCCAGTTCCTCCTTGGACGTGGGGCGCAGGGGTGCCCGGAGGCTGCCCCGGTGATGGAGCACCGCCAGGGCCGCGCCCAGGTAGCCCGCCCAGAAACCGAAGGCGGCGAGGCGGCGGCCGTCGTCGTCCACCAGATATTCGAGGTCGAGGAGCCGGCCTCCCCCGGCGGCGAACCGGCGCAGGAGATCCGCCGCGCCGGGCTGCCGCTTGTAGGCGTGCCCGAAGAAGATGTGCCGGTGCGTCAACGTGCCCGGCTCATCAGGGAGTTCCTTCAGACCGAGGACGACGGCATCCTTGGGCGCCGACACCCACGAGCCCGGCGCCGCGACGCGGCAGCCGACCGCCTCGTACTCCTCGATCGGGAAGATCCGCTGCGGTGACTCCTCGACGGTCAGCACCGCTCCGCTCTCGATGAGCCGGCGTGCGTCGGACGGCACGATCGGGGTGCGGCGTTCGGTGGAGCGGACCTCGTGGCGCAGCCACAGGTGGAGCTCGGTCATACGAGATTGGCCTCCGGACGCGGGGCGTCGGCCGCGAACCGGCCGGCGCTGAGCGGGCTGACGTCCACGAAGGGTACGCGGCCCAGGTACAGGTCGCGGACGACCTCGCCGACGGCGGGTCCCTGCAGAAAGCCGTGGCCGGAGAAGCCGGTCGCGTAGAGGAAGCGGGAGGGCGAAGTCGCCTCGCCGATCAGGGCGTTGTGGTCGGGGGTGTTCTCGTACAGGCCCGCCCAGCCGCCGGTGCGGCGCAGGTCGAAGAGGGCGGGGGCGCGGTGCTGCATGGCCTCGGCGAGGCGGGGGATCCAGCGGTCGTGGGGGTCGGTGGCGAAGCCGGGGCGCTCGTCGGGGTCGGACATGCCGAGGAGGAGGCCGGGGCCCTCGGTGTGGAAGTAGAGGCTGGTGCTGAAGTCGATGGTCATGGGCAGGTCGGGCGGGAGTCCCTGGACCGGCTCGGTGACGGCGATCTGGCGGCGTAACGGCTCGACCGGCAGGTCCACGCCGGCCATGGCGCCGACGGCCTTCGACCAGGCGCCGGCCGCGCAGATCACGGTGTCGGTGGTGATGCTGCCCAGGGTCGTGCGTACGGCGGTGATGGCGTCGCCGTCGCGTTCGATGCCGGTGACATCGGTGTGGCGCAGGATCCGGGCGCCGTACTCGCGGGCCGCGGTCGCGTAGCCGTGGACGACGGACTCCGGCGTGCAGTGGCCGTCGTCCGGCGAGAACGCTGCCGCCAGCAGTCCGTCGGTGCTGATCAGCGGGGAGAGCCTGTGCGCCTCGGCGGGAGTGATCATGCGGCTGGCCACACCGAGGGAGTTCTGCAGCCGGACGCCCGCCTCGAAACCCGCGACCTGCTCGGGCGTCGACAGCAGGAACAGATAGCCGACCCGGTGCAGTCCGATGTCGTGGCCGACCTCTTCCTGGAAACGGCCGAAGGCCTCCAGGCTGCGGGCGCCGAGCTGGATGTTGAGCTCGTCGGAGAACTGGGCCCGGACGCCGCCCGCCGCCTTGGAGGTGGATCCGGCCCCGAGTTCGTCCCGTTCGACCAGGACGACGTCCCGTACGCCGGCACGGGCGAGGTGGTAGGCGATGCTCGTGCCCATGACTCCGCCGCCGATGACGACGACCCGAGCCTGCAGCTTCACGTATGTGCCTCCTTGGCGGCGTGGATCACGTCCCGGGCCACGGCGACGCCGAGCAGGCCCCCGGCCCGGTCTCCGGAGAGGAAGAGGACGTCGTCGGTCATTCCCTCTTCCTGTCCGGACCGGCGCCACGGCAATCAGGACCAGTGCGCCACGGCGTCCAGATGAGGCAGGTGATGGTCGAGGCGCTCCCGCTTCGTCCGCAGATAGGTGATGTTGCTCTCGCACGGCGGGATGAGCAGCGGGACCTGCTCGGCGACCTTGATGCCGTGCTCCAGCAACGCCTCGCGCTTGCGCGGGTTGTTCGACATCAGGCGTACGGAGCGCACGCCCAGGTCGTCGAGTATCCGCGCGGCGACGCCGTAGTCCCGGGCGTCCACCGGCAGGCCGAGCGCGAGGTTGGCCTCGACGGTGTCCAGGCCCTCCGCCTGCAGCGCCATCGCGCGCAGCTTGCCGAGCAGGCCGATGCCGCGGCCTTCGTGCCCGCGCAGGTAGACGACGACGCCACGCCCTTCGGCGGCGACGGCGCGCAGTGCGGAGGCGAGTTGATCACCGCACTCGCAGTGCTGGGAGCCGAAGGCGTCACCGGTCAGGCATTCGGAATGCAGCCGGGTGAGGACGTCGTCCGTGCCGATGTCACCGTGGACCAGGGCCACTTGCTCGTCCCCGCGATCGTGGTCGAGATAGCCGACCGCGCGGAATTCCCCGTACACCGTGGGCAACGGCGCATTCACGACGCGCTCCACGCCCGTCCGCTGTGGAGACTTCTTGCCGAGTACGCCAATGTTTTCTGTCATGATCTGGTTCCTAAGCAGAGACGAAGGGCCGTGAGGAAATGAGTGTTTCGGGAACGCGTTCGGCGGCATACGGGCTGTTGCCGGCGGACACCACGGAGGATGTACGCACGCGCGGGGCAGGCGTCTCACGGCAGGTCGCCGTCCTTCCCGTCGGAAGCTTCGAGCAGCACGGTCCCTTCCTTCCGCTGGCCACCGACACGCTCGTCGCCTGTGCCGTCGCGCGGGAGATTGCCGCCGCGCACCCGGTGCACCTCCTTCCTCCGGTGACGATCTCCTGCTCGCACGAGCATGCGGCCTGGCCGGGGACCGTCAGCATCTCCTCCGTCACCCTTCACGCGGTGGTACGGGACATAGCGGCTTCGCTCCGCCGCTCGGGCGTCGACGCCCTGGTGCTGGTCAACGGGCACGGCGGAAACTATGTACTGGGAAACGTCGTTCAGGAATCCTCCGCGCAAGGTGAGTCGATGGCGCTGTTCCCGGCCGCGGAGGACTGGGAGACGGCGCGGGAGCGGGCGGGGGTGCGGACCTCGTTGCTCACCGACATGCACGCGGGGGAAATTGAGACCTCCATCCTTCTGCACGCTCATCCCGAATTGGTCAGGTCCGGTTATGAGACCGCTGATTTCGTCGCTGACGACCGGCGCCATCTGCTGACCCGCGGAATGTCCGCCTATACCGATTCGGGTGTCATCGGGCGTCCTTCGCTGGGTTCGGCGGAAAAAGGGAAGGCCCTCCTTGAGAGCCTCGCGGATTCCTTCGGCGCGTGTTTGTCGTTGTTCACGGGCGACGCGGGGGACGCACGGGGGTAGCGCCGGCGGGCGACCAGGACGAGGACGCCGGGCAGGCTGGCCGCGAAGCTGAGCACGCCGTACACCACGGCGACGGCCAGTCCGCTGCTCGCGCCGAGCCCGGCGGCGCCGAACGCCCAGGCGGTGACGCCCTCCCGGGGTCCCCAGCCGCCGACGTTCAGCGGCAGGCCCATGGCGAGCAGGGCGAGCACCGCGATCGGCAGCAGTACGACGGCGGAGGCGGCGGAGCCCGCGACTCGGGCCGCGAGCACGAACATCGCGATGTGGCCCGCCAGCACGACGACGGACGACACGACGATGCCGGGCCAGTTGCGGCGGGACAGCAGGCCCCGGCGTGCCTCGCCGAGCGTCGAGCGCAGGGCACGCCTGCGGCGGGAGGGCGCCCGGTTCATCCGCAGCGCCAGGACGACCGCGCTCGCGCCCAGCGCCGCGAACAGGAGCAGCGGCGCGAACTGCCGGGCCTGGGCCAGCACCGGTGACGGCATGGTCAGCAGCACCGCGGCACCGACGAGGACCAACACGGCCTGTCCGGCGGCCCGTTCGAGTACGACGGCCCGTACGCCGCGGCCGAGGTCGCCCTCGCTCTTCCCGTGCCGCACCGCCCGGTGCACATCCCCGAGCACGCCGCCCGGCAGGGCCGCGTTCAGGAACAGCGCCCGGTAGTAGTCGGCCACGGCCGGCCCGAACGGCAACCGGATCCGCAGCCCACGCGCCACCAGCGCCCAGCGCCACGCACTGAACACGGTGGTGACGACGCCGATCCCGACGGCGGCGACCAACGTCACCGCGTCGATCCGCCGCAGCCCGTCCAGGAAGACGCCGGTGCCCATGCGCCAGAGCAGCACGGTGAGGATGGCGACACCTGCGATGGTGCCGAGGTGGGGGCGGACCCGGCGCAGGAAGGTGGGGCGGGGGGTGGTCGCGGCCGGCTTGTCGGCGGCTGGGCGAGCGTCACCGGCCGTGATGGGATCGGTGGCGGGCTGCGACTCGTCGACCAGAGCGCGGTCCGTCGCGGGCGATCCATCGACAGCGGCCCGGCACCCATCGGCGACCAGGGCAGACTCCGTGGCGGAGCGAACGTCGACGACCGGAGCAGGCTC